>URGA01000119.1 GCA_900547275.1 uncultured Oscillospiraceae bacterium | reverse complement strand
CCCCGCCCCAACCGACAAAACAGTGTGGGTCTCGTCCATCATAAAAACATTGTAAAGGCAGTCCATTCCTTCCTTGCACCAGCCCACGTTTTCAAGATTGCCGAGGGATTTGCTCTGGCGGTACATATAGTAAGGGTAATATCCCGTTGAAGCAAGGGTGCTGTCGGCATAATCAACCATTGATGAAACGGTAAGCCGGTCTTTCATATCAAAAGTCTCTTCCCTTGTAACAAGATACGCCGCCGATTTAAGGGCAAGGGTGTGGACAGTTACCGACTCCGCCTGAAGTTCCACTGCTTTATTGATACTGTTTTTGAACGATGAAAGCGTATCCTCCGGAAGTCCGGCAATGAAATCCATATTGATATTATCAAAACCAAGAGAGCGCGCCAGTTCAAACGCTTCAATTGTTCTGTCTGCGGTATGGCGTCTGCCGATTGCCTCAAGCACCTTGTCGTTGAATGTCTGGGGATTAATACTTATACGGCTGACATCCGCATTCTTCAATGCTAAAAGTTTTTCATTTGTAACCGTATCCGGTCTGCCTGCCTCAACAGTGTATTCAAGCAGATTTGAAAAATCAAAATTTTTCTCTATTGTTTTAAACAGTCTTGTCAGATCTTCTGCCTCAAGGGTGGTGGGAGTTCCTCCTCCGAAATAAACGCTCCTGAGTTTCAGGCCGAGAGCGTGGGCGTATTTTGCCGTCTCCTCAAGTTCTTTTATCAGCAGATCAACATATGGCTTCATAAGCTTTTTCGTCCGCTCGATAGAATGGGAAACGAAAGAGCAGTAAGAGCATCTTGTGGGACAAAACGGTATTGAAACATAAAGAGAAAACGACTTATCGTCAGACAAAGCGATTATCTTGTTTTCATGGTGCATTACATTTACCGTAAGATCCGTTTTCGCCTTTGAAGCAAGAAAATCTTGAGTAAACTTCCGAGCGGCATTTTCCTCGCCCATTTCCTCGGTTAAACGGTGCATAAGCTTTGCAGGTCTTACGCCGTAAAGAATGCCCCAAGGAGGCGTAAATCCCAGAATTGATGAAAGCACGTCAAAAAGAAGAACAGACATTTCTGTTTGTTCTTCTTCACCTTCTTCAAGTTTATGCTCTTTTTTCAGTGAAACGTCGTAAACCTTTGCAAAAACCGAAAGGAGATTTCCCTGCTTCTCGGTAACAATAACGATAGGCTCGTCCTCTTTATCTTCCGTATGTATTTTCTCATAAGGAAAAAACACGGTGCAAAGGTTTTTCATATCGTACACATACTGGTGGTTTATTACTTTTAAAATCATACTGTTTTCATATAGGGATTATGTTCCCTCTCAAAATCAAGGGTTGAAAAGCGGTCGTGACCCGGATAAACGGTAAGATTACCCTCCAGCGCCGCAATTTTCTTTAGGCTCTCCATTATTTGGCTGCTGCTTCCGCCGGGAAAATCCGTTCTGCCGCAGGAGCAGAAAACCAGCGTGTCGCCGCTGAATATCTCTCCGTCGCCGACATAACATACTCCGCCGGGAGTATGACCCGGTGTATGGAGGACTTTCAGTTTTGTTGAACCGATGGTTATCACACCGCCGTCGTCAACGATAATATCCGGCGTTGTATTTTCCTGATGAATAAATGAAAATGCGGCTAATGATCTTCGGGAAGAAGAGAGCATTTCAGCGTCTTCCCTGCCGATAACGACCTTAGCGCCGTAAGCCTCTTTAACTTCTTTAACACCGCCGATATGGTCAAAATGGCCGTGGGTAAGCAAAATATATTCTAGTTTTGCATCGCCGATAAAGTTTTTCATTTTTTCACTGTATTCAGTGCAGTCAACAAGAGCGCTAAGCCCTGATATTTCATCAGTAATAAGATAGCAGTTATTTTGAAGACTGCCGAATGTTGCTGATTTTACTTCCATTTATTTCAGTTCCTTTGAATCAAGAATTATTGTTACAGGGCCGTCGTTAAGCAGGTCTACTGCCATATCAGCGCCGAAAACTCCGTTTTGAACGTTTCTCACTCCTGCTTCCCTGAGCTTCTCTGAAAAATAAATATAAAGATCATTGGCCTCTTGAGGAGGGGCTGAATAAACAAAGCTTGGTCGTCTGCCGTGGGAGCAGTCAGCGCAAAGCGTAAACTGCGAAACAACAAGCATTTCTCCGTCAATATCAAGACAGGAGCGGTTCATCTTGCCCGCCTCGTCCTCGAAAATCCTGAGATACGGAACTTTCTTTATCAGTTTATCA
>URGA01000118.1 GCA_900547275.1 uncultured Oscillospiraceae bacterium | reverse complement strand
TGATCGGAAGTCCCGGATTCTCATACAGATCCGGTCCCTGTTCCATACCGCAGTCGATTAGAATGTTTTTGCCGCAGGCAGTAAGCAGTGTGCAAGAACCTGTTACCTCGTGAACGGCGCCTATGAATTGCAGTTTCATCTGGGTCAACTCCTTTATATAATTGAGTAATGCTACGGTCTGATAACTTTTTTTATCAACGGCTGTTTATCCGGCGGGTTTTCGCCTATTAAAAATGCGCTTTCGGCTGCCGTTTTCGCAGAATTTAGTCTTTCTTCGCTGTCAGCATAAAGCGTCATAAGAGTTTCGCCCGTCTTTACGCTGTCACCCGGCTTTTTGTTTAGCCTTATCCCTGCCAGTGGGTCAATTTCGTCTGTTTTAACGGCTCTGCCTGCTCCCAGCATTACGGATACTGCGCCGATGGTCTCAGCGTCGGTTTTTAGTATATATCCTTCTTTATCTGCTTTAATGTCAATTCTGTATTTATCCTGTTTAAAGCGGCTCGGTTCCAGAATGTAGGCTGTGTCTCCGCCCTGAGCCTCAACCATTTCGCACAGTTTTTCCAGCGCTTTTTTGCTGTTTAGCATATCCTCAGCGATTTGTTTTGCTTCTTCCCAGGAGATGCTTTTTACTTTTGATATCATTTCTCCTGCCAGAGCAACAGACAGTTCGCGAAGGTCGCTTACATCTTTGCCGCCAAGTATTTCAGCCGCTTCCGCGACTTCCAGCGCGTTTCCCACGCAGTATCCCAGCGGAGCGGACATATCTGTTATATATGCGCTAACGCTTCTTTGGCAGGCTGTGCCGATATCTACCATTTCTTTTGCAAGAAATTCCGCTTCCTCGGCAGTTTTCATGAACGCGCCGCTACCGCATTTTACGTCAAGAACGATATTTTTAGCGCCTGCGGCAATCTTTTTGCTCATGATGGATGAAGCGATGAGCGGAATGCTGTCTACCGTTGCGGTAACGTCACGCAGAGCGTAAAGCTTTTTGTCGCAGGGAGCCATGTTTCCTGTTTGACCTGCAACAACAAGCCCGATTTTTTCTGCCTGTTTTGTAAAAGCTTCAGGGCTCATTGATGTTGAAAGATTTGGTATCGCTTCAAGTTTGTCAATGGTGCCGCCGGTAAATCCAAGCCCTCTGCCGCTCATTTTTGCAACCGTTACTCCTGCCGCCGCGGCAATTGGCGCAACAATAAGCGTAGTTTTATCGCCGACGCCGCCTGATGAATGTTTATCCGCCGTGGAAGATCCGAAAGCAGAGAGGTCAAGGCAATCGCCGCTGTGGGCCATTTCGTCTGTGAGTATCGCCGTTTCTTCCTTGCTCATGCCCGAAAACCAGATTGCCATAGCCAAAGCGGACGCTTGGTAATCGGGAATATCGCCTTTAGTAAAGCCTTTTACGAAAAACGAAATTTCCTCGCGGCTGAGAGGAAGCGAATGCTTTTTCTTTTCTATAATATCGGTAATTCTCATAGCGTTACCTCACTTTCCGAGAGTAAATGCACCCGGTAAAAGTTCACGCAGAACGTGAATAGATATTCCGTCTTTATCCTTTGTGATTATTTTAAATCCGCTTTTGCAAAACTCGCTCATAACCTGGCGACAGATGCCGCAGGGCATACACGGGTTTTCCGAGCCGTAAATGGCGATTGCTTCAAAGGCTGTTTCGCCCTCGCTTATTGCTTTGAAAAACGCTACTCTTTCTGCGCATACCGTTGCGGAAAAAGAGGAGTTTTCAATATTGGTGCCTGTATAGATCTTGCCCTGCTCTGTAATAAGCGCCGCGCCTACTTTGAAATGAGAAAATGGAGAGTAGGAATATTTTGCGGCATTTTCAGCATATTGAAGCAGTTTTTCTTCATTCATAACAATTCACCTGTAAGGTCTTTCCCGCTGAAAGAGGATGTTGCCGAGAATAATGAACATACCGTTTTTCCTATGCAGTCAAAACCGTTAATTGTTTTTAGATTGACTGCTTTTATCTTTTTGCCGTAAATAAGCAGTTCAACATATTCTCTTGTGTGGTCGGTGCCTTTAAATCCGGGGTCACAGCCGTGGTCGGCTGTAATCATAAGAAAATCGTCGTCTTTCAAGTTTCCGATAAGTTCGGGGATGCATCTGTCAAACTCGCTTATAGCTTTGGCGTATCCGTCAATATCTCTGCGGTGGCCGTAGAGCATATCGCAGTCAACAAGGTTTGTAAAGCAAAGCCCGTTGAAATCTTCCTTGGAAATTTGAAGCGTTTTTTCTATTCCCTCGGTGTTGTTTGCCGTAGCAAAGTGTTTGTCTATCGAGCGGTGGGCAAATATATCGTCAATTTTACCTACTGCAATTATTTCTTTTCCGTTTTCTTTAAGATATTTCGCAACTTCATCATAAACGCCCAGATTGA
>URGA01000117.1 GCA_900547275.1 uncultured Oscillospiraceae bacterium | reverse complement strand
ATATTCTACCATTTAGGTGCTTTTTTGTACTGTCTGCACAATTTGGGGCAGTTCACTTTTCAGGACGCTTTTTGTCAGGAGAAAGAATACAGCAATTTTGTTTCGGAATACTAATATAAATGAAAAATATATATTATTATTCCGTAAAGAACAGAAGAGCCTACGCCGTAAACGATTACCGGACCCGCTATAGTAAACATCTGAGCCGCTGTGCCGAGAATAAAGCCCTCGTGCTGAAATTCAAGAGCGGGAGAAACTACCGAGTTTGCAAAACCTGTTATTGGAACAATAGTTCCTGCTCCCGCGTGACGGGCGATCTTGTCAAAAACTCCTACGCCTGTCAGTATTGCCGTAATTACTATAATAACTGAGGGCGTTAAAAATTTAACTTGGTCTTCGTTAAGACCTGCGTTTTCAAAAACAGTGTTTAATATCTGGCCGAAAAGACAGATAGTTCCTCCGAATAAAAATGCCTTGACGCAGTTTAGCAATTTTGGTGATGGTGGGCTGGCTTTCTTCGCCATTTCGCCGTAATCGCTTTTGCTTACGTTCATAATATCACCTCAATTCTATTATTCATAGAAACTTAACTATTATTCACTTGACATTTTACATTATATTCTGTAATATTGTTATATACTATTTGTAAATAATTATGTGAAGAGGCTTTTGTTATGCATTTGATAGACGTAAGAAATGTATATAAGATCTATAATCCAGGTGAAAACCAGGTAAACGCCCTTGACGGAGTAAGCATTACTATTGACGAGGGAGAATTTGTTGCAATAATCGGTCAGTCCGGTTCAGGTAAATCTACTCTTATGAATATGCTCGGCCTGCTTGATACTCCCACAAGCGGCGAATATTACATCAACGGCCGTCTTGTTGACGATTTGACAGATGACCAGATGAGCACCATCAGAAATGAACAGATCGGATTTATTTTCCAGGGCTTTAACCTTATTTCTTCTTTGACTGCTATTGAAAATGTTGAGCTTCCTCTCGTTTACAGAGGAATGGGCCGCCAGGAGCGAAGAGAAATTTCAAAAGCCGCTCTTGAGCGAGTAGGTCTCGGAAGCCGTATGGATCATCTGCCCGCCGAAATGTCAGGCGGTCAGCAGCAGCGTGTTGCCGTTGCAAGAGCTATTGCGGCGGCGCCGCCCGTAATTCTTGCCGACGAGCCAACAGGTAACTTGGATACAAAATCCACAAAAGAAGTAATGAGAATTCTCCATAAGTTAAAGGACGAGGGAAGAACGGTTATCGTTATTACCCATGACAACGAGATCGCCGAAGAGGCAGAGCGCGTTATCCGTATTTCTGACGGTAAAGTCATCGAGGACTACATCAATCCCGGATTTGAAGAAAAGTACGGCAGAGAATCAAAGAAAGACAATAAAAATCCCATTGACCAGTGCTAAACGGAGCCTGCCCGATTTTTCGGGCAGGTTTTTTTATGAATAAAAAGAGATATTGATGGCATCATTATAATGGTGATATTTAATGATATTTCTTAAAGCTTTTATTGTCGGCGGGCTCATATGCGTTGTGGGTCAGCTTCTTATAGACTGGACAAAAATGACGCCTGCAAGAATTCTTGTTACTTTTGTATGTCTCGGAGTGCTTTTGGGCGGATTGGGAATTTATCCTAAACTCGTTGAGTTTGCCGGTGCGGGAGCAACTATTCCTCTTACGGGATTTGGCAATTCGCTGGCTCAGGGAGTTAAAGAAGCGGTGCAAAAGGACGGACTTATGGGAGCAATTACCGGCGGTTTTACGGCCTGTGCCGGCGGCGTTACGGTTGCTATGCTCAGCGGACTGATAGTTGCTGTAATTGCAAAGCCAAAGGATAAATAAAGCCCATTATTATCCTGTTTGCTTATAGTCGAAAACTGTTAATTTTTGTTGAATATGCACAATAATTGTAATTGAAAAAACCTTGATAATATCAGTCGATTGTGCTATAATTATAAAAAATTAACAGGAGGTACATACAATGGCTGCTATGACATACGAGTCCATCGTTGAAGCTGTCAGAAAGAAATTCAGCGATGTAGATGTTTCATCTGTTCCGGGCACTCTTGCTTTTCAGTTTGATATTGAAGGCAAGGCGGAAGGCATTTTCTATGTTGAAATCAAGAACGGCGAACTTCATGTTGAGCCTTATGATTATCATGACCGTAATGCTAGAATCATAATGAACGGCACAAATTTGATGAAGTTGATCAACGGCAAACTGGATCCTGTTCTTGCATTTACTACCGGCAAACTTAAAGTTGACGGCGACGTTAGTGCCGCTATGGAACTGATTAAGTTCATTAAATAATCTCGCAATCATAATTACCGTCGGGTGACCGGCGGGAATTTTTTTTGTTTTTTTTAAAAATAAATAGGTAGGC
>URGA01000116.1 GCA_900547275.1 uncultured Oscillospiraceae bacterium | reverse complement strand
TAAAAAGCCCTTCTAGGGCTTACTCAAGCCTCCGGCTTAGCCGGAGGTCTTGACTCAGTATTTCAGAGAACTGTCGCCTATAAATTCACGCAGAAGAGCGTCGCCGGGAACAAGTTTCGGAGATATTGGAAGTATCTCGTCGAGCCCCTGAACAATGTCTCTTATGTCTGCGTATTTGTCAGCGATGCCCTTGAGTTCACTGAAAAGAACATCCCTGTAAACACAGGCTTCGTATGGGATAAACGTGTCAATATCCTCATCGGAGCGGTATTTGTAGGGGAGTATGTAGCGGTTTTCGCCCCGCTGAACAGAGGGGAAAAGCCTTACTGTTTCTTCAATCTGGCGGCCTCTGTAAAGTTTGTCGCGCATCATTCTGCGCATGAGGCGTATTTTACAGGGGTGCAGTTTATCTCCGTTGCTGTCGATAAGGCGGGAGCGAACGCTGACATAGATGCGCGTAGAACTGCTGTCTGTGTCACCTAATATATCGGGGTTCAGCGCGTGTATTCCCTCCAAAATTACAAATCCACCCTGACGGTCAATTATTTTTCCCGACGGACGGCGCGTGTTGGTTGAAAAATCGTATGCGGGGAGTTCTATTTTTCCGCCGTTAAGAAGAATATCGAGATCTCTGTTGAGGTATTCACTGTCCACCCGCTCAGGAGATTCTAAATCGATTTTGTTTTGTTGTTTTAGTATTTTCTCCTCTTCGGAAAAGTTTTTGAAATATCTGTCCATTGAAATATAGCAGACCTTGTGGCCCATGGAACGGATAGTTTGGTAAAGTTTTATTGCGGTAGTTGTTTTACCGCTTCCTGAGGGGCCGGAAATCAAAATAAGAGGTCTTTCCTGTTCTGTCAGGCAGATTTTTTCGGCGGCTTTTTTCAGCCGTTCCTGATACTGTTTTTCGCTCTCTTCAATGAATTTTTCTTTTCCCTGTTCAGCTTTGCTGTTAATTGCAGAAGTTGTAATAAGCATAAAAGTTCACTTTCCTGTAGGGTAATGTCAGCGCTGCCACTTTTCGCACAGCGCGGTAATCTGATCGGCAAATTTAGCCAAATCTTTGTTCGTTCCGCCCCTGTTTTGCTCAATAACCTGAGCAAGGCGGTCGCCTGCTATTTTAAGTCTTTCAAATACGGAATTAGCCACCTGGGTCTTGTGGGCCTTTTTATCAACAAGGCGGCGTGTGCCAACTTCGGTCTGAACTACTGTGTCGCCGATCTCAAATCCGTCGCCGGGGAAGGGCGCTGTGGCAGTGTATTGAAGTTCCTGTTCAATGGCTTTTGCAAAATCGTCGCATACTCGGTCGTTGCCGTGGTTAACAAATACAACTCTCGGAGGCTCAGGCATTGATGCAAGCCAGTGGAGCAGCATATTGCGGTCTGCGTGGCCGCTTATACCGTCGATTTTTTCAATGCGCGCGTTAATATGTACTTCTTCGCCGAAAAGTTTTACGTCTGTTGCGCCGTCAATTATTTTTCGTCCCAAAGTGCCTACCGCTTGGTAGCCGACGAAAAGAATTGTGCATTCCTTGCGCCAAAGATTGTGCTTAAGATGGTGGCGAATTCTACCTGCCTCGCACATTCCGCTTGCTGAGAGAATGATTTTCGGTTCGTCGTTAAAGTTGATCTCTCGTGATTCATCGCTTGTTACAGCGAGGTTGAGGTTTCTGAATTTTATCGGGTTGACGCCTTTGTCCAGAAGTTCAAGAGTTTCTTCGTCAAAATAGTCAATCAGGTTTGTGTCGTTGTAGATCTCTGTGGCTTCTACCGCCAGCGGACTGTCTACCCAGACCGGGAAATTGTCGTGGTTTTTAATAAGGTGCTTCTCTTTTATTATTCTGATTAGATAAAGCAGTTCCTGAGTTCTGCCAACGGCAAAAGAGGGGATTACAACGTTGCCGCCGTTATCAAATGTCGTTTGTATAATGTTGGTAAGTTGATTTATATAATCAGGTCTTGACGGGTGAAGCCTGTCGCCGTAGGTAGACTCAACAACAACAACGTCTGCTTTCGGCGGCATTTTCGGATCGCGGATAAGAGGACGGTTGACATTGCCTATATCTCCGGAGAAAAGCAATGTTTTCGTTATCCCGTTTTCCGTTACTTTAATTTCTATTGACGACGAGCCCAGAAGATGACCCGCGTCAATAAAACGAATTTCTATTCCGTCAAAAACGGAATATGATTTTTCATATTCGCAGGGTGCAAACAGTTTCAGCGCCGCTTCAGCGTCGTCTGTCGTATAAAGCGGTTCAACAGGCTCTCTGCCGGAACGCTTGTTTTTTCTGTTTTGCCACTGAGCCTCGAACATCTGAATATGGGCGCTGTCCATCAGCATAATGCGGCAAAGCCTGTATGTTGCCTGGGTTGAATAAATAGGCGCTTCAAACCCGTTAGCGGCTAAAAACGGAATTTTACCCGAATGGGCAACATGGGCGTGGG
>URGA01000115.1 GCA_900547275.1 uncultured Oscillospiraceae bacterium | reverse complement strand
CCGCCTGTCTTGCGCTCCCCGCCGTTTTTATAATCTACAATATAAAACGCCAGAAAAAGATAAACGAACTTTCCGATTATCTTACCACCATTGTAAACGGCACCGCCAGTCTCTTCGTTCCGGACAACGAAGAGGGCGAACTTTCAATCCTTCAAAACAACATTTACAAAACCGCAAAGAAACTCCAGACCCAGTCTGAACTTCTTTATAAAGACAAAAATTATCTTGCCGATTCTCTGGCAGATATTTCCCACCAGCTGAAAACGCCTATTACTTCAATGACAGTAATGACCGACCTTTTAAGGCAGGAAGACCTTGACGAAGCAAAGCGGCGTGAGTTTCTTGAAAATATTGACAGTCAGCTGAAGAAAATGCAGTGGATGCTGCTTACCCTGCTGAAAATCTCAAAATTTGACGCAGACACTGTAACGCTGAAAAGCGATCCCGTTGAACTGGCTCTCGTTATAAAAAAGTCGCTGGAACCGTTCTTAATTCAGGCAGAACTTCGGGGAATTACAATTAACCCAAACTGCGACGCAGTAAAATTCAGCGGAGATCTTCTTTGGACAACGGAAGCCGTCCAGAACATTATCAAAAACTGCCTTGAGCATATGGACGAAGGCGGAAGGCTGGATATAAGCGGAACTCAAACGCCTATTTACGCCGAGCTGAAAATAAAAGACGACGGCTGCGGAATAGCAAAAGAGGATCTGCCCCATATTTTCGAGCGTTTTTACCGAGGTAAAAACAGTTCCCCCGACAGCGTAGGCATCGGACTGGCACTGTCAAAATCAATATTCAATAGAGAAAACGCCGTTGTTGACGTTGAAAGCGAACTGGGAAAAGGAACAACATTTATAATAAGATTTTACAAACTGATAGTTTAGCGGGCAACGCCGCCAAAGCCGGAATTGCTTTCCGGCTTTTTTTATTAAAAAAATTAAAAGTGACAAAACTGTCACTGAAAAAGTCACCGAGCTGTAACATTAATACGTTATAGTGTAGTTGTAAAAGGAAATACACACACCCGCCACTAAAAAGGAGAAAACAATATGGATATTTTAAGGATTGAAAATTTATCAAAAATCTACGGTAAAGGTGACACAGAGGTGCGTGCACTCGATAACGTATCTTTCACCGTTCCGAAAGGACAGTTCGTTGCAATAATCGGACCCTCAGGTTCAGGTAAATCAACACTGCTTCACATCATGGGCGGCGTTGACACTCCCACCTCTGGCCACGTTTTTGTTGACGGAACAGATATTACACAGCTTGACGAAACGGCGCTGGCAATCTTCCGCCGCCGCCAAATCGGACTTATTTACCAGTTTTACAACCTTATTCCCATTCTCACAGTTGAGGAAAACATGACCCTTCCGCTTCTGCTCGACGGCAAGAAGGCAGACAAGGCTCATTACGATAATCTTGTTGAGAAACTCGGGCTTGAAAACCGCCTCAGCCACTTACCCTCCGAGCTTTCAGGCGGTCAGCAGCAGAGAGTATCAATCGGCAGAGCGCTTATGAACAACCCTGCTATCCTGCTGGCAGACGAACCCACCGGAAACCTTGACAGCAAAAACTCAAAAGAGATTATCGAACTTCTCCGCAGATTTAACAAAGAACTTAACCAGACAGTTATCATTATTACTCACGATGAACGCATTGCGCTGAGCGCAGACAGAATTATCGCCGTTGAGGACGGTAAAATCGTCAGGGACGAGGTGATGCTGCCGTGAACATTATTGCAAAACTGACTTTTCGCCACCTGAAAAGCAACTTAAAGCGCACGGTGGTTACCCTTATCGGAATTATTATTTCCGTTGCTATGGTTGCCGCGGTATTCACCAGCGCCATTTCATTTGTGAATTTCATGAAAGAAACTTCTATCGTTTACGGCGGCAACTGGCACACTTCTTACGAATCGGTTTCTCTTGAAAATGTAAAACCCCTTAAAGAAGACAAAAACATTGAGCAGTACGGCTACGGAGCAGATATTGCCGAGCTGAATATACGCCCTGACACTCAGAGCGGCAGAGCGTATACAACTCTTAAAGCCATGGACGAAAATTACATGGATATTTTCGGCATCAAACTGGCTGAAGGCAGAATGCCCCAAAACACAAGCGAAATAGTCGTACGCCGCGATTTCATTAAGGACAACGACCTTAAATGGAAAGTGGGCGACAAGGTGACTATCCCCACAATCAACTATGCAAACAACACCACAGGCGATTATGTTGACACCCAGTACACTATCTGCGGTATTACAGACACTGAAAACAGTTCTACTAATTACAACAAGATAATTTGCGGCGTTGACGACACACTGCCTGAAGGCACAGTCAACATTATTGTCCGTTATGACAAACTGGACCGTCATATATGGGACAAAATAGACGCAACAACAAAACTTATCGGAGCAGAAAAGCCCGCAACTAACTACGACCTGTTTGTATTTTCAGGCGTTTCCGACGACCAGACGCTCAACCTTGCTCTGGGCGGATTTGCAGGAATAATCCTTCTTCTTATCGTTGCCGCTTCCGTGTTTATGATTTA
>URGA01000114.1 GCA_900547275.1 uncultured Oscillospiraceae bacterium | reverse complement strand
ACGCTGAAATCGTTCAGAAAATGAGCTTGGAACAAAAGGCGGCTTTCGTTTCAGGTTTTGACTACTGGCATCTGGAGGAAGCGCCTGAGTTAGGTTTGCCCAAAATCATGGTAACCGACGGCCCTCACGGACTTCGTAAGCAGAATCCAAACGGAGATTCAGTTGGCCTTGGCAACTCATATCCTGCCACAAGTTTTCCCACCGCCGCTACTTCAAGCTGCTCATGGGATGAAGATCTGTTGAAGCAGGAGGGTGAAGCTTTAGGCGAGGAATGCCTTAAAGAAGAGGTTTCCGTTATTCTCGGCCCCGGAACTAATATTAAGCGTTCACCTGTCTGCGGTCGTAATTTTGAATATTTTTCAGAGGATCCGTATCTTTCAGGTAAGTGCTCTGCAGGCTGGATAAAAGGCGTTCAGTCAAAGGGAATAGGTACTTCGCTGAAGCATTTTGCCTGCAACTCACAGGAAGCGTACAGAATGATCGTTAACGAAGTTGTTGATGAGCGTGCGCTTCGCGAACTCTATCTTACAGCGTTTGAAATTGCGATCAAAGAGGCTCAGCCCTGGACCGTAATGAATTCATATAACCGTATCAATGGCGTTTATGCCTCCCAGAACGGTTGGCTCCAGGAACAGGTTGCCCGCAAAGAATGGGGCTTCAAAGGTCTTTTCGTAACCGACTGGGGTTCATCTGTTGACCGTATTCCCGGCCTTGAAAACGGAACAGATCTTGAAATGCCTTCTTCAGGCACTCTTAATACTGAAAAGATCATTGTCGCTGTTAAGAGCGGAGAACTTGATGAAAACGTGCTCAACGAACGTGTTGACAACGTTGTTGACCTTATCGTTAAATCAAAAGAAGTACTTTCTCAGAAATATACATACGATATTGACGCTCACCATGAGCTTGCCTGCCGCGTTGCAGAAGGTTCAATCCAGCTTCTCAAAAATGACGAAGATATCCTTCCGCTGAAGCCAGGCCAGAAGGTTGCTGTTATCGGCGAAATGGCAAAGGCTCCCCGTTATCAGGGCGCAGGCTCTTCCGTTATCAATCCCACTAAGATGGAAAACGCTTATGATAACCTCGTTGCTCTGGGCGTTGACGTTACTTATTCTCAGGGTTACGAAAAGGGTAAAGACGTTGTTAACGATGCTCTTGTAAGCGAAGCTGTTGAAGCCGCAAAGAAAGCTGATGTTGCAATTGTTTTTGCAGGCCTTACCGAAGAATTTGAAGCCGAAGGCTATGACAGAGACGATATCAATATGCCTTCAAGTCACAATTCTCTTATTGAAAAAATTGCTGAAGCAAATCCGAATACCGTTGTCGTTCTTGCAGGCGGTTCGGTAGTTCTCATGCCGTGGATAGACAGCGTTAAGGGACTGCTCAACAGCGGACTTTCAGGTCAGGCAGGCGGTAAAGCGGTTGCTAATATCCTTGTGGGCAAGGTTAACCCCAGCGGTAAAACAAGCGAAACATATCCGCTTTCATTCGAAGATAATCCGACTTTCGGCAATTATCCCGGTCAGCCCGTTGTCAGCGAGCACAAAGAGAGCGTATATATCGGTTACCGTTATTACGATACCGCAGGAAAGGACGTCCTTTTCCCGTTCGGTCACGGATTGTCTTATACAAAATTTGAGTACAGCGATATTAACCTTTCATCAGCAAATATTAAAGATACAGACGAACTGACTGTAACATTTAAGATTAAGAATGTCGGCGAAAGAGACGGCGCTGAAGTTGCCCAGGTCTATGTTGCAGACAAGGAGTCAACAATATTCCGCCCTGTTAAGGAACTTAAAGGCTTTGCAAAAGTATTCCTTAAAGCAGGGGAGGAAAAGGAAGTTTCAATCACTCTGGGCAAGCGCGCTTTCGCGTTTTACAATGTTGATCTTCAGGATTGGCAGGTTGAAACAGGTCTGTTTGATATTATGGTTGGCGCGTCCAGCCGCGATATTCGTCTTACAAAGGCTGTAAATATCATTTCCGAATGTGAAGCGAAGATACCGGATTACCATCAGAGCGCTCCCGCTTATTATACTGCCGATATCTCCGCAATTGATGATGCTCAGTGGACTGCTGTTTACGGCAAGGAACTGCCGGCCCGTCAGCGCGACACCTCTAAGCCAATCGATATTTACTGCTGTCTTGACGACGCAAGCCATACAAAATGGGGCGGAAAACTCTGCCGTATTATCAACAAGATGATGAAGAAGTTCGGCTCTGCTGAAAACGGAGACGGAGCAATGCTTGCCGCAATGGCAACCCAGATCCCGATCCGTAACTTCATTGCAATGTCAATGGGAGTGTTCTCGCCGAAAATGGCAGACGGTTTGCTTATGATCCTTAACGATGATAAGTCAACGTTCGTAGGTTTCAATAAAA
Organism: uncultured Oscillospiraceae bacterium; assembly: GCA_900547275.1. Taxonomy (GTDB): domain Bacteria; phylum Bacillota; class Clostridia; order Oscillospirales; family Acutalibacteraceae; genus CAG-217. The sequence continues at coordinate 218 of URGA01000114.1, read as the reverse complement.
TCCTCGGCGGAATCGGCGGAGCTCTTAAGAAACTGCCAAATCTTCTCAAATCAATCTAACAAAGCGAATATTATAAAAAACAATCGGCTGGAGTTTTGCTTCAGCCGATTTCTTATGTGTAAAAATAAGACCTGACTGGACAAAGCAGTCAGGTCTTTGTTTATTGTGTGAAACAAAGGCAACCACCTGCTATGCAGGTGGGAAAGGAAAAGCTTAAA
>URGA01000113.1 GCA_900547275.1 uncultured Oscillospiraceae bacterium | reverse complement strand
GGTAAAATTTTCAATCAAAACGCCTGACGATATCTTCGGCTGAGATAGCGCAATGTAAACGCAGACACAAGCAATTAATATTAAGCCTATGCCCAGCAAAACAAGGCTCTGTCCTTTATCGCTTTTCATTTCTTCTCTTCCTTTTATTACCGCTGTATTTCTGCGGTCTGCGTCCCCTGTTAGCCATATTCGATGTATCGGCGGGAATAAGGCAATCGTGTCCGTTTCCAATCAAGTCGCCTCTGCGGGCTTTCAGCAAAGCCTCTTTGCAAAGCGCTCTGTTTTTAGGCAGGTAGTACTGCAAAAGTGCGCGCTGAAGCGCTTTTTCGTGGGGAGTGCGAGCAACGTAAACTTCTTCCATAGCATACGGGTCAAGTCCCGTATAAAACATACACGTTGATATCGTTCCGGGCGTGGGATAAAAGTCCTGGACTTGTTCCGGTCTTATATGATGCTTTTTAAGAAATACCGCAAGTTCAACTGCATCTTTGAGTGTAGAACCCGGATGAGAACTCATCAAATAAGGCACAAGATACTGCTCTTTATTTATTTCTCCCGTATATGAAAAATACTGTTTTGAAAACTTAATATATGCTTCAATATGCGGTTTTCCCATTTTGTCAAGAACTGCCGCCGAACAGTGCTCAGGAGCCACCTTTAGCTGGCCGCTGACATGATGCTCAACAAGTTCTTTGAAAAATGTATCGTCGTTATCACACAAAAGATAATCGTAGCGTATTCCTGAGCGGATAAAGACTTTTTTTACACCGGGAAGCTGTCTGAGCGAACGCAAAATATCCAGATACTCAGAGTGGTCCACCGAAAGATTTGGGCACGGCTTAGGTGCAAGGCATTTTTTGCCTTTGCAAAGCCCATGCTCTTCCTGAAGATCGCAGCTCGGTCTTCTGAAGTTCGCCGTAGGGCCGCCCACATCGTGTATATATCCTTTAAAACCGGGCATATTGATTATTTTCTCCGCCTCGGCAAGAATGCTCTTTTTACTTCTGGTTGTTACATATCTTCCCTGATGAAACGCTATTGAGCAGAAATTGCACGCTCCGAAGCATCCCCTGTTGTGAGTAATTGAAAAACGAACTTCCTCAATACCGGGAACGCCGCCGAGTTTTTCATAAGAAGGATGATACGCTCTCATATAAGGCAGACTGTATACCCAGTCAAGTTCTTTTTGAGTAAGCGGAGGCATAGGTTGGTTTTGGACTACCATAAGCTTGCCGTGGCGCTGTTTAACAACTCTTCCTCTTATATGATCCTGCTCATCCTGTTGAATACGGCATGATTTAGCATATTCTTTTTTAGATGTACAAACGTTTTCAAAAGACGGGCATTCAACGCCGGTGTAAGGCGTTTCCTGAACAGGTACAGCATAAACACTGCCCTTCATATCATGTATTTCGCTTGCTTTTTCACCATTATCAAGACGTTTGGCAAGTTCAATTATCTGGTTTTCACCCATACCGTAAAGAAGCAGATCTGCACCGGAATCAATCAAAATTGAAGGTCTGATTGCATCGTCCCAATAGTCATAATGAGCAAACCTGCGCAAGGAAGCTTCAAGTCCGCCGATAACAACGGAAGTATCACTGTATGCTTCACGGGCAAGGTGAGAATAAACAATAACTGCCCTGTCAGGTCTTTTTCCGTGCATACCTCCGGCAGTATAAGCATCGTCGTGGCGAAGCTTTCCTGCGGCGGTGTAATGAGCAACCATTGAATCTATATTTCCTGAAGTGATAAGAAATCCAAGACGCGGTTTTCCGAAACGCTTAAAGTCATTTGCACTGTGCCAGTCAGGCTGGCTGAGAACGGCAACCTTGTAACCCTTAGCCTCAAGCACTCTCGTTATTATAGCCGCGCCGAACGACGGGTGGTCAACGTAAGCGTCGCCGGTAACATAAACAAAGTCTACGCTTTCCCAGCCGCGTTCTTTCATATCTTGTTTTGAAACAGGCAAAAAATCATGCTTGCTCATTCATTTTCCTCGCTGTTAATTTCTTCGTTATTATCTTCAAATGTCATCTGTTCAGTATTTTCAGCTGTAAAATCTTTACCAGAGTAAGCCTGCATCTCAAGCCACTGCTGACGGTTAATAAGAATTTCACGCTTCTTGGCGCCGTCCTGGGGGCCGATAATTCCCTTTTCCTGGAGCTGATCCATAATCTTTGCGCCTCTGGCGTAGCCGACAGAAAGTTTACGCTGAAGGAAAGATGTTGAAGCAGTTCCGCTTTCCAGAACGATATCCACTGCCTTGTCAAACAATGCGTCAAGCTGTTCGCTTTCGCCATCACTTTCAAAGGGTGACTTTTTGTCCTGAACGGCTTTTTCGTCAATTTCCTTTTGAATTTCATCGCTGTACTGGCTGTCGCCCTGACGTTTGATATAGTTACAAAGATCCTCAACCTCTTCATCACTGATAAAGCATCCCTGAACTCGAATCGGCTTAGAAGCGCCTATGGGTGCGTAAAGCATATCACCTCTGCCCAGTAGTTTTTCCGCTCCGGCAGAGTCAAGAATAGTTCTCGAGTCGATTTGAGAAGATACTGTAAGGGCAATTCTTGAGGAAATGTTTGCTTTGATAAGTCCTGTAATTACATCAACAGACGGACGCTGAGTTGCGATAACCAGGTGCATTCCTGCGGCTCCC
>URGA01000112.1 GCA_900547275.1 uncultured Oscillospiraceae bacterium | reverse complement strand
CTTGCGCAGATCGTACAGCGTTTGCATCGCCTCAATAGGCGTTAAAGTGTTTATATCGACCGTTTTGAGTATCTCCATGATCTCGTTTGTGCCGTTAGCTTTGAAATTATACTGGATATCCTCTTCCGGTTCTTCAACAACAGCGTCATCCGCTTTAAATTCAATGGGCACGCTGTTTTTTTCGAGTTCTTTAAGAATAACTTTTGCCCTGCGAACGACAGTATCAGGAACTCCTGCCAGTTTCGCAACTTCAATACCGAAGCTCTGGTCTGCTCCGCCTTTGACTATTCGGCGCAGGAAAGTTATATCATCGCCGCGTTTCTTAACGGCAATTGAATAGTTGTGAACACCTTCAACAAGTCCCTCCATAGCGGTAAGCTCATGATAGTGGGTTGCAAAAAGCGTTTTTGCTCCCAGCGTTTTCTTTTTGCAGACGAATTCAAGTACCGCTCTTGCAATACTCATTCCGTCAAACGTTGACGTTCCTCTTCCTATCTCATCAAGAATAATAAGGCTGTCGGCAGTAGCGTTTTTCAGTATAGACGCCACCTCGTTCATCTCAACCATAAATGTTGACCGGCCTGTGGCAAGGTCGTCGGAAGCGCCTACCCTTGTAAATATCGCGTCAACAACACTGATCTTTGCCTGTTTTGCAGGAACGAAAGAGCCTATCTGAGCCAGAAGCGTAATCAGCGCTGTCTGGCGCATATATGTTGACTTACCCGCCATATTAGGACCTGTAATAATCGCACAGCGGTGGTCGTTCTTGTCAAGATAAGTATCGTTCGGAACGAAGGGCGCTCCGTCAAGCAGTGCTTCAACTACAGGATGACGGCCGTCCTTAATATCAATAACGCCGTCGTTGCTTATCTGTGGGCAAACATAATTGTTCTGCACCGCAACCTGGGCAAGTGAACAAAGCACGTCAAGCCTTGCAAGCGCTTTTGCCGTTGTCTGCAGCCGCTGGATTTCACCTGCAACGCTTTCACGTACAGAGGTAAACAGTTCGTATTCCAGGGCAATCTCTCTTTCTTTTGCTCCGAGTATCTTGCCCTCCAGTTCTTTTAACTCCTGGGTAATAAAACGTTCGCAGTTAGTAAGTGTCTGTTTTCTGATATATGAATCGGGCACCATTTCCTTGTAGGAATTGGAAACCTCAATGTAATAACCAAACACACGGTTGTAACCGACTTTCAGCTTCGGTATTCCCGTAAGTTCACGCTGCTGAGCTTCAATAGAAGCGATAACGCCGGCACCGTCGTCCATTATAGCTTTAAGTTCGTCAATATCCTTGTTGAAGCCTTCTTTGATTATTCCGCCCTCACGGACTGAAAACGGAGGCTCGTCCACAATAGCGCGCTCAATCAGGTCGCCTACATCTTCCAAAAGGTCAATGTCGCTCTCAATATCGCGCAGCATTGCGCTGGAAACATCTGAAAGTGCACCTTTGATTGTCGGCAGAGCACTGATTGTATTTTGCAGTGCCTTAAGTTCCTTGGCGTTTGCAGTACCGTAAACAATGCGCGTCATCAGTCGCTCTATATCGTTTACGCCGACAAGCGCTTCCCTTGCCGTATCTCTCAGCATTGCGTTGTCGTAAAGCTCACCGACAGCGTTCTGGCGGCGGACTATCTTCGAGATTGAAAGAAGCGGCCGCTCAACCCATGAGCGAATCATTCTTTTTCCCATGGCTGTTTTAGTTTTATCAATAACCCACAGCAGACTGTGCTTTTTGTCGCCGGTCATCATTGACTTAATAAGTTCAAGATTACGTCTGGCGCTCATGTCAAGGTTCATAAAGCGGCTGCTGTCGTAAAACTCAACCTCTGACGGAGGTTCGATAGAGTTCTTTTTCTGGGTGTTTTTAAGATAAGCGATTACACTGCCCAGAGCGCATACAGTCTCTCTGCTGTGGCCGATATCAAGAGAAGCTATTTCCTCTTTTTTCAGCGTTTCCATAATCAGAGATGAGCACGCCTCAAAATCGAAAGATTCATCATCGGGATATTCAACCGACGCTTCAAGTCGTGACGAAGCAAAATTGATTACGGAGGAAAACTCTCCGGCCTTTTTATTGAAAATTATCTCTCTGGGAGAATATGTAGACAGCTGGTTGATTATCTTGTTTTCCGTGTCCTCGCCGTCAATCAGTGTAATATGGAACTCACCTGTGGATACGTCCGCAAAGCACATTCCTGTGTTTTTCTCGCCTGCGTATATGCTTGCAAGGTAATTGTTTACGCCGTCGTCAAGCATATTGCCTTCAATTACGGTGCCCGGAGTGATGATTCTTATAACATCTCTTTTAACGATGCCCTTGGCTGTTGCCGGGTCTTCCATCTGCTCGCATATCGCGACTTTATATCCCCTTGAAACAAGCTTAGCAATATATGAGTCAGCGCTGTGAAACGGTACTCCGCACATCGGCGCGCGCTCCTCCTGACCGCAATCTCTGCCTGTCAGTACCAAATCGAGTTCCTTGCTGGCAATTTTAGCATCATCAAAAAACATTTCATAAAAATCGCCCAGTCTGAAGAAAAGAATAACGTCCGTATAGTCTTTTTTTATCTGGAAATACTGCTCCATCATCGGGCTTATTTTCTGTTTTGCCATATTATTGTCCTCCTTTCCCGAAAAGTTATTTTCTGCGGGCAAAAGCCCGCAGAAAAAACATAAAAATCAGTGGCAGCC
>URGA01000111.1 GCA_900547275.1 uncultured Oscillospiraceae bacterium | reverse complement strand
TCAAGCAGTGAAAACGGCTTCCGGGGCAGCTACCGCAGCGGCGGCACCGCCTGACGAACCGCCGGGAACACGGTCTGTATCCCACGGATTCTTGGTTGCGCCGTAATAAGAAGTCTCGGTTGTAGAGCCCATTGCGAACTCGTCCATATTAAGTTTGCCGAAAGGAACCATGCCTGCTTCGTTGAGCTTATTTATAACTGTTGCGTTATAAGGCGGCTTAAAGCCTGTAAGCATTTTTGAAGAGCAGGTGGTAAACTGTCCCTTCGTGCAGATATTATCTTTTATTCCGATTGGAACGCCTGCAAGCGGGGAAAGTTCCTCGCCGGCATCAATACGTTTTTGAACATCGGCGGCGCATTTAAGCGCCTCTTCCTCGTCAAAGGAGGTATAGCAGTTAAACGTTTCCTCCTTGGCTGACATTGAAGCGGCAACAGCCTTAACAGCCTCAGGAGCGGACATTTCTCTGCTCTTAATTTTTTGCGCCAGTTCAAGGGCGCTTACTGAAAATATATCCATATGTCAGTCCTCCGCTTTATTCCACTGTCTTCGGCACTACAAAAGCACCGTCCTGGCTTTCAGGGGCGTTGGCAACAACCTCTTCCGGCGTCATGTGAACCTCAACCTCGTCTTCACGGAAAACGTTTGTAACCGGGAAGCAATGGCTCATTGCTTCAACGCCGGCGGTATCAAGTTCGTTCAAAGTATCCATATAAGACAGCAGTTCCTGAAGCTGGTCGCCCACCTTCTCCTCCTCTTCGGGAGTAAGTTCTATTCTGGCGAGCGTTTCAAGGTACTGAATAAGTTCCGGTGTAATCTTCATGGTTCAACCTCGGTCTGAATTGATTTTTGCTTACTGTTTTTCAACAGGTCTGCGAAGTTTGATATGTGTTTCACGCAGCTGCATTTCGCTTACGTAATTTGGAGCTCCGAGAAGAACGTCCTGGGCGTTTGAATTCATCGGAAAAGCGATAACCTCACGGATATTCTCTTCGTCTTTCAGAAGCATTATCATACGGTCAACGCCGGGGGCCATTCCTGCATGGGGCGGAGCGCCGTAATGGAAAGCGTTAAACAGAGCGCCGAATTTCTTCTCAACGTCCTCTGCTGTGTAGCCTGCCATTTCAAATGCTTTTATCATAACGTCAGGACGATGGTTGCGGACAGCGCCTGAGGAAAGCTCTACGCCGTTGCAGACGATATCGTACTGATAAGCCTTAATCTCGGTAGGCTCCTGGTTAAGCAGTGCGTCCATCTCGCCCTGAGGCATCGAAAACGGATTGTGGGTGAAAATAAGTTTGCCCTCGTCGTCGCGCTCATACATCGGGAAATCGGTGATGAAGCAAAGTTCAAACTTAGAATTATCGATAAGGTCAAGACGTTTTGCAAGTTCCGTTCTTATCTGACCCGCAAGGTCGTTTACAATGCGGATATTGTCGCAGATGAAGAACAGCGTGTCGTCTGTCTTAAGGCTGAGCATTTCGCGAAGTTCTTCTTTTTTCTCAACAGACAGGAATTTGTCGATTGGGCCTTTGTATGAGCCGTCTTCCTGAACGGTGATATAACCGAGACCCTTCATTCCGATGTCCATTGCGAATGCAAGCATCTTTTCGTACCAGCCCTTTGACTGATGAGCACAGTTCGGAACTACGATACCTCTTACAGGTCTGCCCTTGAAGGGTTTGAAATCAACGGTGCTGAAATATTCGGTAAGGTCGCTTATGATAAGCGGGTTGCGAAGGTCCGGCTTGTCCGTACCGTACTTGAGCATAGCCTCTTCGTAAGGAATGCGGACAAAAGGCGCAGGGCTTACGGTCTTGTCTGAGAACTTTGTAAAAGTATCGTAAAGCACGTCTTCAGCAACAGCAAATACGTCTTCCTGAGTTGCAAACGCCATTTCAAAGTCCAGCTGATAAAACTCGCCGGGAGAACGGTCTGCTCTCGCGTCTTCATCACGGAAGCAGGGAGCTATCTGGAAATATCTGTCAAATCCTGAGGTCATAAGCAGCTGTTTAAACTGCTGGGGAGCCTGGGGCAGAGCGTAAAACTTGCCCTCGTGCTTTCTTGACGGGATGATATAGTCACGGGCACCCTCAGGTGATGAGCAGGTAAGGATGGGCGTCGTAATTTCTGTAAATCCGAGAGAAGTCATTTTCTCGCGCAGATAAGCAACGACTTTGCTTCTGAAAAGAATGTTGTCGTGAACTTCCTTATTGCGCAGGTCAAGAAAACGATACTGAAGACGAACGTCCTCTCTCGTCTCCTTTGATTCGGAAATGTCGAAGGGAAGAGCTCGTGTGCACTCGCCGAGCACTTCAATCTGCTCAACGTGAACTTCAAGCTCGCCTGTTGCAAGTTTTTTATTAACGGTTTCTTCGTCACGTTTAACCACGGTGCCGGTAACCGAAATAACGCTCTCTTTGCGCACGCCATCAAGCATTGAGTCGTCGTGGAATACTACCTGGGTAATTCCGTATTCATCGCGCAGGTCAACAAAGATTACGCCGCCGTGGTCGCGGATAGTATCCACCCATCCGGCAAGAGAAACTTTCTGGTTCAGATTGTCAAAAGTAAGTTCATTACAGTTATGCGTTCTGTACGCCATATCGTTCTTTCCTTCCAGTGATAAATTTGGTTGCAGATATACAAACCCACATTAACGCTTGCTATTATAACACAACAACCACTGCACATTCAATATTTATTTTAATTTTATTTATATATAAAAAGCGGCGG
>URGA01000110.1 GCA_900547275.1 uncultured Oscillospiraceae bacterium | reverse complement strand
GGTCGGCGTCCTCGACGACCCGCGGAAGCTTCCGCCGCCACAAAGCTCCTGCGGGCTCGCCCCTACAAAGTATCTTTGGGAAAGTCCTTTTGTGTTTCCTCCTGTTCTTTGCGCAGCAGCATACAGTCGGTTTCCCGGCGCAGCATCAGCAGGATCTTCAGCTCGTCCGCGCTCAGCTCCAGACCGGTCCTCCGAAACAGCTCCAGCAGCCTTTGGGTATACCGCTCCTCTGTCAGGTGGGGATACTGCTCCGCCAGCTTCAGCAGCCCCTCCTGAAGCTCACGGTTCGTATCGAGTGCCCAGTTGAAGCAGACGGCATCCTCAAATTCGAGCGGTGCCCGCTTTTCTCTGCTTTTCCAAAACCATTTCATACTGATTTCCCTATTCTGTGCATGCCGTTTATACCATGATAAAAGAAACACGCAGAATAAGCGGCTTATCTTCGTGAAACAGCACTTTTTCTGCGTGAAATATTTATACACGGGTCATATAGGCAAAATAGGCGTTTTTCATCTCGCCATAGCCGCTTTGGGGAATCGGGATATGCTTTCCGTTTGTCAGCAGCAGCTCGCGGGCCGTCAGCTTGCGAATAAAATCCATGTTGACGATATACGCCCGGTGCGGCCGGACAAAGGCAGGCTGCTCCTTGAGCGCCTCCATCAATTCTGCCATCGTAGCTGACACGGCCAGCACCGAGCCGTCCGCCAGCGTACAGACCTGATTGTGGTTGAAGCTTTCCACGCAGACCAGCTCACCGACCGGCACGCGGTAGAGTCCTTCCTTCGATTTGAGCATAAGGGATGGGTTGTTCTCCGGCAGCAGGCGGCGGATGCACTCCAGCACCGCGCCGTCAAAGTCCGGCTTGCTCACCGGCTTGATCAGATACCCGGCAGCCTTTACGCTGAAGGCGTCCACCGCATATTCCTTGGAGACTGTCAAAAACAGGATCTCCGCCCGCTCTTTTCTCTCCCGAAGGCGTCTGGCCAGAGCCACACCGGTCATGTGCGGCATAACGACATCCAGCAGATACAGATCAAACCCGCCTGATTTTTCTACCTCGTCCAGCAGGTCATACGGCTGGCCGTAGGCCTGTATCTGCACCGGCGTTTCGGGGTGCTCCTCAGAGAAGCGGACCGCCAGCTCCCGGATGCGGGCAATATCCTCCCGGTTATCATCGCAGATACCAATGCGCAGCACACCTCTCACCTCCTGTATTTGACTCTTGCTTTAAAGAATAGCATAAACCGCCCGAATCCGCAACCTGTCTGCGCTGAATGTGACCTTGTTACAGAACCTGCCTTTTTCTTTGCAGCGCGGCGGGCGCGTCTGGTCTGAGAGCGCAGGCGTTGTGAATACTTTTTATCTTGCGTTGAAAACGCTGTAAATGCGAAGTCCCTGCACTGCGTACCGAAAAACCGCCGCTTTTTGTGATAAGGGATATGCTATTTGCCGAAAATCTGGTATACTTAGGCTGACAAATCGGAATTTGAAAGGATGATGATATGATGGATAAATTAAAAAAGAACATGGTTTTCTACCTACTGTTGCTGATAGATTTTTATATCGTTCCTTGGTTTATAAAAAACACAGGAAGTGCAATGATTGTTATGTTAGTAATTATTCCTCTAATATGTTTAATAACCTCTGTTTTTTATGGGATTAGGAATGGTTTTAACTTCTGGTATATTTTGATTGTAGCAATAATGTTTGCGCCATCTATATTTATATTTTATAACTCAAGTGCATGGGTTTATGTAGTTGGATATGCTGTTATTGCATTATTGGGAAATTTAATAGCATTGCCATTAGGAAAAAGATAACTTCCAGTTTGGAGAATTGAGAAAATCGGAATTTGAAGGAAGTAAAAAACTATGCGAAGGAAAGATAGAGAGATTACCGACATTGATAAAATCGAGGCAATTATTGCGTCAGCAAGATATATGCATTTAGGAATGTTTGACGGTGAATTCCCTTATATTGTACCATTGCATTATGGCTACCAAATGGAAAAGGGAAAGCTGACATTTTATGTGCATTGTGCGAAAGAAGGACACAAGCTGGAGTGCCTCAAAGAAAACCGGAATGTATTTGTAGAAATTGATAGAGGTGAATCTCTTATTACAGCGGATATACCTTGCAAATATGGAGCAGAGTATGAGAGCGTTATGTGTCGAGGTAAAGCAATGATCATTGAAGACATAAAAGAAAAATGTAAAGCGCTTGGTGTTCTTATGAAAGTACAGACTGGCGAAGAACATGAGATCGACGATAAGATGGCAAGTGCAGTAAATGTGGTTAAGATTGACGTTGAATCCTATACTGCCAAAGCTTGTATCAGATAATAGACAACTTCTAATTTGTTAAAGGAGCGTGATTAAGTGAACATAATTGACAAACTCTTGGAAACCCCGTGCTACATAATGGATTTCCTCCCTAAACAAGTACCCATGAATTGTGGTGGACAGTTTTTTGAAGTAGAAACTTATCTACTCAACCACTATGATCGGTGTGGGTTAAGAGATAGATTTGTTGGCGTTATTTTGAAAGCGATGTGTTATTATCCTGTATCTGTTCATTGGGGCAAATGGATTGAACAGCCAACCCCCGAACAAGTAACAAAAATCATTGATACTATACTGGAAAGCCATTCTGGTGATGTAAATATATTATTTACAAGTAAAGATGTGCTTCTCCAGTTTGGATGGGATTGCTTAAATATAAGCATTTATAATCCAGATGAAGAAATATGTATGTTGTTTGAGAAAATTGCAGCTTCAGAAGGATTGTTCTGGCGGAAATCAGAGTAACAACTTCCAGTTTGGAGAATTGAAAAAACGGAATTTACCTATTAAGACATATAAACTCTTGACAATAAAGCTCCTATATAGTAT
>URGA01000109.1 GCA_900547275.1 uncultured Oscillospiraceae bacterium | reverse complement strand
CCAGCCTCTTGCCGCCAGCATTGCGGCGGCAAACTCAGTTGTAGTAAGATTATCCGCAACGTCGTGACCGGTTACAGGGTTGTGGATCTTGCGCCAGCCGGCGGAAAAGCGGTAAGTGATGGCAATAATCCGCTTAAAATCCTCAGGCCAGTCCTTTTTTATCACCGCTTCCAGCATTCCGCCCAGAAGTCCGTGATGCTCACCGAGCCCCTCGATAAGATCGTCAGGACGGGCGAGTTCCCAGGCGGCAAGTAAATGTTTTTCTGCTTGGTCCGACTGTCTAAGGCTCATATAGTCCATTACCGCCACCAGGTGAAGATAAATCGCAGAAATCGGGTAATCCTCACCGTGCATTGCAAGAGTTGCTTCTACAATTCCAAGGCTTTTTGAATAGTCTTTTTGCAGATATGTGTAATGCGCCTGAACGTACAAAGCGAAAGCTCTCAGACCCGGAGGGAGCATCGGAAGATACTCGCCTGAAGAGGGCAGTTTTTCCGGCAAAGGGAGATGCAAAAGAACGACTGCGGCATAATTTATAAACGCGGCGGCGGCTTTTAATTGGGGCGGCGAGTTATCATCCAGCGTTTCAATGGTACTTTTTACCTCCCGCAGAGCGTATCTTGCACGGTTTATCTGACCTATTGAAAGATTTGCGTAGGCATAGATAAGGCAGGCTGAAAGCCGCAGAGCGGTATCTGAATGAGTAAGATATACTTCCGCTTCTTTCGCCGCCTCTTCGGGATTTCCGCTGAAATAGCGGTATTCCGCCAGCGCAATATTTTTTTCGTCTGTATCTTTCATATTTTCAATAGTTTGGAGGCAGTGCCCCGGCTCAAAAGCAGTATTCAAAAGCGGCATAAGACCGGGGAACGACGCGGGCTGTCGCTTCTTGATAGGCGACGAAGAATTATCTTTTGATTTTCGCGGATCCGCTGGCTTTTGCGCATTTTCAGGTATTCCCCAGGCCGCTCCGAATCTCTTCACTCCGTCGATACGCCCCAGCGAACAGTATTTTTGCACCAGTCTTTCGGAAATTTCCCATTTTTCCGCGGCTTCACGCACCGTAATATAATCCATATACCGCCTCTCCGTATACATTAAAATAAGAAAATTACTGTTCGCTTCTCCGAACACTTTTATTGTATTCGTTTTTCCGAACACTTTCAAGAGCGGTTTCTCTATTTTTTGTTTTTTCAGCATTGTTCGCCGAAATTTGTAACAGCGGTGCAAAAAGGCGACACTTATATAGTGAAAGAAAAAACGAAAAGAGGATGATTTTATGAAAACAAAAAAATTAGCCGCTGTTATCGTGCTGGTTTTCAGCATTGTAATAATTTTTTGTTCTTGTTCAGGCGGGGCGCTGACCGCCAATACCTCTGGAAGTGATATTGATAAAACTAACAGCAAAACAACTGACCTTGAGCCGGCCCTTGATATTAAAATTGATAAAACCACTTTTGAATTGGGCGACACGGCTGAAATTGAAATTACGAAAAACGACAGCTGTACCGGCGATGTAAACGTTGTCTGCTCAAACGATACCGCATTTAAAATTGACGGCGAAACTGTAACGGCGATTGCAACAGGAGAAGCAAAAATATATCTCCAATGCGACAACGCCAAAAGCCGTGAAATAGAAATAGAATGCGTTGTTTTTGCCGACAGCATAACTCTTGATCAAACTGCAATAAAAATCAAAACGGGTAATGAAAGCAAACTTTCCGCAACTATCTCTCCCGCCGAAACCACAAACCAAACCATAACATGGAGCAGTAAAGACGAAAGCATCGCCAAAGTAAATGAAAAAGGCGTTGTAAGTGGAAAATCTGTTGGCACAACAACAATAATTGCCGCGGATTCAACAGGCAAGGTTAAAACCGAATGCTCTGTTGAGGTTCTGCCTGTTGAAGTTGAAAAGGTGACTGTAAGCGACTCTCATGTTGAACTGGGAAAAGGACATAAATTCATTATTACCTCTTCTGTTGAGCCGTCAAACGCAACATACAAATCGTTAAAATGGTCGTCATCAGATACAAGCGTTGCGGATTATTCTGACGGTATAATTACTGCAAACGGAGTAGGTTCGGCTCAAATTACCGCCACCGCTTCAAACGGAAAATCAAGCAAAATCTCCGTTAACGTAACAAAGAATAAAAAATCAAAAACTATGTACACCACTGTGGTGCTGAACGTTCGCTCCAGACCTTCTTCTAACGGAAGCGTTATTTATCAACTTGCATCCGACAGGGCGGTTGACGTTGTAAAAGACGGCTACTGGTCCATGATAAATTTCTCGTCAGGTAAGGTGGGTTACGTCAACTCTTCTTATCTTTCCAGCGTAAAGCCTTGCAAAATCAGCAATGTACCTTATCTAAATCAGTTTTCTCTGGGCTATCCCACAGGCTGTGAAGCTGTGTCTGCAACAATGGTGCTTAAATTCCACGGCTACGACGTCAGCACAAGCAAAGTTGTCAGCGCTATCCCAATAGGCGAATCAAAGCATCAGGTTGACGGCAAATGGGTAGGCGGCAATCCTTTTGAAGTGTTTGTCGGTCATCCGTCAAAGGGGCTGAGCACAGGCTCATACGGCTGTTTTGCAAAACCTTTGGCTCATGCTATGCAATCCTTCGCAGGCGGCAAGGTAAAAAACATTTCAGGCTGCAGTGTTGATACCCTCTTTGATTATGTGGAAAAAGGCGAGCCCGTTGTTGTGTGGTGCGTAAAAAACGGCAACCCTGTTAAAAGCGGCGTCACATGGTCTTATCCTGACGGTAGCGGCAAATTTGACGAATTGGTGGGCGAGCATTGCGCGGTTTTAATCGGATATGACAGCAAAAATGTTTACCTCAACGACCCCTCGGCAGGCCAAAATGTAACCCAGCCCATCTCTGCATTTAAAACAAATTTTAAAAAACTCTACTCCCAGGCAATCGTAGTATTATAACAAAAAGCACCGGTAAAAATGAACTGCCCCAAATTGTGCAGACAGTACAAAAAAGCACCTAAATGGTAGAATAT
>URGA01000108.1 GCA_900547275.1 uncultured Oscillospiraceae bacterium | reverse complement strand
CAAGAAAGCATTTCCCCGATAAAGCCTTCAAGCCACCCGCCGCTGGTTGCAACGGCTCCGATCGCTTTCATTGAATCTATGGGAGAACCGCCGCCCACTGCGATAAGGAAATCGCATTCTTCTTTCTTCCAGATTTCAAAGCCTGCTTCAATCATAATGTCGGTAGGTTCGCCTGTAATTCCGTCAAACACGGCGTAGGCTGTGTTTTCGCTGTCTAAAATATCAGTAACTCGCTTTACATTACCCAGTTTTACCATCATCGGGTCGGTAACGATGAGGGCTTTTTTACCGAAAGCTCCTATGTATGACGCGGCGTCCTTAAGTGCGCCCTCGCCATAAAATACCTGTTTTGGCATAATAAATTGATAGCCCATAATATACACCTCTTAGATAAAAATCAATTCATGTTGTATTATAGCACGATTTCTTAATAAATCCAATAGTTTTTCGTATTTACAAAGGTTACTTATCTGATATAATAAATGTAATAAATTAAGATCAGCGAGGCGTAAAAATGAAAGAAAGTGTAATTCAATTCGGAGAAGGTAATTTTTTGCGTGGATTTGCAGACTGGTTTATAAACGGCCTGCGCGAAAAAGGACTTTTTGACGGAAAAGTAGTAATTGTCCAGCCGATAGAAAGAGGACTTACAGACATTATCAACCAGCAGGACGGAGTTTATAATCTGTTCCTCAGAGGTATAAAAAACGGCGAGCCGACAGTTGAGCATACACGCGTCACAGCGGTTTCAAGGGCTATAAATCCTTACTCTGATTTTGACGCATATCTTGAGCTTGCCCATAATCCCGATATGCGATTTATCATTTCTAATACTACCGAAGCGGGCATTGCATATGACCCCGATTGTCAGTTCGGTGACAAGCCGCATTCGTCATTCCCCGGTAAATTGACCCGCTTGCTTTTTGAGCGTTTCAGCGATGGGCTTCCGGGCTTTATAATTCTTTCCTGTGAGCTTATAGACAACAACGGAAAAGAACTTCGGTCCTGCGTTCACCGTTACGCACGTCAATGGGGCCTTTCAGCAGAATTTGAAAAATGGCTCGATGAGGAAAATTCTTTCTGCAATACTCTTGTTGACCGTATCGTTACAGGTTATCCGAAAGAAGAAGCTGAGAAGCTCTGCAAAGAACTCGGCGAAGAAGACCGGCTTCTTGATACCGCAGAGATATTCCACCTTTGGGTTATTGAGGGTAATTTTGAAGATGGACTGCCGCTTCAGAAAGCAGGCTATAATGTTGTCTGGACAGACGACGTTGCGCCATACAAAAAGCGAAAGGTGCGCATTCTTAACGGTTCCCATACGTCAATCGTCTGCGCCGCATTGCTTTGCGGACTTGAAACGGTAGGGGAAAGCGTTAATGACGAAATTGTCGGCGCATTTTTAAAAGAATGTCTTTATAACGAGATAGTTCCAACCCTTGGCGGAAGCGACGATACAGTTAAATTTGCAAATGATGTAATGGAGCGTTTCGCCAATCCGTATATACGCCATCTGCTTCGTTCAATTGCACTGAACAGCGTCAGCAAATACTCGGTAAGAGTTTTGCCTACCGTTATGGAATACAAAGAAAAGTTCAACGAATGGCCGAAAGGTCTTACCTTTGCTCTGGCGGCGCTTATCAGATTTTATAAAACAGACGAGCCAAGCGATCTTGAGGAAAATATAACTGCAATCAAAAATGCAGACATTGACGAGATACTTTCAAACAAAGCGCTGTGGGGCGCAGACCTGACTGAAATGGCAGAGCCTGTTAAAAAAGCATATGAAAAGATTGAGCAGGACGGAGCAAGAAAGGCAATCGAATGGATACTATCAGAATAAACGAAAAAGACAACGTAGCCGTTAACCTTAAAACAGGCCATAAAATTGCGCTGGAGGATATTGCTGTCGGCAGTCCTGTAATCAAGTACGGTTTTAAAATAGGCACAGCGATTAAAGATATTTCAAAAGGCGAAGCGGTGCATACCCATAATCTTAAAACTGCTTTGTCGGGAACGGAAACGTTTGAGTATATACCGGAGATTGAAACACTCAAAGCTAAAACGCCTGCAACAATTAAAGCCTACATAAGAGCAAACGGCGAAATAGGAATAAGAAACGACGTGTGGATTGTGCCCACTGTGGGCTGCGTTAACGGAATTGCCCGTACTCTTGCAGAAAAGACCGGAGCGTTTGCCTTTACTCATCCTTACGGGTGCAGTCAGCTGGGCGGAGATCAAACGGTTACTCAGCAGATATTAAAAGGTCTTGTGCTTCATCCGAACTCCGGCGGCGTTCTGGTGCTTGGTCTTGGATGTGAAAACAATAATATCGGCGTTTTTGAGCCTCTTCTGGGCGACTGCGACCGTCAGCGAATACGCTTTTTGAATGTACAGGACTGTGAAGATGAAATCAGCGAAGGCGTTTCATTGATTAAAGAACTTCAGAAAATAGCGGAAAATGACGGTAGAGAAGAAGTTCCTGTCAGCCGTCTGAAAATAGGACTTAAGTGCGGCGGAAGCGATGGGCTTTCGGGAATTACCGCAAACGCTGTTGTCGGCGGGGTTTGCAACAGGATTGCTGCAATGGGAGGTTCTGCCGCTTTGAGCGAAGTGCCAGAAATGTTTGGCGCAGAGCAGGTTCTGTTTCGCCGCTGTGTAAGCCGTCAGGTCTTCGACAAGGCTGATAAAATGATCCATCGTTATAAGCAGTATTTGCTTGACCATGATCAGCCGGTATCTGAAAATCCGTCTCCCGGAAATAAAGCGGGAGGAATTACCACCCTTGAGGAGAAGTCGCTGGGCTGTGTTCAAAAAGGCGGAGTTGCGCCTGTTACCGATGTTCTTGATTACGGCGACGTGCTTACAACATCCGGGCTAAGTCTCGTTAACGGTCCGGGAAACGATATGGTTGCCGTTACAAATCTTACGGCGGCAGGCTGTCATCTTATTTTGTTTACAACAGGCCGCGGAACACCTCTCGGTGCCCCTGTGCCTACAATAAAGATTTCATCAAACACTCCTCTTTCTGTAAAGAAATCATGCTGGATTGACTTTGACGCCTTTTCTTCGGACATTGATAAAAAGGCGGATGAACTTTTCGGCCTTGTTCTTGATGTTGCCTGCGGAAAAGAAACAAAAAATGAAGAAAACGGATATCGTGATATAGCGATTTTCAAGTCCGGAGTTACGATGTAAAAAATCGGC
>URGA01000107.1 GCA_900547275.1 uncultured Oscillospiraceae bacterium | reverse complement strand
ATAAGGGGTATATCTGCAAGTAGCCACGCCATAGGACCGGCAAAACATACCGCATTGAAGCCAATCAGCGGTGTGAAAAGATACGCAACAGCGATTCTGCCTATTAACTCCCCTGCTCCGGCTATCATATTTGAGTAGGTAAAGCCAAGACCCTGGAGGGTATTTCTGAGGACAAACAAAACAGCCACAAGACTGTAGCAAAGTGAAATAGCAAACAGATACTGCTTTGCAGCCGCCATTATTTCTGCGTTATACGTTGTCATGAACAACTGGACGATCTGATCTCCGCAGGTTCCCAAAATTACCGAACAAACAACAGAAACGGCCAAATCAAGGACAAACACTTTGCGAACCGTGTCAGTTATTCTTCTGAATTTATGAGCACCATAGTTCTGGGCAACAAATGTAGCGGTAGAAACGCCGAGCCCGCTCATTGGTATATTGGTAATACTCTCTGCCTTTCCAGCGGCAGTAAACGCCGCAACAACATTTGAGCCGAAACCGTTAACAGCGCTCTGGAGAATCATTGAACCGATACTGGTAATAGTAAACTGAAGCGATACAGGAATACCAAGTTTAAGCTGGCGCCAAGTAATCTTCTTATCAGGCAACAGGTCGGAAGTTTTTATATCAATATGTTTATTATATTTAAAAACATATATGCCCGCTGCAATTGCCGCAACCACCTGAGAAATGAGAGTGGCCCAAGCAGCTCCTTTTACACCCATACCAAGTTTTGCAACGAACAGCAAGTCAAGTACAAGATTAACAAAAATGCTTATCAACAAAAAATAAAGCGGTTTCTGGCTGTCTCCTACCGAGCGGGCAATGCTTGTAAAAATATTATACAGCATCTGAAAAGGAACGGCAAAATAGAGAATATTTATATAGTCGGCTGACAGTGAAATTATATTGTCCGGAGTATTTATCAAACGCAATATGGGATCTGAGATAAAATGGGCAATGACAATGACAAGCACACCTATAATCGTTGAAACAGATATTGCATTACCTGCCTGTCTGTTCATCTCACGGTAATTCCCGGCGCCGAAATACTGAGCAACAGGAATTGTAAAACCTGCGGTCAGACCAAGCGCTGTACCGATAATAAAACTGTTGATGGGACTGACGTTTCCCACTGCCGCCAGTGCATCTGTCGAAACATATCTTCCCACAATTATGTTATCAACCAGATTATACGTATACTGCATCAGCGAACTGAGCATAATCGGCACTGCAAAAAGGATGATATTTTTGATTGGCTTTCCGTTGATAAAATCCGTTTTCATAGAACTTTTGACCCCGAACAATCCATCATTTTTTACATAATATCACGCAGACAAAAAATGTAAAGCAAGAGGGAAAAAGTTAATAAATATGTTATATTTGTCCCGATTTTCACTATAAATACGTAATATTATATCAAGACAGCGAAAGAACAGCCAACTATACTTTTAATCGTCATTTTTGCTGGTGTGTCGTTTAACTCTATTGTTAATTTATTGTCACTTTAATGACCTAAAAAGTTATATTACATTATACAAAGATAATAGTTTATCAAACGATTAACAATACAAATTATTAAATAAGGTTTACCGCATATCTTGTTAACTTAGATTGATAATCAAAGAAACGATATTGTTATATCTTTATCAATATCATATATGTATAAACATTTAATTTTCTATTTTGTACAGTTATTTACACGTTTTTATTTGTTATTTTGTTTATTGTGCTATATAATGGAAATTGAAAGGGTGATATTATGTTTGAAGATATAGTAAACAATCAGAAAAAATATTTCTCTGAAAAACGAACTTTTTCCTATGAAGCCAGAATGAAAGCACTGGATGCATTGGAAAACAGCATAAAACGACATGAAGAGGAAATTTACGCTGCACTGAAAGCGGACCTCAATAAATCTAAAACAGAGTCATTTATGACGGAGATCAGCATAGTGCTCAGCGAAATAAGATATGTTAAAAAACACTTAAAACAATGGATGAAGTACGAAACAGTGCCTACTCCCATTGCACATTTTCATTCCAAAAGTTTTATAGTTTCTGAACCTTACGGGGTAACCCTGATCATTTCTCCGTGGAATTACCCGTTTATGCTTTCTATTGATCCGCTTATCGGCGCATTGTGTGCAGGAAATACTGCTGTAATAAAGCCCTCATCTTATTCTCCTGCTACTTCGAACATAATAGAAAAAATCATAGCAGATGCCTTTCCTAAAGAATATGTTACCGTAGTGCGCATGAAACAGGGCCAAAACGACCTCTTGCTGCAGCTTAACTTTGACCTTATATTCTTTACTGGAAGCGTCAACGTTGGAAAAAAGATAATGATGCAGGCCGCCCAAAATTTAACGCCGGTTGTACTTGAACTGGGAGGCAAAAATCCGTGTCTGGTAGACGAAACCGCAAATCTTCGCCTTTCCGCAGACAGAATAGCATTCGGTAAATTTCTTAACGCAGGTCAAACCTGCGTAGCCCCTGACTATATACTTGTAGACAGAAAAGTAAAAGATAAATTCCTTGCTGAAATGAGGGCCAGCATTGAAAAAATGTTTTCTACTGATCCCCTATCCCGAGAGGATTTTCCGAAAATTATCAATGAAAAACATTTTTTGCGGCTTAAAGCTCTGCTTGAAAACGAAAACGTTGTCATCGGCGGTCAATACGACGCCGATACAAACAAAATCGCGCCTGCTGTTATCGACGGCGTATCTGAAGATTCTCCTCTTATGAAAGACGAGATATTCGGTCCCCTGCTTCCTGTTATTTCATATAATTCTATCAGTGAAGCAAAAGAGTTCATACTTAAACACGAAAAGCCTCTTGCTTTTTATCTCTTTACTAATAACAAAGAACGTGAAAAAGAAATGCTTATGGATATCCCGTTCGGCGGCGGATGTATAAACGATACAATTATTCATGTTGCGTCATCTCATCTGGGCTTCGGAGGTGTCGGCAACAGCGGAATGGGTAAATACCACGGTCAGGAAAGCTTTAAGATTTTCAGCAACCATAAGAGTGTAATTAAAAAGTATCAATGGATTGATTTGCCTATACGATATCAGCCATACACACCGATAAAGGACAAATTACTCCACCTTGTTTTGCGCTGACACAAAATATTTTGTGTGAACAGGATTGACAGACGACCTCTAATCTGCTATTATATTAGAGCATTGAGAATATTCCTCAATAGCTCAGTCGGTAGAGCATGCGGCTGTTAACCGCAGGGTCGTTGGTTCGAGTCCAACTTGGGGAGCC
>URGA01000106.1 GCA_900547275.1 uncultured Oscillospiraceae bacterium | reverse complement strand
CCGCCGATATGAACATCGGTAAGCTGCATAACGCTGAAATCGCCGTCGGTTGTAAACACCGCGGCGCCGCTGTTTGTATCATATGAAGGTCTAAGCTGATTTTCGTACTTAACGCTTTTCACATTTTTTTCAATAAACTTTAACTGCAAAAGCATAAGCACAGTGTTAACCGCAGCCGTAATAACAACCACTGCGGCAACAACAATCAGCAATACAATCAAAACTTTCCCCATAGTTTATCTTCTTCCCGTATTGCCGTAAATCAGCAGCAATAATTTTCGTAAATATATTCCAGAACGTTGCCGTCGTTACTGCAAGCCTGAGCATTGGCAACCTCTTTAAGAGCGTCGCAGGCGTTTGCAACCGCAAGACCTGTTCCGGCATACTTTATCATTGAAAGGTCGTTCGGGCTGTCGCCTACCGCGATAATATCTGCGCGGTCAACGCTTAAGGTCTGAGCAAGGCGCTTCAGCGACGCACCTTTATTTACTCCCTTTTGCAAAACTTCAAGGTTGTTCTGCATTGAGTGAGTGCATGTATATTCAGGAAACGCGTCTGAAATTCTGTCTGCACAGATGTCTCTCTCTTCCTGACTGTGGAAAAAGACGTTGAACATCTCTGTTTTTTCTCCGTGAGACATAACGCTATCAAAATTCTCGGCAGGAACACGTGTTTCTTCCATAACAGGATGATATATTTCCTCTATACCGTAATAGGAATAATTTTCCGAATTGAGTTTATCTTTTTCTGCATAAGGCTTGCCGTCATAAAAAAGTTCAGGCATTGTATCGTATTCTCTCAGTACGGAAAGTATCTCCTCAGTATCTTTTTGAGGAATATGAGATGAAAATACACAATGCCTATCGCTGTCAACGGCAACTGCTCCGTCACCGTAAATTATATAACCCGTCCACGGAAATTCTCTAAGTGAAGCGGGAATTTCATAATATGTACGACCTGTAACCACAACAGGCGTTATTCCTGCCTGTGAAAGCTTCTTTATTGCGTTGAAATTCTCGGGACTGATCTGTCCGTCGCTTCCGATAACTGTATCGTCAAGATCAAATGCAACAATTTTAGGTTTCATAAACTACAATTACTCCTCATTAACATTAAGTAAAAATTACGGTTTACAAAGAGAGGTGCCCGGCGCAGAACAAAACAAATCCAGGGAAGGGAGACGGGGAGTCAAGCCCTTATGCGCACCGGGCAGGGGTTTATTCTGAAAAGAAAGTTACCACTTTCCAATCAGCTTGTCAAGATGCCTGTTCAGTTATTGTGACAGGCCCGTTCGTTGTGTCCTTTTCGCTTTCGGAAGCCTGGGGCTTCTTTTTGCGGTGGATAACGAAACGGTTAAGGGGATAAGTCCATATTGTAGGAACGGTCATAACGACCAGTTTTGTAAGCATTTCAACAATAAAGCTGTCCCAGTTGTGGTTCTTCACAATCGTTCCCAGGAACGCTCCGAACCAAGTGTTGAATGCGATAGTGCAGACAACCATGATTACATAAAGAATAGTTGAAAGAACCGGGTTTGCGTCAGCCTTAAATGTAAGTTTGCGGTTCATTATATATGCCGCCGCGTAGCCGATGATAGCGCTGATTGCGTAGGAATAAAGATAACCTTTGTAATCTATTCCGAGAAAATCCAGCACAGGGCTGTCGGTTACAGGAGTGGCGTTAAGAGACTTAAATACAACGTACTGAAGGAAGGCAAACACAACCAGCTCCAGAACGGAAGTACTTGCTCCCGTAAATGTAAATTTGATAAACTTCCATATTTCAGCGTGCTTTTCTGTAAAAGCAATAAATTTCTCTTTCATTTTTCAGCCTTTCTACGTAAGTTCTCTAATAAGCACAAATGATTTTCTGTCAGAATTCGTATTAAATAATAAATCGCTTTTCCAAAATTCTCAAGAGTTTTAACAAACACTTAACATTAAAATGACACAACCGCAACAAACATAGCGGATAATTTACAAATGAATAGAAAATATCAATAAAATATTCCGATTAAGTTATATATTTTTTAAGTATTTCCCGATGTATTGAAATATAGCGTCAATATGATAAAATATAAATATAGACAGAAAGGATCCGATACCAATGGAAATAAATGAAATTCTCAAAAGAGTTGACCATACACTGCTTAAACAGGACGCAACATTCAGCGACATAAAGAAAATCTGCGACGAAGCAATTCTCTTTAACACGGCAAGCGTCTGCATTCCGCCATGCTATGTTAAGGGCGCAAAGGAGTATGTGGGCGACAAAGTAAAAATCTGCACTGTTATCGGCTTTCCAAACGGAAACGGTACCACGGCGTCAAAATGCTTTGAAACGGCGGATGCTGTTAAAAACGGCGCCGACGAAATAGATATGGTAATAAATATAGGCGAATTAAAAGCCGGCAATACAGATTATGTGCTAAACGAAATCAACGAAGTAAAAGCGTCATGCAACGGAAAACTTCTTAAAGTAATTATTGAGACCTGCCTGCTTAGCCGTGACGAAAAAATAGAGATGTGCAAAATCGTCAGCGATTCAAACGCCGACTATATCAAGACATCAACAGGTTTTTCAACAGGCGGCGCCACCAAAGAGGACATTGCCCTCTTTGCAAGCAACATAAAAAACGGCAAGAAAATAAAAGCGGCGGGAGGCATAGCCTCTTTGCAGGACGCTGAAGATTTTATAAAACTGGGTGCAGACAGGCTTGGCACCAGCCGAATTGTAAAATTAGCAAAAGAGATGAGATAATTGAGAGGTTTCATTATTGTACTGGACAGTTTCGGGATAGGGTTCGCCCCTGACGCCGATAATTTCGGCGACGAAGGGGCAAACACGCTGAAAACCATCTCGGCTTCACCGAAATTTCACATACCAAATTTAACTAAACTGGGACTGCTTAACATTGACGGAGTTACTGTAGGCGGTAAAGTTGAAAAACCATCTGGAGCATACGCCAGGCTTCGTGAATTATCCTACGGAAAAGATACAACCACAGGTCACTGGGAAATGGCGGGAATAATCAGTAAAACTCCCCTGCCCACCTTTCCAGGCGGCTTTCCCAATGAAGTTATCAGCGCATTTGAAAAAGAAACGGGAAGAGGCGTTTTGTGCAACAAGCCGTATTCCGGGACAAAGGTAATTGAGGACTACGGAAAAGAGCATCTCAAAACGGGAAAACTAATCGTGTATACCTCTGCTGACAGCGTTTTCCAAATCGCCGCCCACGAAAGCATCGTTTCACCGGAAGAACTTTACGGCTTCTGCCGCTC
>URGA01000105.1 GCA_900547275.1 uncultured Oscillospiraceae bacterium | reverse complement strand
TAAAAATTTATAAAAAATAAGGACTGTCTTGCGACAGTCCTTTTATTTTGTCATTTTATTATCTTTTAACGGCGTCTTTTTCAGGGAACTGTGAATTATAAAGAGTGTAATAGAAACCATGCTTTTCAAGAAGCTGAGCGTGTGTTCCCTGCTCTATAATCGTTCCGTCTTTCATTACCAGAATAAGGTCTGAACCGACGATAGTAGACAATCTGTGAGCAACGATAAACGAAGTTCTGCCTTTCATCAGCGAAGCGAAAGCTTTTTGAATTCTGATTTCAGTTGCAGTATCTATAGAAGATGTTGCTTCGTCAAGAATGAGCATTGACGGATTGCAAAGCATTATACGTGCTATACAGAGCAGCTGCTTTTGACCCTGGGAAAGACTGCCTCCGTCCTCTCCAATAACCGTATAATAACCGTCGGGCAGACGTTTAATAAACGAATGGGCGTATGCTTTCTTTGCGGCTTCAACAACTTCGTCATAAGTTGCTGAAGGATTTGCCATTCTTATATTTTCAAGGATTGATGTGCTTTTCAGCCAGGTATCCTGAAGCACCATTCCAAAGTTCTTTCTCAACGCACTGCGCTTGATATCCGTTCCAGGAATACCGTCAAACAAAATCTGTCCGCCGTTTAGTTCATAAAAGCGCATCAAAAGATTGATAAGCGTTGTTTTTCCGCATCCCGTGGGGCCTACGATTGCCACTCTCATACCAGGCTTTACACTGACAGAGAGATGAGAGATAAGATTTTGTTCTGGAATGTATGAAAAAGAAATATCGTCGAGCTCGACTTTGCCTTCAATGTGCTCAGGCTCAACAGCGTTTTCACTGTCAGCAGGCACAGGCTCTTCCTCAATAAAATCAATTATTCTTCCTGCGCAGGCAAGCGCATTCTGGAACTCGGTAACAACCGAACTGATGTCGTTGAAAGGCTTTGTATACTGGTTGGCGTAAGACAAGAAGCAGGAAAGCATACCAACAGTAATATTTCCCTTAACCGCCATAATAGCACCGAAAAGAGCAACACAGGCATAAACAATACTGTTGACAAAACGCGTTGCAGGATTTGTTATTGACGAAAAGAATGTTGCCTGAAGTGAATACTTGGCAAGTTCGTCATTGAGCTGTTCAAACTCTTTGGCGTTTGCTTCGTTTCTTGAATAAGCGCTTACAACTTTCTGGTTTGAAATCATCTCGTCAATAAATCCGGTCTGGGCGCCCCTTGCTTCGCTCATTTTCTGGAACATGGAGTAAGTTTTCTTAGCAATAAATCTTGCAATAAAGAAAGAAAGCGGAGTAACAAGAACAACCACAAGGGTTATCCAAACGTTTATTGAAAGCATAAAGCAAAGCGTTCCGATAATTGTTACAATACCAGTAAAAAGCTGAGAAAAGCCCATCAAAAGGCCGTCAGCAAACTGGTCTACGTCGCTTATTATTCTTGAAACAACATCTCCCTGGGGATGACTGTCAAGGTAAGAAAACGGAAGCACCTGGAGTTTTTCAAACGCGCGACTTCTCATATCTCTGATAACATTATACGTTATCTGATTGTTCAGCACGTTCATTATCCACTGCATTATTCCGATAAGCGCAATCATCACGGCAACGGTTACAAGGTGCATTCTTATTGCGCTGAAATCAACATTTCCGGCAGATATAATACCGTCAATTGCATAACCGATCTGGATGGGAACATACAGCGTAAGCGCAACCGAAACTCCCGCAAGAAGTACTGAAAACAGAAGATAGAACTTGTATTTTCCGATATAAGCAAACACCTTTTTCATTGTTTGCTTATTCATTTTGTTCTTTTCCTTTTTCACTGCGCCGTCACCTCCCTTGAAAACTGAGAATCATATATCTCACGGTAAACGCCGCAATTTTTCATTAAATCGTCATGATCGCCGATACCCGCTGTTTTTCCGTCGTCCATAACAATTATCTTGTCTGCGCACATAACGGAAGAAGCCCTCTGGGAAACTATAAAGACCGTGGGATTATAGTCCAGTGAAAGTATTGCCTTACGCATCGCCGCCTCTGTTGCATAGTCAAGAGCAGAAGACGAGTCGTCAAGAATAAGTATTTTCGGGTGGCGGACAAGAGCCCTTGCAACTGAAAGGCGCTGCTTTTGACCTCCGGAAAAGTTTGCTCCGTTCTGCTCAACTTCAGCGTCAAGCCCGCCTTTGCTCTCAATGATATCGAGGATCTGGGCTCTTTTAAGAGCGTCCTTAATCTCATCATCAGTAGCGTTCGGCTTGCCCCACTTCATGTTTTCGCGGATAGTGCCTTTAAACAAAACTGCTTTTTGCTGGACGTATCCTATCATGCCTCTTAATTCATCGTCATCATAGGACTTAACATCCCTTCCGAATACAGAGACGCAGCCTTTTTTAGCATCGTAAAAATGAGGTATCATTGAAACAAGGCTTGATTTGCCGCTTCCCGTTCCTCCGATTACGCCGATAACCTGCCCCGCATCAGCGCAAAACGAAATATCTTCAAGAGAATTTTCCCCGGCGTTTTTGTAATGAAGCGTAACCCCTTCAAAGGATACGGCGCAGTTTTCATCTTTAACGCCGCTGTTGTCATTGTGCTGAAGGGAGGAATCCATAGCGAGAACGCCTCTTATTCTTGAAGCGCACGCCAGCGCCTTTGTAAGCTGGATAATCATCATTGCCAGTTTAAGCAGTTCCACAAGAATCTGGCTCATATAGTTGTAAAGAGCAACCACCTGCCCCTGGGAAAGTTCGCCTATATTTACTCTTACGGAGCCTGTCTGAATGAGGACAATTATTGCAACGTTTATCATTACATACGTAACGGGATTGAGAAGCGCAGACACTCTGCCAATGCTTCTCTGAAGATGAGCGAGCATTTCATTTCGCTTATTGAAGGTTTCTTTTTCGCCCTCTTCGGCAGTAAAGGCGCGGATTACGCGTGCTCCGGCGTAATTTTCACGAGTAATAAGAGTTACGCTGTCAAGCTGTTTTTGAATATCGCGGTATCCGGGCATTGTAAAGCCCATGATACCGAACACTACTATCGAAAGCGCAACGATTACCACAAGGAAAATCAGGGCGCATTTTACGTCAATTGTAAACGCCATTACCATGGCTCCGGCAACAATAAACGGCGAGCGCAGAAGCAGTCTCAGCGACATATTTACGCCGTTTTGAAGCTGGGTAACGTCGTTTGTCATTCTTGTAATCAGTGAAGACGTACCCATTGTATCTATCTCAGAAAATGAAAGCGACTGGATTTTTGCAAACAGGCCGGTTCTCAATTCCTTTCCGAAGCCTGTTGCCGCCTTTGCCGCAAAATACTGGGCAGTTATCGCCATTACCATGCCTACTAAAGCAAAACCGCCGAGAATAAGGCA
>URGA01000104.1 GCA_900547275.1 uncultured Oscillospiraceae bacterium | reverse complement strand
CCGCTTTTCTTGTGTAGGGAGGAGCGGCGGTTATGTTCCCCCCTGCCGATTCTATGAAGAAGCGTTCCATTTTGCAGAAAAGCTCTATGGAAAAGACAATATTATTTCCGCAGTCATGCACGCTGATGAGCTGAATATCGCTATGACTGAAAAGTACGGAAAGCCGATTTATCACTACCATCTGCACATTATGGCGCTGCCTGTGGTGGACAAAGAAGTGCGTTGGTCGAAACGCTGTAAAGATCCGGCGCTGGTGGGAATGGTGAAAGAGGTAATCCATCAGGTCAGTCATTCAAAGAAATGGAAATCAGAAAAAGCGTTGGACGAAAACGGGAATCCCATATTGAATAGCAATGGGGAACCTGTCTATCACGCCTCGTACAGCATTTTACAGGATAAGTTTTACGAATATATGAAGGATGCAGGATTTGAGGGCTTTGACCGTGGCGAGCGAGGAAGTACAGCAGAAAATCTGACTTCGCTGGGATACAAAATCCAGCAGGACGAAAAAAGGCTGGTAGATATTGAACAGAGAATTGCCGCTGAGCAAGTCCGATATAATGACAACCATAAGGCGTTTATGACCTTTGCGGAGATTGACAGCTCCGGCAAAAAGTCCTTCACGGGCAAATACACGGTATCGGCCGAGGACTACGAAAAGCTGACAACACTGGCAAAGTGCAGCTATTCGGCGGTGTCCGAAGCACAGCGGTTGAGAGAGGAAAATAAAAATCTGTCCCGTCAAATATGGTCGCTGCAAAGCGAGGTTTCAAAGTTAACAACTGCGCTGCGGGAGCTGACCGAAAAGTGCAGACCGTACCTTGAGGCGTTAAAGATTGCGCCGCAAAAGGTCAAGGAGTTTATCAGCGGTATTCTTGAAAAATTCAAAAAGCAGGAAAAAAGCATTTATTATGAGTCGATTTCGGCTCGTAAACAACAGTCACCAGAGCGTGGGAAACGCTTGAATAAAGAATATGAAAGGTAGGAAAAGACAATGGCAAAGACGATTTTTGAAGAAATGGGCGGCACTTATGCACGGCAGGGAGATTATCTTCTCCCTTGCCTGTTCTTACCCGCCGAAAAAGAAAATAAGCCTATTGGAGTATGGGGACAGCGGCACCTGCGCTAT
This sequence comes from uncultured Oscillospiraceae bacterium, assembly GCA_900547275.1. GTDB lineage: Bacteria > Bacillota > Clostridia > Oscillospirales > Acutalibacteraceae > CAG-217. Next base: position 2,471 of record URGA01000104.1, on the reverse strand, counting down.
CTCAAACAGCACCGCAAAGTGCTTTATACCAACCTGCTCACAAGTGGCAAGTTGAACAGTTATCTTGCGGATATTGACGAGCAAGCAGAAGATTTGTTCTTTCGGCTGGTAAACCAGATGGTGGAGCGTGAGGGCGTGACCGAGCAGCTAAAGATGGAAAATCAAATGGAATGGGTTGGTAGAATGAATAACATTCATGGCAGCGCAATGGAGATTGTAAATGCAGAACTGATTTACAGTTAAGCCGGAGCGGCGGCGAGGAAAACCTTGCCGCCGTTTTTATGTATATGACCGAAAAATCAAAGATTTATGGTATAATTTCTAAAAGAGTTATTTTTTAAGACCATCGCCTCAAAAAACGTACTTAATAGGTGAAAGCGCTTTTAGGTCAAATGAGGGAGGTGAACAACATGGATGATCTGAGAATCATAGAACTCTACTTTAATAGAGATGAACAGGCAATCAAGGAGACGGATACAAAGTACGGAAAACTCTGCCACAGTATTGCCTATAACATTCTAAATAATCACGAAGATTCTGAGGAATGCGTTAATGATACTTATGTGAGTGTGTGGAACACCATTCCGCCTACAAGACCGCACAATTTCATGTCCTTTATCTGCAAGATTGCACGAAATCTCTCTTTGAAGCGACTGGAGTTTATGAAGCGAAAGAAACGGTCGGCGGAGATCATTTTATCCTTGGATGAGCTTGCGGCAGTATTGCCGGATGAACGATATGCTCCCGATGTGAGCGACGAGGATGTAGGTAAGCTGATCAGTAAGTTTCTTCGCAGTCAGGAGGAATATGTCAGGAATGTTTTCATCCGCAAGTATTTCTATTTCGATTCTATAAGGGAGATTGCAAAGTGCTATTCTTTTACTGAGAGTAAGGTCAAAAATATGTTGTTCTACACCCGAAACAAGCTAAAAGACTACTTAATTAAGGAGGGCGTTGAAATATGAAAACACCGAGAATCGCAAATGCCATCGGGCAAATTGATGACGATCTTGTCGCCGGCGCAGCCAAGTGCAAGACGAAAAATAAGAAACATTGGTTAATATGGGGTTCCTTGGCAGCATGCTTTGCAGTGCTTGTAATTGCAGGGGCGGCAATCCTCCCATCGCTATTTCGGGAAAATGTAACACCGGAGGGAACCGACAGCAGATACAAGGACTTTTCTATCCAAGCCAGCGAATCTGCAATTGTATGGCCCGGGGAGTATCAGACCATATATGAAAAATATAGGAATGTCGAAATTGACGGTATTGAGTATCATGGAAAAGGCCGTGCGGTATCAGAAGCATGGATTGGCGAAAGCATTGGCAACTACACTGTGGTTGGATATGATGAAGTCAATAATGGGAAAAAGTATTCTGCCGAGTTTGAAGCATATGCACTGAAGGATATTGCTCAAAGTCAGTTTATAGCCGTAAAGATGGAGAACAGCTATTATGTCTTTCAAAATGACGAGTATGCTCCTCCGAACACCCTTGGTGAGCTTATGGATGCCGTAAATCTGTCCGAGGTCGTGGAGCTTCAGCGCTTTTCTGAGGGAGACAATAGTCCTGATAGCAAACATTTTGCATTGAGCAGTGACGATTATGTGTGGGAAGTTCTGTCCGAATGTAGGAACGCCCCTTTCGTTGAAGATCAAACATGGACGGTTGGTGACAGAAGTTACCTCAGTTTTACGATTACTTCCGAAGCTCTTGGTGTCTACAAGGTTGCTCTGTATGTGACGGAAGACGGCTATCTGTGGACAAACGCATTCAACTGGCAGTATCTATTCAACATCGGCGAGGATGCTGCAGGCAGGATTATCCATTATGCGAAAGAGAATTCCACTGAAGTAGAGTATGAACCGTACAGAAACTCAGTAGCCGGTACAATCATTGAGATTACAGAAGAATATATCTTGGTGGATGATTCTATTCTGTGCAAGAGTCCGGCAGACGGTATCACCTACAAGGTTCTGCTAAATGACCTTCGTATCTCCCGTTATGTAGATTATGGAATTGTCAAGGTTGGTGATATCGTGCAAATTTCCTATGAAGGCGAAATTGATGAGACCAGTGGTAACACCATTGCAGGTGCAATTTCGGCATTTAAGGCAACAATCTCCGATGGAGATGTATTAATTCCTGAATGAACCACCTACGCCTATATGTTTGATAATAATACAAAATCTCTTGCTTTTCTAAGCAAAAACGCTTATAATTTGAGGTGGTATAGATTGCTATTATCTATAGCTACAGGGTAAGTGTTATCAACCCCGATAACAAACTGATAACATTAGCCCATATAGGCCGGATAATATGGACACATCAAATAATCAAAAGCACCACGAATACGACAGAGAATAATCTCTAAGCAAAATTGGTTAGGCTTTGTCGAGTTTGAATAGTTGAAGCTGAGCTGTAAAGCCTTTGTTTACAAGGGTTTTACAGCTTTTCCTTTATAGGATTGCA
>URGA01000103.1 GCA_900547275.1 uncultured Oscillospiraceae bacterium | reverse complement strand
GTTGGCAGAGAGATTGGAATGGCCGCTGACGAAGCGGCAGCCGCTCTTGCAAATTATGTTCCCGCAGGAATGCGCCAGCGCAGTGTTGATGTGGGAAACGTTCATGTTATTGAGGATTGCTATAATGCAAGCCCTGATTCAATAAACGCCGCTTTGACAACACTTGCAGGCCGCAAAACGGGAAAAAAGATTGCTGTTCTTGCGGATATGCTTGAACTCGGCGATTATTCAGAAAAAGCTCATAAATCTGTCGGAGAAATTGCGGCAAAACATGATATTGACATCGTGCTGGCTTACGGCGAATACGCAAAATTTTATGTAAGCGCCGCAAAGGAAAACGGAATAAAGAGCGCATATCATTTTGAAACAAAAGAAGAGCTTGCCGACAAGCTGTTGGAATTAACAGATGCAGGCGACAATGTGCTGTTTAAGGGCAGCAGAGGTATGCGTCTCGAGGACATTATGAATCTGGTTTATAAAAGGTGGGAAAAACAATGACGTCTAATGTAGCGATTATTATCAGTCTTATAGTTGCCTTCGCGGTAACCGGCGCACTTGGTTTTATTATTATTCCTTGGTTAAGAAAATTAAAATTCGGCCAGACTATTCTTGATATAGGTCCTTCTTGGCACAAGTCAAAGCAGGGAACCCCAAATATGGGCGGCCTTATGTTTATTATCGGTATTATCGCCGCATTTGCTGTCGGCGCTCTGACTTTCTATTTTTCAGGCGGAAATCTTGAGAGCAGTTATTCCGCGGTAATGCCTAACAGGGAAAAAGTTTTGCTCATTGCAGGCATTTGCCTTTCCCTTGGCGCAGGAATTGTCGGCTTTACAGATGACTTTATCAAGATTAAACTTAAGCGCAACGAAGGCCTCTCTCCTAAGCAGAAAACGCTGGGACAGCTGATAATTACTTTAGGCTACATTTTGACATTATGGCTTTCTCACAATACAACGTGGTATATGCCTTTCATCGGTCAGGTGAATTTTGAAAAAAATATTTTTACTGCAATTATTTTCTGGGTGCTTTCGATATTTATAATCTACGGCACAATAAATTCCGTAAACCTGACTGACGGTATTGACGGACTTTGTTCTTCCGTAACCTGCACTGTTGCAGTAACCTTTATTGTTATTGCAGGTTATCAGGGCTTTGCAGGCATGGGAATAATGGCAGGCGCGCTTCTCGGCGGTATGCTGGGTTTCCTTTGCTGGAACTGGAACCCCGCAAAAACGTTTATGGGCGATACAGGCTCGCTGTTCCTTGGCGGAATGGTAGCGTCGCTTGGTTACATGATGAAGTGCCCGATACTTCTCATTTTCATCGGCATTGTTTACGTGTGCGAAACAATGAGCGATATTATCCAGATCGGCTATTTCAAAATTACCCACGGCAAGCGAATTTTCAAAATGGCGCCGATACATCACCATTTTGAAATGTGCGGCTGGAAAGAAAAGAAAATCTGCGTTGTATTTTCAATTGTTAATATAATCGGCTGTATTATCGGAGCACTGCTTCTTTATTACGGCAATTTCAAAGGTATTGTTTGATATACCTATTAAATAAATTTTACGGAAAGGAGCATCCCGATGGCAAACAGAGCAAGACGCGCGCTGACTGAAAACAGTTATTCGGATGAACGGGTGATGAATAAAACAAAATCTCTCGGTATAAAGAAGAGTGATATTTTCATTCAGGGCTCATTTGATGTTCCGTTTCTGGCTCTGACAATGCTGTTGCTGACAATAGGGCTCGTAATGCTTTTTTCCGCTTCCTATGCTTACGCTTATTACAAAACAGGCAACAGTTACAGTTATTTTATAAAGCAGTTCGGATTTGCTGTTGCCGGTCTTGTGGCAATGTTCTTTCTGTCAAAACTAAATTACCGTGTGCTTAAAGCTTTTACCCTTCCGCTTCTTATTTTTTCAATAGGCACGCTTTTGCTGGTTTTGGTATATCATACGGATGTCGGCGATTTCAGACGCTGGATACCCATCGGTCCGCTGACATTTCAGCCGTCAGACCTTGCTAAATTTGTAATAATCCTGACTTTTTCAACTTATATAAGCAATTATTATTCGAAGATGCGTGATTTCAAGTACGGCATTCTGTATCCCCTTGGAATTATCTGCATTTTCTGCGGCCTTATATATATGGAGCATCATCTTTCTTGTACGATACTTATGTTTCTTATCGGTGCTTCGCTTATGTGGGTAGGCGGCTCAGACTGGAGACTGTTTGCTCTGGGACTCGGCGTAATGGTTGCGCTGATAATTGTAGTAGTAACATTTCCTGAATTATTGGAAAACTACGCCGGCGACAGAATCCGCGCATGGCTTGACAAAGACTTTGACCCAACGGGAGACCGCTGGCAGACAAATAACTCGCTTTATGCAATCGGTTCCGGCGGTTTGTTCGGTGTAGGACTTGGTAATTCAAAGCAGAAATATCTTTACGTTTCCGAACCTCAGAACGACTTCATTTTTTCAATTGTCTGCGAAGAACTCGGCTTTATAGGCGCCGCGGTAATTATAGTTCTTTTTGTGGCTCTTGTAGTTCGAGGAATAAAAATTGCCCAGAACTGTCCGGACAGATTTGGAAGTCTGCTGGTTATCGGTGTGGTTGCCCAAATCGGATTTCAGGTAATTTTCAACATAATGGTTGTAACAGATACTATCCCGAATACAGGTATTGCGCTTCCGTTCTTCAGTTACGGCGGTACTGCACTATTGATGCTTCTTGCTGAAGTGGGAGTAGTCCTATCCGTTTCAAGGCGAAACAATCAAAGGAAGGTTGAATGATGAAGATTTTATTTGCTACCGGCGGAACTGCCGGCCATATCAATCCCGCACTTGCCGTTGCTTCTTATTTAAGAGATACACAGAAGGACTGTAAGATACTTTTTATCGGAACTGCTGATCATATGGAATCAAGACTTGTTCCGGCGGCAGGCTTCGATTTTAAAACAATAAATATAAGCGGCTTTCGCCGTTCGCTTTCTCCCTCTGCTTGTGTTCATAACGTAAAAACGGTTATGCGCCTTATAAAAAGCGAGGGCGACAGCAAAAAAATTATTAAGGAATTCAATCCGGATGTAGTTGTCGGATTCGGCGGCTACGTAAGCGGTCCTGTGCTTCAGCAGGCAGTGAAGCTGGGAATACCAAGTTGTATTCACGAGCAAAACGCTTATCCGGGAATTACAAATAAATCCCTTGCAAAATCTGTTGACCGTGTAATGCTTACGGTTGAAGACGCCAAAAAGCATCTTGAACCGAAGAACGAACCGGTAGTAACAGGTCTTCCTGTGCGCGGAGAACTGCTTTGCGCAGACCGTGCGGCGGCAAGGGAGTTTCTTAAAATACCGGACGGCAAAATGCTTGTCCTTTCTTTCGGCGGTTCGCTTGGAGCTAAACCTCTTAACGACGCAATGTTTGACATTCTGCTTCGTCACGCAGAAGACGGCAGTTGTTACCATATCCATTCCGTAGGCACAAACGGCGGCGAATATCTTGATAAGTTTAAAGAAGCAACAATCTTTCAGTTAGAGGATAGTGTTATTGTCAAGTCAAGTGGTCTTACAAAGGAAGATTGTTCTAACGTTACAACGATTCTTGTTTTTGT
>URGA01000102.1 GCA_900547275.1 uncultured Oscillospiraceae bacterium | reverse complement strand
ATTCATACAATTACGGCTGACGGAAAAGACAAGTGGAATTACGGCGGCGACTTCGGCGATAAACCCAACGACGGAAACTTCGCATTTAACGGGGTATTCAGAGGCGACCGTTCGCCAAATCCCCATTATTATGAAGTTGTAAAATGCTACCAGCAGGCAGATTTTACTCTTATCGGCAATTCAATCCATATTCTCAACCGCTTTATGTTTACTCCGCTTTCGGCGTTTGAACTCAGAATTACGCTTTCAGACCAGTCCGGAGTAATTGAAGAAAAGACGGTGTCACTGCCTGACGTGGGCTATTTGCAGAAAGCAAAAGTTGACGTTCCGTTTGATATGAATGTCAGCGGCGAAAAGATGATAGACGTATATCTCCTCCTTGCAAACGACGCTATGCACCTTCCGAAAGGTCACGTTATGGCGAGAGAACAGTTTGTTATCGGTCATTACGATTTCTCGGTCAAAAAGGAAAAGCCCGGCAGTGTTACTCTGGGAGAAACTCCTTCTCTTTACGTTGTCAGCGGCGACAATTTCAGCATTGCCGTTTCAAAGAAAACAGGTGAGCTGACGTCATATGAACTTGAGGGAAAAGAATGTCTCAAATCCGGTATTCGTCCGTGCTTCGGCAGAGCTAATACAGACAACGAGCGTATTGCTCAAATCCCGTTTGAATGGGTTCGCACCCTTATCGGACTTAATGCGTTCAAAAACACAAGCAAAGTTATGTTCCCGACTTCGGTAATCGCCGCATGCGGCAGAAATGCTGTTAAGATAACCGTTTCATGGGCTGCAAAGTATCTCGATAATGTTACAACTGAGTATATTATTCTTCCTTCAGGCAAAGTCGTTACTACGCTTACCTGCAGAAATATAACTCCTGTTGATATGCCCCGTTACGGCCTTACTTTTGAACTTGCAAACGGAATAGACGGCGTTTCGTATTACGGTAAAGGTCCCCATGAAAATTACTGCGACCGTAAAACAGGCGCTTATCTTGGCGTTTATCATTTCCCATCGGCTGAGGACTTTATCCACGACTATCTCTATCCTCAGGAAAATGCAAACCGCTGTGACGTTCGCTGGCTTGAGGTGGGAACGGATACCGTCTTGAAAGTTGAAGCGGTAGGAAAACCCTTTGAGGCAAGCGTTCATCCTTATTCTCTTGAAGAACTGGATAAAGCTAAGCATTCCTGCGATCTTGCAAGAAGAAACAGCCTTACTGTTAATATTGACGGCGGTCAGTACGGCGTCGGAGGCGACGTTCCTGCTATGGCAACGCTGAAGCCTCAGTACAAATTGCCAAAATTCCAGACGCTTATAATGAAGTGCGTTTTGTCTTTCAGCAAAAAGTAAAAAATGACATAAAAATACGGCAGAGGAAATTTCCTCTGCCGTTCTTTTGTTTTGGTAGATTGTTAATCAAACAACACCCTGAGCCATCATAGCGTCTGCAACTTTCATGAAGCCGGCAATGTTTGCACCGACAACAAAGTTGTCTTCTGCGTCATACTGAGCGCAAGCTTCTTTCATGTTGTGGTAAATGTTTACCATGATGTTCTGAAGCTTTGCGTCAACTTCGTCAAATGTCCAGCTTGAACGGATGCTGTTCTGACCCATTTCAAGAGCGGAAGTAGCAACACCGCCTGCGTTTGAAGCTTTACCGGGAAGGAACAGAATCTTGTTTGAAAGGAATACTTCTGTTGCAGCTGCGTCGGTGGGCATGTTAGCGCCTTCGCATACTGCGTAGCAGCCTGTTTCAACAAGATGCTTAGCCTGTGCTTCGTTGATTTCGTTCTGTGTTGCGCAGGGAAGTGCAACATCGCATACAACGCTGTCCCAAACACTGCCTTCGTGGTATGTTGCGGTGGGATGAGTATTTACATACTCCTTGATGCGCTTTCTTTCTACTTCCTTAATCTGCTTAACGGTTTCAACGTCGATACCGTTTTCATCGATTATATAGCCTGTTGAGTCTGAGCAGCTGATGATTTTAGCGCCGAGCTGTTCAGCTTTTTCCATAGCGTAAATAGCAACGTTACCTGAACCTGAAACGGCAACCTTTGCGCCGTTGAGGTCTTTGCCGTGGTCTTTAAGCATTTCCTCTGTAATGTAAACAAGACCGTAGCCTGTTGCCTCTGTTCTTGCAAGTGAACCGCCGAAGCTGAGACCCTTACCTGTAAGAACGCCTTCTGAACGGTTTGTCAGTTTTTTGTACTGACCGTAGAGATAACCAACTTCTCTTGCGCCTGTACCGATATCGCCTGCGGGAACGTCTTCGTCAGCGCCGATATATTTATAAAGCTCATTCATGAAAGCCTGGCAGAAACGCATAACTTCCATGTCGCTCTTACCCTTGGGGTCAAAGTCTGAGCCGCCCTTTGCGCCGCCGATGGGCAGGCCGGTAAGGCTGTTTTTGAAGATCTGCTCAAAACCAAGGAATTTAATAATAGAAAGGTTTACGCTGGGGTGAAGGCGAAGACCGCCCTTGTAAGGTCCGATAGCTGAGTTGAACTGAACACGGTAGCCGCGGTTAACGTGAACCTGACCGTTGTCGTCTACCCACGGAATGCGGAACATGATCTGGCGTTCCGGCTCAACAAGGCGTTCAAGCAGACCGGCTTTCTGGTACTTAGGATCTGTGTTAACAACGGGAGCAAGCGCTTCCAGTACCTCTGTGGCAGCCTGGATAAATTCAGGCTGATCCGGGTTCTTTGCTTTTAAATCAGCAAGAACTTTTTCTGTGTATGTCATAAATATCCCTCTTTTACGGGGCATGCGCCCCAAAAATATTATGGCAAAATTATATCAATTTAGTACACTAAAGTCAACGAACACAAGCTCATTTTTCCATTATGCACAAAAATTCAAAACGTGAATTTTCGCTCACGGCAAAATTAAATAAAAACTTTTAACAATGATAAATGTCCTAATGCGACGTATCTGTTAAATTTTTTTCGATTTAATAAGAAAAGGGACGGCAGTTAAGCCGTCCCCAAGGTTGTTTTTTATTCGCAGATGAGCTGGCCGTAGCCTTTTCCTCGTTTGTAGATAACTTTAGTGTCTCCGTTTGTGCCGAGATAAACAAAGAAACTGTGACCCAGCATTTCCATCTGGACGATTGCTTCGTCGTCCGTCATCATTTGAAGCGAAACTTCCTTTTTGCGCTGAATGTCTATTGAGGAGGAGTCGAAATCCTCAAAGTTGTCCATTGTTATTTCTTCGCTGATTGGCTCCATAGCTGCAGCGATTTCGTCAATTCCGCCCTTGCGCTTCTTGTCAACAAGGTAAGTCTTAAGTTTGCGCAGTTTGCGTTTAAGATCGTCAACCGCCATGTCGATTACCGGTTCAATTTTGTCTGCGGTTGCTTCGCCTCTGATAAACGAGCCGATATATTTTACGGTTATGTCGCATTTATAACCGTCTTTGAGCTTTGAAAGCGTTACGTCAAATGACGCGGTGTCAGGCAGCATTTTTTCAATTCTTTTGAGTTCATGCTCAATGCCGTCCTTTGCGCCCTGTTTCAGGTCAAAACCTCTTGCTGTAATGTTGATCATAATATCACCCCTTTGGGAATTCGGAGAATATCTCCGTATCTATATTATATAACATATTTTCATATATAAAAAGTATTTACCTTTTATTCAGTTTGTAGTATAATATTATACCGGTGAGCAAAGATGACATCTGACTTTACAAGAACTATTGATTTAATAGGCCGTCCTGCTTTTGAAAAACTGCAGAACAGCAGCGTATGCGTTTTCGGCTGCGGCGGCGTTGGCTCATATGTCGTTGAGGCGCTGGCCAGAAGCGGCGTAGGCAGAATAACAATTGTTGACAACGATGTCGTTGACCGCTCAAATATCAACAGACAGCTTATTGCGCTTAATTCAACGGTGGGTATGCCGAAGGCTCAGGCGGCGGCAGAGCGTGTTGCCGATATAAACCCTGACTGCGTTGTTACTCCTGTTGAACTTTTTTTTGACAGTGAACACACCATTCTGCTGGATT
>URGA01000101.1 GCA_900547275.1 uncultured Oscillospiraceae bacterium | reverse complement strand
CCCCAGTCGCGCAGCCTTGGGAGAAGCGCCTCTTCCGACTGCCGATATGCTGGGAGTATGCGATTATCCTCTTAAATCAATGGATAAAGCCTGGAAGCGGGTTATCCGCCACCAGTTTCACGACGATCTCCCCGGCACTTCCCTTATGGAAGTTTATAACGACAGCTGGAACGATTACCACACTTCACTTAATCAGTTCATAAACGAATACAGCGGAGCGGTAGGGGCTGTTGCCAACCTGCTTGACACAGAATGGGTCAGCGACTGCGCTCTTATCGTCAGCAATCCTCTGCCGAAGAAGCGCAGAGAAGCTGTCTCAGCTCACGTAAAACTCAGCCACAACGGAGCTTACGTTCGTGTTTACGACAAAGAACACAATGAAATTCCCAGTCAGGTTGTACATAAATCAGGCAAAGAATTTGACATAGTAGTTCTTGCTGACGTTGAAGCAATGGGCTTTACTGTCTACGACGTTGTAGCAGGCAACGAGCCCTGCAAATGCAAGACAGACCTTAAAGTAAGTGAGCACGTTCTTGAAAACAGCAAGTACCGCCTGATTTTCAACAAAAACGGCGATATTGCTTCTCTTACTGACAAAAAACTCGGCCGTCAGCTGCTTGACGCACCGATAAAAATGGCCGTTCTTCATGACACCGGCGGTCTTAATTATCCGTCTTGGGAAATGCGCAAAAAGGATATTGACGCTGAGCCTTATCTTTACGCAAACACGCCCACATTTGAGATTGTTGAAAACGGTCCTGCGCGTTGCGCTATCAAAGTAAGCCGCAATATGGGCTATTCTACCATTGTTCAGACAGTTTCACTTTCAGCTGACGGAGAATTTATACGTGTTGAAAATCAGGTTAACTGGCAGACAAGACGTTCAATGCTGAAAGCTGTTTTTCCGTTCTCCTGCTACAACAAAGAAGCTGTTTACGATCTTGGTCTCGGCGTTATCTCACGCCCCACCAATACCGAAAAGCTTTACGAAGTTCCTGCTCAGAAATGGGCAGACATTACAGCCGGCGACGGTTCATTCGGCGTTTCGGTATTTTCAGATTCAAAATACGGCTGGGACAAACCAAGCGGAAACACTCTGCGCCTTACCTGTATCCACACCCCTGCAGGCGCTTTCATCAAGGAAGCTCGCCAGAATCTTCAGGATATCGGCCGCAATCATTTCGGCTTCGGTATATTCAGCCACAGCGGCTCTTTTGAAAACGGAACACAGCAGAACAGCGAAGCATTCAGCAAACCGCTCTGCGCATTCCAGACGACTGCAAGAAAAGGCGGCGAACTTACAGACAGATTTTCTGCCTGCTCCGTTGACAATTCACACGTTCTTCTGCGCGCATTCAAAAAGAGCCAGGACGAACAGGGATACATTGTTCGTTTCGGCGAAGCAGACGGCGCAGAACAGAAGGGTGTTACCTTCTCGCTCTACAAGCCGATAATTTCCGCCAAGGAAACATTGGCAGATGAAGAGATAAAGGGAGACGCTAAAGTCAAAAACGGCAAACTCATTTTTGATATGAAGCCCTATGAAGTTAAAACTTTCTTTATAACAACTGAAGTTGAAAACCGCACCAAAGAAAAGTTCAAGAAGATGGATCTGCCATACAATGTTAAAGGCATTACATCCGATTACGATATGCGCAACTGCATTCTTCAGGGCGGCGGATTTTCGCTTCCTCAGGAGCTTCTGCCCCAAAGTTTCACATTCAGAGGCATAACATTCAAAACAGCTTCGGGAAGCGAAGGAAACGACCTTCTCGTTGCCAGAGGCCAGACAATCGACTTGCCAAAGGGCTACACTAAGCTTTACATTCTCGCCGGTTCAACAAGTACAGACCGTCAAGTTTCATTTTATACCGACGGCAGGGAAAGAAAAGTTACCATCCACTCAATGACGGAAAAACCGTTTGTATGGGACATGGCCGCAATGAACCAGACCGCAAATGTAAAGCAGGCTGATATTGCTTTTGAGTTTACCCACTGCCACCACCCCGAAGGCAATCTTGCAGACAAGCACGCATACTTCTTTATGTACGAGATTGACATTCGCAACGCCAAAACCCTTACTCTTCCTGAAGACAACAGAGTTGTAATCATGGCTATGACAGCGGTGAAAAAATACTCAAATACAAAACTCGTTTCAAAGATAGAAGACACAGCCGACGGCGATTTCAATTTCGGCGACATTCCGCCCATTGATAAAATTATTGACAAGGCTGACTTCGTTACCATCCGTGCCGGCAAGATTCAGGATCAGGCAATCGGCGGAAAAGGAAAAGGATTTAAGCGCGATAACCTTATAACAAATATAATACGCTCATATACAAAATCCGAATGGTAATACTGTATAAATTCAGGTGCCCCTCAATGCATACTCTGCATGAGGGGCGCTGATTTTTTGTAAATGTCAAAAACTTTACAAAAAACTATTGTTGAAATCGATGTGGAAAACGTTGTTAAAATTGTGGAAATCATCTGTTTTTGTGAATAATATTTGCTGAAAACTCGGTGGAAAATGTTAAAGTTGTAAAGGCTTTAACTTGCTTTAACAATGATTTCCGCAAAATGGCAATTTTGAAGGTAGTTTTATACATTCTGACAATAAATTATCAATTGAATAATATGCAAAAAAATCCCCTCACCAGCGTGAGGGGATTTAAGTATTTATAGATTATTTCTTGAAGAAGTTAACAATGTCGCCGAAAGCGTCATCATCGCTGTCTGTGAAAGCTGAGGGAGCAGCTGTTTCAGTTACAGGAGGAGCAACTTCAATGTTTGCTGTTGTAGACTTGATCTGGTGATTAGGACCTTCTTCACCGAAGCGTGTAGCAATAACGGTGATGATCATTTCATCTTCAAGTTCCTCGTCGAAGTTAGCACCCCAGATGATCTCACAATCAGGATGAACAGCGTTTGTAACGATTGTTGAAGCGGCATCGATTTCTTCAAGGCCGATATCTGTTGAAGCAGTGATGTTAAGAAGAACTCCTCTTGCGCCTTCAATAGAAGTATTAAGCAGCGGAGAAGAGATAGCCTGCTGAGCTGCCTGCTCTGCCTTGTCCTTGCCCTTTGCACGGCCAACGCCCATGTGAGCATAACCGGCATCCTTCATGATCTCGGTTACGTCAGCGAAGTCTGAGTTAACAAGACCTGTTGCGTTAACAAGGTCAGATATGGACTGAACGCCCTGACGGAGAACGTCATTAGCGATCTCAAAAGCATTAAGTAATGTAATCTTCTCTTCAGTAACGAACTTAAGGTTTTCGTTGGGAATTACCATAAGTGAGTCAACATATTGAGCAAGGTCTTCAATACCTGCCTTAGCCTGATCCATACGGCGCTTACCTTCAAAAGCAAAAGGTGTTGTAACAACGCCTACGGTAAGAATGCCGAGATCCTTAGCGATTTTAGCAACAACGGGTGCAGCGCCTGTTCCTGTGCCGCCGCCCATACCGGCTGTAATGAATACCATTTCAGCGCCTGTGAGAGCGTCTGTAATAGCTTCTCTGCTCTCTTCGGCAGCACGGGTACCAACCTCAGGCTTAGCGCCTGCTCCGCGGCCTTTAGTAGCCTTTTCGCCGATAAGGATCTTGTGTGATGCAGCAGACTTTCCGAGTGCCGGTTTATCTGAGTTGACTGCAACGAATTCAACGTCCTGAATATTACAATGCACCATGCGGTTAACAGCGTTTCCGCCGCCGCCGCCAACGCCGATTACTTTAATCTGTACTACTTTGTTGTCGTCTGTATCGATTTCATAACGTCCCATAGTATTTATAGCTCCTTCAAAAAATTTGTAAATCAAGTTGGTTGTCATAGAGGCAACTCTACAAATCATATTGTAACAATGTTGTAACTTTTTTGCAATACTTATTTTGAATTATTCTCAAAGTATTTGACAATCTTTCGTAAAAAAGTTCAACTATTATTTGTGCACATTACACAATTCATAGACTATTGTCGAAAATGTGTAAAAATTTTGGCTTTACAGCTATTCTTCTGTAAAGTAATATTGCTTGTCACCAGTCAAGGTAAGCGTACCTTTAACGGTAGGATT
>URGA01000100.1 GCA_900547275.1 uncultured Oscillospiraceae bacterium | reverse complement strand
AACAAAATCCGGCAAAAACCTTCACGATCACAAGAAAGCGGAAGAACTTGACTGACGCTGTTGTGCAGCAGGAAAGGAGGGACGAGCCGATGCCGAAAATTCATGTTTTACCAAAAGAAGTTTACCAGCTGATTGCAGCGGGCGAGGTGGTGGAGCGCCCGTCCTCCGTAATTAAGGAAATGGTGGAGAATTCCATCGACGCGGGAGCCGCAAACATTACCGTTGAAATAAAAAACGGCGGCTCAACTTATATGCGTATTACAGACGACGGATGCGGAATTGACAGCGAGGACGTTCGAAACGTTTTCGTGTCCCACGCAACGTCAAAGATAGAAACACAGCAGGATCTTGACGCAATCGGAACTCTTGGTTTCAGAGGAGAGGCGATGGCTTCAATCGGCGCGGTGGCGCGGGTTGAACTGCTTACAAGAACTCACGGTTCCGAACTAGGCACACGCTACGTTATCGCCGGCGGCGAGGAACAGGAGATGGACCAGGCGGGATGCCCCGAGGGGACGACGATTGTTGTAAGAGATTTGTTTTTCAATACTCCTGCCCGAATGAAATTCCTTAAAAAGGATGTTACCGAGGGAAACGCCGTTGCGGCAGTGCTTGATTCCGCCGCCATAAGCCATCCTGAGATTTCTTTCAGATTTATCAGAGACGGCAAGCAGGTGATGATAACTTCGGGAAACGGCGACCTTAAAAGCGCTGTTTATTCCGTTTTCGGCAAGGAATTAAGCGAAGCGCTTATACCCGTTGATTACTCGTTCCAGGGTATGCGGGTCAGCGGCCTTGTGTCAAAGCCCCATGCTTCCCGCAAGAGCCGCGCAATGCAGTATTTCTTTATTAACGGCCGAATGGTCAAGTCAAAAACCGCAATGGCCGCCCTTGAGCAGGCTTACAAAAACTGCATAATGGTTGGCAGGTTTCCTGCCTGTGTGCTCCATATTGAAATGAATACCGCCTTGGTTGACGTAAATGTTCATCCGGCGAAAATTGAAGTTCGCTTTGTAAACGAAAGACCGGTTTTCGATTTAATCTATTACGGCGTTAAGTCGGCGATTGAAACCGGCGATACCGTAAAAGAGGCGGCGTTTAATAACCGCGCTGAGCAGATTTATTCATCGGTTATGGGTCAAAGCGGCAGTTCCTTTTCATCAAAGGCGGATTTCTTTAAAAGAAAAGACGAGAGCGTTCAGACTAAATTTGTCCAGAAGCCGCGAGAGGATTTCTGGCAGGTAGCCTCGGTAAACGCTCATTACGATACAGAAAACGGCAATAAGCCGAACGACGGCGCTGTTTTGCACAGCGATTTTGAAGATAAGAGCGCTGAAACTGAAAAACACAAAAGCAACCTCTTTGCGAAAGAAAATGACTTTCAAACTCATATCGCTGACAGTGATAAACCCGCTCAGCCTGAGCAGGACGTAATCGTTGAGGATGAGGACAAAGCGGCCCCTGATTTCAGAGTTATCGGCGAGGCGTTCAAAACTTATATTCTTGTTGAAATTGAACAGGACATTTATTGCATAGACAAGCATGCCGCCCACGAGCGGATGAATTTTGAAGAGCTTAAGAAAAACAGCGAAATTAACAGCCAAATTTTGCTTTCTCCCGTATCGGTAAGGCTTGCTAAGCAGGAATTTTCCGTAATATGCGAAAATTTAGATTTGCTGAGGAAGTGCGGTTTTGATGTTGAAGAATTCGGCAGCGATTCTATAATCGTGCGCGCAGTTCCTTCAATGCTGGACGGTGCCGATATAAGTGATCTTATCTGCGAGATAGCAGACAAACTGCTTTCACATAAAACAGATATTGAGCCTGAAAAACTCGACTGGATATTTCATTCAACGGCTTGCAGAGCCGCGGTTAAGGCGGGAGATTGTACTTCGCCGCAGGAAATGGAAATTTTCGTCGGCAAACTGCTTTCAATGCCTGATATCCGCTATTGCCCCCACGGCAGACCGGTAATGATAAAAATATCCAGATACGAGCTGGAAAAACAGTTCGGCAGGGTTTGATATGAAAACAAAAATTATCGTAGTTGCAGGTCCCACTGCATCAGGAAAAACTGCACTGGGTATTGCCCTGGCAAAGGCGCTGAACGGCGAAATAATTTGCGCCGATTCAATGCAGGTTTACCGCTCAATGCCAATTGCCACCGCGGCTCCTACTCCTGAGGAAACGGCTCAGGCGCCGCATCATCTTAATGAAATACTTTCGCCCAGCGAGGATTTCAGCGTTGCAAAATTTTGCGAAATGGCAGAAGACGCGGTAAAGGATATCCGCGGCAGAGGGAAAGTGCCGATTATTGTCGGAGGCACAGGACTTTTTATCGACAGTTTTATTGACAATATTCAGTTTACTAAGGCTCAGACAGATTTTGAACTGCGGGAAAAACTGAGCAAAAAAGATAATGACGAGCTTTACGCCGAACTGGTGAAGGTTGACCCTCAGGCGGCGGCTCGGATACATAAAAACAACAAGGTGCGTGTTGTGCGGGCACTGGAACTTTATTACACTACCGGCGCAACAAAAACCACTCAAAACGATTTATCCCGAAAAAATGAAAGTCCTTACGAAGCGCTTTACTTCGTTTTGGATTACTCGGACCGTGAAGTCCTTTATCAGCGTATCAACAAAAGAGTTGATTTAATGCTTGAGAAAGGCTTAGTTCACGAGGCTGAAAGCGCTCTTTCAAAAGCGGGCAGAACGTCGCGTCAGGCAATCGGCCACAAGGAACTTAAGCCGTATTTTGACGGAGAATGTTCCCTTGGTGAAGCCGTTGACAATCTTAAGCGTGAAACAAGGCGCTACGCAAAGAGACAGCTTACATGGTTCAGAAGGCGACAGAACGCCGTCTGGCTTTACGCAGATAAAACAGACACAGAAACGTTATATGAAAACGCAATTCAACAGGCAAAGGATTTTCTGAATGGAAAAAACGAAAGCGCAAAAAAAGAATAAGAAAATCGGTTCGTCGGCGAAAGAGATTATCGCTATTGTGCTTGTTGCCGCGATAATTGCAGGGTATGTGTTTTATGAAGTGTACAGCGCTACCAACGTTCCGCTGGAAACTTACACCGCAAATATCGTTAACGCTTACAAGAGTATTGACGCTACAGCGCTTGCGGTGAGAGATGAAAAAACGATTGAAGCGCCAAGCGGCTCGGTTACCGTAGCCTGCGCCGCAGACGGTGAAAAGGTTGCCAAAGACGGCAAAGTCGCAATGAAGTTTCCCACCCAGGATGACGCCCAGAGTTATTCCCAAAAACTGGCGCTGGAGGCTGAGCTGGAATATTACCTTAATCTGGAAAGCAAGTCAAACGAAGGCTCAACGGATATTGAAGCGATTGACAGCCAGATTATAGGCGATGTCAACGATTATGTGCGTGCCCTCGCTTCGGATGATTATTCCGGCGCTGAAACGGCGGCTGACAATATGAATGATTCCTTTACCCGCCGCCAAATCGTAATCGGCACAGATATTGATTTTTCAACGGTGAAAAGTGAAATTCAGTCCCAGCTAGACAAGATAGACAGCAGCTGCGAGCCCACGGGTTACGTTACAACGTCTCAATCAGGTATTTTCTCAGGCTATACAGACGGTTGCGAGGCATCTTTTGATCATGAAAATATTGAAGATATTACCCCGTCAAAGCTTGATGAGTACATGGAAACAGCAAAGTCTGCTAAAGCGACAAATAACGCTTTGGGCAAACTTATTACCAGTTATTCCTGGTATTTCTGCTGTAAAGTCAGCACGGAAGACATCCGTGATATTGACAACGGCGATAAAGTTGAAGTTGCTATTCAAAACAGCGACAGAGTTATTAACTGCACCGTGGTAAGCGGCGCGGAAACAAATATAGGCGAAAAGGAGACTGTTCTTGTTCTCCAGTGCGCAGATATGGATTCTGAGATTGCATCTTACCGAACAGAAGATATTGAAATACGTTATCAATCCTATACCGGCATAAAAGTGCCCGCCGGAGCGATTCGTGTAAACGACGGCCAAAAGGGCGTTTATGTGCTGATATCCAGCCAGGTTAAATTCAGGCAGGTTAAGGAATTATATACAACCGACGATTATGTCATTGTTGAGTACGATGCCAAAAACGAAGACGGCATTCGCCTTTACGATGAGATAATCACCGAAGGAAAGGATCTTTATAATGGAAAAGTTTATACCTGATCCGCAGAGGATGGCGGCGGGTGAAGAGAATTACAAGCGTGTGCTTGACAGGGGCAACGAAGCCGCAGGTAAAGCGGGAAGAAATCGACTGCTTT
>URGA01000099.1 GCA_900547275.1 uncultured Oscillospiraceae bacterium | reverse complement strand
GGAGCCATAGCGGCGCCCATATTGTTTGCATCTGTAATACCGTAATCTGTAATTGTTCCAATATGCACCGACTTTACTTTTATGCCCTCACCTTTCGGTTCAACTATTGCACTGCCCGCTCCCGTTACCGTCCACTGTGAAGTAGGCGGGCGCTGACCGCCGTACTCAAGAGGATAGCGAAACTGGCGTTCACTTGAGCAAAAATGGCTTGATGTTCCAGCAACACAGCAGGAAGCTCCGCCGTCTATCAGCATTGACGCCACACAAAGAGACAGCGCCATTGTTGAGCAGGCGCCGTAAAGGCCGATAGCCGGTATTTCCAAATCTTTTATCGCAAACGCAGAACCTACGCACTGGTTAAGGAGATCTCCGCTTAATACAAAATCCACCTCAGACGGGCTTTTAGAGGCTGAAGAAAGCGCTCTGAGAATTGCATCGTGGAGCAAAGCAGACTCCGCCATTTCGTAAGACGGCTGGCCCATTGTCGTGTCCTCATACACGGCGTCAAACTCACCGCCGAGAGGCCCTTCTCCCTCTTTTTTTCCTGCAACGCCTGCGTGGCCGGTAATCACAGGCGGATTATCAAAAAAAATTGTTTTTCCTTTAATGTGCATAAAAAACACCTCGGTAATATTTTGTCCCCATATTGCCGAAATATAAATGAGCCGAAACATGAATTTCGGCTCACTTTTTTCTTTTATGCAAAAAACTTTAAAGATATTAAACTGTATATTTTATGGAAAACAATGCTCAGTAAAACTGTAGCAGCAAGACTTACTATAGTAAATACGAAAATGTTATCCACTCCGAAGTTCAAAAGCAGCATCATCGGAACTCGCATAAAAATATAAATCTCAAAAAGATGTTTTCCGAAAAAGTTCAAAATTCTGCTTTTGAAATTTAATTTCATCGTGAAAAGAACTACGGCAAAACAAAACGCCACCATAAAAATCTCATAACAGACAGCATTTTCAAAAAACACCGCCGTAATCAAAAGTATTGCCAATAAAGCAATAAAACATATATAATACCAAACTTTTTTCTTTTCAAAAAGCGCAGTTATTTTATCTTTTCCAAGCGAAAACCACATTCCCAGAGGATAGAGAATAACCGTATCAAACCACCATGGATCTTTGAAAAACGCCATTACCGCAATGTACACCACAGTAAGCGCAGTCACCAGCCAGAGAGATTTTTTGAAATTTTCTCTGAACAGTAAAAAAGAAACATAAGTTATTAAATAAAGCATTAAAATCGCAAAAATATACCAGTTGCTGTTGCCGATTGATTGCCAGCCTGTAAATGACAGAAAAATTCGGGATATTGAATAATCAGAAAGAGTACCGATTGCCAAATCAACAAAAAGAAAAACAGCAACGGCAATATCAAAATTAACCAGCGTTTTAAGCACTCTTCGCCTGGGCATTGAACGGACATAACTATCGCCTTTTTTTGCGATGCTCTGGGCAACGCCGTATCCTGAATAAAACAGAAACATTACAACTATCGCCTGCCCCAGATGTGACTGGACAAAAATGTAAGCGCTGTTTAACGGCGATGAAGTATACGCTTCGCTCTGGGTGAAATAATTATTTATATGGCTTAAAAACACCATCAGTACAAAAGCACCCTTAACGCAAGTTGTGTTTTCAATTGACATATAAGACGCGTTCAGTCCGTTTTTTACAGGTCTGAGACTTAAAAAACAAACAACAGCCAAGGCTGAAAAAAACAGAGTCATATTTTCTCCTAAAAACAAAGCTCCGAATTTTTCGGAGCTTTGTAACTGTTTTAATTAACCAAGTATTTCTTTAAGAATTTTTGTAACTTCAGAGGCAGGAGCCTTGCCCTTAAGAGCACGCATTGACTGACCGATAAGGAAGTTAAAGGAAGCGTCCTTACCTGATTTGTACTCGTTTACCGCCTTTTCGTTGGAAGCAAGCACTTCTTCAATCACTTTTCTGATTGCGCCCGTGTCGCTAACCATTTCCATATTATTTGCCTTAACGTATTCGGCGGGGTCAACGTCGTTTTCAAATACCGCCTGAAGCACTTTCTTTGCGCTGTCGCGGCTGATCTTATTGCCTCTCTGCATATTGATTATCTCGCCCAAAGATTCGGGTCTGAAATTCATATTTTCAGGCAAAGTCTGGCTGTCGTTGAGAAGTTTCATAACCTCGCCCATAATCCAGTGGGCGCTGTCCTTGGGATTACCTGTGATCTCAACAGTTTTTTCAAACAGGCGCACATATGATACGGAAGAACAGATCATATCGGCATCATACTGGGTAAGACCGTATTCCTCAAGATAACGCTTTTTCTTCGCTTCGGGAAGTTCGGGAAGATTGCGTCTGATATTCTCAATATACTCATCGCTGAGTTCGATTGGCGGAAGATCAGGTTCAGGGAAATATTTATAATCCTGAGCGTCCTCCTTGCTTCTCATTGCGTAGGAAACGCCCTTTGCATCGTCCCAGCGGCGAGTCTCCTGAACAACGGCTTCTCCGTCCTCAATCGCCTCAATCTGGCGCTGAGCTTCGCTCTCAACAGCGTTATGAATAGCTCGGAAAGAGTTGATATTTTTCATTTCTGTTCTTGTGCCGAATGTATCTGAACCGACAGGCATAACTGAAACGTTAACGTCTGCACGAAGGGAACCCTCCTGCATTTTACAGTCTGAAACTCCGCAGAACTGAAGAATTGCTCTGAGTTTTTCAACATACTCAACAGCTTCGTCAGCGCTGGCAATATCAGGCTCGGAAACAATCTCAAGAAGCGGAACACCGCAGCGGTTATAGTTAACGAGAGTGCAGTCGCTCCATTCGTCGTGAACGAGTTTTCCCGCGTCCTCTTC
The DNA here is from genome assembly GCA_900547275.1 of uncultured Oscillospiraceae bacterium. Lineage (GTDB taxonomy): Bacteria > Bacillota > Clostridia > Oscillospirales > Acutalibacteraceae > CAG-217. The sequence goes on along the minus strand of URGA01000099.1, from coordinate 1,496 downwards.
CATGTGAATTTCTTTGATGCGGACTTTCTTTGTGCCGCCGTTGATGCTGTCGTTTATCTCAATATAGCCGTTCTGGCAGATAGGCAAATAAAGCTGGCTTATCTGATAAGCCTTCGGCAGATCGGGATAAAAATAGTTTTTACGGTCGAATTTATTATACTGAGTTATTGTGCAGTTGGTTGCAAGACCGGTGCGAACTGCATACTCAATTACTTTTTTGTTTACCACCGGCAGTGTGCCCGGCATACCGGCGCAAATCTCGCAGACGTGGCTGTTGGGCTCGCCTCCGAAAGCCGTGGAACAATTACAAAATATTTTAGTCTTTGTGGAAAGTTCTGTATGAACCTCAAGTCCGCAGACTGTTCTGTATTCCATTATTGCGCCTCCTTCACACAAGTCGGTACCTGCTTATGATAATCGGTAACGCTCTGGTAAGCATGGCCGGCAGAAAGGATAGTCTCTTCTTCAAAGGGTCTTCCTATAAGCTGCATTCCGACAGGCATATTGCCGCTGTCAAAGCCGCAGGGAAGAGCAAGGGACGGAAGTCCGGCAATGTTTATCATAACGGTGTAAATATCGCCGAGATACATCTTAAGCGGGTCTGAAAGTCCCTCGCCCAGTTTAAGAGCAGTTGTGGGAGCTACAGGACCGATAAGAAAATCATACTTTTTAAATGCTTCGCTGAAAGCGTTGCAGATAAGGCGTTTAACCTGAAGCGCCTTGTTATAATAAGCGTCATAATAACCGCTGGAAAGAACGAAGTTGCCAAGCATAATACGCTTTTTAACTTCCATTCCGAAGCCTTCGGAACGTGATTTGAAATAGACTTCACGAAGAGCGTGGGCTTCAGGAGACTTATAGCCGTATTTTATACCGTCAAAACGTGAAAGGTTTGAGCACGCTTCTGCGCAGGCGATAATATAATAGGCGGGAATTGCGTATTTAACGATGGAAAGTGAGAATTCCTCAACTTCTGCGCCCAGTTCCCTGAGCGTTTCAGCCGCCGCTTTAACGCCTGCGGCTACCTGCTCGTCAATACCCTCGCCGAAATAATCCGCCGGAATACCTATTTTTTTGCCCTTTACATCACTGCTTGAAAGAACGGCGTTGAGGTCAATTGCTTTTGATTCCATTGAAGTGCCGTCTTTCGGGTCTCTGCCGCTGATGACGCTGAAAACTCCGGCAACATCTGCCGCGCTTCTTCCTATAGGACCGATCTGGTCAAGAGATGACGCATAAGCGATAAGTCCGTAACGGCTGACAGCGCCGTAAGTAGGTTTAAGACCTGTAACGCCGCAGAATGAGCAGGGCTGACGGATAGAACCGCCTGTATCAGAACCTAAGGCATAAAAGCACTCATTAGCTGCTACAGCTGCACAGGAGCCGCCTGAAGAGCCTCCAGGTACATGTTCTGTATTCCATGGATTGCGGGTCACGCCATAAGCGGAAGTCTCTGTGGTACTTCCCATAGCAAATTCATCCATGTTTGTCTTTCC
>URGA01000098.1 GCA_900547275.1 uncultured Oscillospiraceae bacterium | reverse complement strand
TGTTGTCCAATATGTGGTCTATTCCGCAGGCAAAGCGTGAAGTACGGTATGGCTTTGAAAAAATGCAGGTATTCTCCACTATGCTGACCATCATATCGCACCGGGCAAAAAGCAATGGACCTGGGGATGCGGTGATTTTGGCAAAGCTTGGGATAGAAATCTTACTGACGCTGACGGTCCCTATGTTGAACTTATGACAGGGTGCTATACCGACAACCAGCCTGACTTTACATTTATTGCACCTATGGAGGAAAAGCGTTTTACTCAGTACTTCATGCCGTACAAAGAGATCGGCACAGTGCATAATGCAACAAGAGATCTTGCAATGAATTTTGAAAACTCATGTGTCCATTTGTACGCTTCGGGCAATGTCGGAGAAATTACTGTAAAAGCATTATCTAAAGGTTCAATTTGCCAGACTGAAAATGTTGTTTTACTTCCCAGTGAAACGGCTGAAATAAAAATTGATAATTCAGAAGCTGTTGATGAAATTAAAATTTTCAGAAAAGGAAAGCCGTATCTGAATTATTTAGTAAACGGTAAGAAACAGGAGCCAACTCCTCCAGCTGTTTGTCCGCCGGATCCAAAGGATTGTAAAACAACTGAAGATTTGTATTTATATGGCCTTCATATCGAGCAGTACAGGCATGCGACTTATCTTGCAGAAGACTACTATCTTGAAGGACTTAACAGAGACGAAACTGATATAAGACTTAACAATGCTTATGGCCTGGTTTTATTCAGAAGAGGACAGTTTGAGCAGAGCGAAAAATATTTCAGAAAAGCAATAGAAAAACTTACCCGCTCTAATCCGAACCCGTATGACAGCGAGCCTTGCTATAACTTAGGTTTATCCTTGCTTTATCAAAACAGATTAGATGAAAGCTATGACGCTTTTTTCAAGTCTTGCTGGAGCAATGCGTGTCAGGAAGCAGGATTTTATCATCTTGCTTGTATTTCGGCTCGAAACGGCGACTTTGAAACTGCGCTTGAGCATATCGAAAACGCGATAATTAAAAACAGCAGAAATTACAGAGCAAGAAATCTTAAAGCTCTTATAATGCTCAAACTTGGCCGAGAAAAAGAAGCGCTAAGTTTTGCTGAAGAGACAAAAAAACTTGACCCGATGGATTATATCAGCCGCCGCATTTTAGCCGAAAATCCTAAGATGAGAGTTGATACAGCCATTGAAATTGCCCTGGAATACAAGGCGGGAGGCTTTGACGATAACGCAATAAAAGTCTTGCTAGAGGCTGATCAAACGTATCCTTTAGTTCATTACCATCTTGAAGATTTATACAAGATTACAGGTGATATTGAAAAATCACGGCTTCACCATGATAAAGCCGAAGCTGCTGATAGTTATATTTGTTTCCCTCATAGACTTGAGGATATGCTTGTGCTAGAAAACTCAATGAACAACAGTAATAATAATGCCATGGCAAATTACTATCTCGGCTGTCTTTATTATGATAAAAAGAGATATGATGACGCAATTATGTGCTGGAAAAATACGACGGAATATAAGCACGAATTTCCCACAGCTCATCGTAATCTTGCTCTTGCATATTACAATAAAAAGAGTGACGAAAAATCAGCGCTGGAAGAACTTGAATGCGCATTCCATCTTGATGAAACAGATGCCAGGGTCTTAATGGAACTTGATCAGTTGTATAAAAAAGTACAAAGATCACCAAAAGAACGCCTTGAATTCTTAGAAAAATACGCTTCTCTCGTTAACTTCCGTGATGATTTATATACAGAATATGTAACTCTTTTAAATTTGAACGGCGAGTATGATAAAGCGTTGGATTGTATCATGTCTCACAGTTTTCATCCATGGGAAGGCGGAGAAGGAAAGGCACCTACTCAATATATTGCTTCTTTGTGTGCGTTAGCAAAAAGGGATATTGAGCGCGGAGAGTACAAAAATGCAATATCGCTTTTAGAGAGGACATTTGATTATCCTCACAATCTTGGAGAAGGCAAGCTTTACGGCGCACAGGAAAATCTCCAAAATTATCTTTTGGGAATTGCATATGAAAAAACAGACTGCCCTGAAAAAGCTATAGAATATTTTGAAAAAGCATCTATGGGACTTTCTGAACCGCAAAGCGCAATGTATTACAACGATCAGCCGCCTGAAACGATTTTCTGTCAGGGACTTTCATTGCTGAAACTCGGAAAAGCGGACGAGGCGCTTAGTAGATTTAACAAGCTTGTTGAATATGCCGATAAACATATGAACGACGATGTTAAAATTGATTACTTTGCAGTATCTCTTCCTGATTTTCTTGTGTTTAACGAGGATTTGAATAAGAAAAATAAAGTTCATTGTCTGTTTATGAAAGCCCTCGGACAGTTGGGAAAAGGTGAAAGAGAAAACGCGCTGAGTACATTTAGTGAAGCGTTTGGGCTTGATAACAGTCATTTTGCTTCTCATTTTTACAACAAACTTTTTTGTGATGAAGGTATTATTACCGATAAATAAGCATTGTATGGCCGATGTTTCGGCCAATTGATAATTTGAAAGGCGGAGTAAGATTTATGAAAGCGTTTTTTAGTAAAAAGCCTGTTAAAATTGTGATTTCAATAATATTAATAATCGCTGCGGTGGTATGTATTTGCAATGCATATTTTGCGTCTGTAGCGTTGGAAGAACAAAAAGGTGTTGCAGTCTGCGACGAATGGAGCGCCAGCGACACTTACACTCCCGATTATGCTCATGAATTGGACGCAGGCGACGAAGATTTTAAAATCCTTTGTCTGACCGATGTTCATATTCGCAATTTTGCAACTTTCGGAGCATGCCTCGGAGTTAATTTTATACTGGACGGATTGAGCGAAATTCAGCTTAAACAAATGATAAATGAAGTTAACCCGGATTTGATTGTGGTCGGCGGCGATACTGTATTGACTGCCTGGAACGATATATGCACACAGCAGTTTTGCGACTTTATGGAAAAATTTGAGATCCCCTGGGCTCCCGTCTTTGGCAACCATGATTATGAGGGCAGGGCAGACAAATCAAAACTTGCAGAGATATATGAAAGTGCAGAACACTGTCTCTTCAAATGCGGACCTGAGGGCATGAACGGTATGGGTAACTATATCGTTAACGTTACGAGAAATAATGAAGTAGTTTATTCTCTGTTCATGCTTGACGACGGTCAGTTCAGAATTACCGACGGAAAAATTACTGACGGCGGAGTTAATGAAAACCAAATCGAGTGGTACAAATGGGCAGTAGACGGAATTGCAAAAACAAGCGGAAAGAATGTTCCCAATATGGCATTTATGCATGTTGCAGTTCCGGAATACAAAGAGCTTACCGATAATTTTGAGGCAGGATACAGACAGGAAGACAGCTGGACCGCCGTAAACAATGACGGATTTTTTGAAGCGTTTAAAGCAAACGGCGGAACTCATATGTTCGCCGGTCATGATCATAATAACAACTTTATTGCCGAATATCAGGGCGTTAAACTTTGCTATATGACTAAAAGCTCCTATAACTGCTATTTCTCATCTAAAACTTTAGGCGGCACGTTATTGACACTCGACAAAGAAAACAATGTAAATATTGAGATTTTGCCGTTCTAACTTAGTCCTGTAGGTGAAAGGAAAGTTATGCTTAAAAATATACCGAAAATATTATCGCCAGAGTTGCTTAAGGTTCTTTGCGAAATGGGTCATGGAGACGAAATCGTGATTGCAGACTGTAATTTTCCGGCTGCTTCTAAGGCAAGAATACTGATAAGGGCTGACGGTATTTCAAGCTGTGAAATATTAGACGCTGTTTTGCAATTGTTCCCTTTAGATCAATACGATGATAATAATTTTGTTTTAATGGAAAAATGCAGCGGAGATAAGGCAGATACTTCCATATGGGATTCGTATAAGTCTATTCTCAAAAAGTATGAACCAAATGCAGGTATTACATTTGAAGAACGGTTTGATTATTACTCGCGTGCTGAAAAAGCCTATGCCATTGTTGCTACAGGCGAAGAGAGCCAGTATGCTAATATTATTTTGAAAAAAGGTTGTGTTCTTTAAATGAAAACAAAAGCTACATATTTTCAGAACAGTAAAAATGAACCTCTTTGCTAGGGAGAAATTAATCTAATAACCCCGCCTCTTCAAAGGTTAAGAGGAGAGGAAAAAAAGCCCGGGATTGAAGCATTGCCCGTTTTCTGCGGATTTTGCGGAACCGATTATGAGCTTATGAAAATGGGTAAGCAGGGTTTATTGGATAAAAAATTTCCTCAGGGCGAAAAAAGACTTATCAACGGCCATGAAGGCGTTGTTTGGGTGCCTGAAGAAAACAGATTTGCTATTGTCTTAATAAGAGGGGGAGACAGTTATGACCCCACTCGCTTTACCGAAAATGAAACGTATTTTGAATACGGCT
>URGA01000097.1 GCA_900547275.1 uncultured Oscillospiraceae bacterium | reverse complement strand
CGCCTCGTCCTTCTTTGTAAGATAGGCGGGTGATCTGTGCAGCTCCGGCTTTTCTACAATGGACAGCTTATGCTCCAAGCAGATCTCATCAGCGATATGGCGGAAGTAGTACCAAGACTTTTCTTTGTCTTTAAGCCGCTTCCCATCGGCGGAGGAAACGGAGTTGATGACAAAATGGCAGTGGAGATGTTTCGTGTTCAGGTGGGTAGTGACGACCACCTGAAACCGCTTGCCCCACATCTTTGTTGCAAACTCCATTCCGATTTGCTGCGCCTGTTCGGGCGTGACCTCGTTTTCCTTGAAGCTCAGATACCCGTGATACGCCTGAATCCCGTCCGTCTTGCCGAACTGTTCCTTGACGGTAATGAACTGGTCACGAGCCATCGCCACATTGCAGTTGATCCCGTCGCAGAAAAACTCGTGTTCCGTTTTCTCCTCGTCCTTCGCATAGGCAAGCACATCTTTGAGCGCCTGATAATCTTCGGACGAATATTGGGGGTTGGCGGTCTTTTCAGGATTGGTCGTATAATCCAGCACCTGACCGAGCCGGACGCTTACCTTCCAAAGCTTTGTTACTGCCATTTCAGACCGCTTTTTTCAGGGCGCAGAAATTCACGCTCAATCGCCGCCTGAAACTTGTGCCACCTCAGCGCCTCGTTCTTCAGCATTTGCGAATCCACAAAGCCGAGGGCGTTCGCTTTAATGGCGAGCTGATTGATGTTGTTGCCGATAGCGGATAGTTCCCGCATAGCGTCATAAAATCTCTCGTCCGGTTTTTCTCTCGGCTCATAGCCACGAATTAGCAGGCGGATCAGCGCCGCTTCGGTCAGGCAGGCTTTCTTTGCTTTCTTTTGCAAGTCCTGTGCTTCCTGACGGTCAAACCAAATATGTTTGTCTACATTCCGTTTTCTCATTTCTCATCGTCCTCCTTTCGGATATTTGGTGTGCGGCTGATTCGGTTGATCTGCATAAGACACATAATCATTACGCCGATAACGCCGCCGAGCAGGAAGCCTATCATAAAGAATAGAAATTCGTGCATAGTCAAAATCCTTTCCTGTGTTGGGGTATTAGGGGCAGCCCCTAACGAGCTTTTACTGTTTGAATCCCGTTTGGGGATACAAACAGTCTGCTCGCTAAGCTAACGCAGACCTGTCGGGCTGCCCCTAATCTTCTTGAAATTTATCGTTCTTTGTCCGCCCTGTCGGGCTTAAACGGCTCGATCTCAATCCCGTGTGCGGTTTCGTGGAATCGCTCAGGATACCGAAAAAGCCGTTTGTATTTCAGTAGTTGTTCGCTCGATAAGCTGCTGTATTTCTCATCGGCGATATTGGAACGGGCAATAAAAAAATCGCCGTGAATGATGTCGGCGACCTCTCTTGAATCTTCCACTAAGAAGCATTTTTCAATTTTCCAACCGTCCTTACCGCCCATTTCGTCCGCCATCAAGCCCTCCATTCGCAGGCACGGATCAACACCGTCCAGAGAAGTACCGTAGATGGAATAGCCGCCCATACGGGACTGGAACGCCTTGTTGTCCGAGCTTACTTCATAAGTCCGTTCAAATTCGCTGTACGGTTTTTTGAAGGTATCGGCGGTAAAAACGATATGTGCGGTAAGGTGCTGTCTGTTGTTTTCCGCTTCCCGAAAAAGGGATTTCAGGTCGCTGTAACTCATCTGTGTGCGCTTCGGCGGCTGGTAGACCGCCCGATTCATCGGCAGATTTTCCTGCTTCCCGTCACGGTTGCAGACGATAGCGGCGTCATCTTCAAAGGGCATATACTCGTCTAAACCGCCCCCGCCGACCAGTTCTTTCATCGCTTCATAGGTGTTCGGTATCTCTTTCACAATCGGAGATTTGCCGACCGGAACGAGCAGGACAGAGATTTTCTCCTGCTCGGCAAGCGATAGGAAGCGGTCGCTGACCTGCGTCTTTTCCGGATCAAAATCGACCTTCTGAAAACCGAAGCTGTCGCAAAAGTGGAAGTAGCTTTTTCCGGTATTCCCGTCAATGATCTCCACCACATCGGATACGGACATCGACCGCCCTTTATATCCTGCGGGGTGTTTAAGATTGAAAATCTCATAGAGTTTTTCCAGCGTGAAGCAGTTTACTTCTCCCTCGAACACCTTATCATAGAGGCTGCTGTCGATTTCTGAGCTGCCCTGAAATTTTGGAAGGCTCTCGTAATTCATAAAGGCGACATTGTTGGCGTCACGCTTCATATTGATCTGATAAATTCGTACATTCAACGCTCATAGCTCCTTTCTTTGGATTTGTAGATTCCAAGCTGTATGCAGAGGTAATCGTTATAATCCTTGCCTTTCTTCGGCGGCTCGTCAAAGACTTCATACTTATTTCCGAGCAGCTCTTTTAAGGTTTTGGTACAGAGCCTTCCCGTTTTGTCATTGTCCAAATGCAAATGAATCGTCTTGATAAGCGGATTTTTCTCAAGGAAAACGGAAAGCGCAATCGGAATTTTACTGTCTTTGCTCTCTTTCTTCGGCTGAAAGCAACGCCAAGCAGAAACCGTCCAACGACGAATAAGGCTGGAGAAGCATCCAGATGTAGGCTTGTGCCTGTGCCGGTGTCTTGACTTTTTTATTGCAGATGTCGTCGATACAGGTTCGGACATTCTGAATCAGCCTGCGGTTGGTGCGCATGGCCAAATAAATCATGGCATTGCGATAGGTGATGTCGTTCCGTTCGGCGGCAAGGAATACCTGTGCGCAGCATCGTTCCGTGTCATGCGTGATGTCGGAAAGATTCTCGCCGTCGAAATCAGGCAGACGTGAAAGGAATGCCCGGTACACCGCATCCTCCTTTTCGATAAAGGTCGTCAGGTCTGCCATACAATGAATACCGTAATCAATCGTTTCAGCAAGGGTAGTTCGATAAGTGGCAAGAATGTGTTGTCGGTTTCCCTGACTGACGGGCTGGTTATCCAATGAGGCAAAGAACGGCCGGATTGTTTCAGCCGCACGATGCAACTCTTTGTCTTCAAGATGCGGCGAGATTTGTTCTTTTACCCACAGTATATAAGTGCGTGTTTGAGACAGCACCATCCGTGAAAATTCCATGCGGATGGAATCATGTATCTGTTCACACTCTTCTTTTACAGTGGAATGAAGCCGGCTAAGCGTATCACATTCGAGATACAGGAATACGGAATCTCTCAATGTTTGCCATTGCTTGAGATGTCCGGTCAATTCTTTAATGGAGAGTTTTTTCTGCCTGCGTATGTCGGACAGGTATTCCCTGTATGTTCCGGCAGGGTCATTCTTGGCTTTCGCCAATCGTTTGCCATTGCCGTTGTCGCATGACGCGCATAGGAATACGGCAATCGAAACGGCAATTATTCTGACAAAGATTGTCGGCTGTTTTAAGTTCGATTTTAATGTTTTCATACCATATTATTTCGTACTATTTAGCGCAAAGCTATATATTATTTTTGATACTTCGTATCCGAAAAACCGTATTTTGTGCATTTTTTAATATCGTACTTAATAGTATGATTACCAATGAAAACAAGTGAAGATAAAAACATAAAAAAATGTACGATTTTCGTTTTTTAATATAGTATGATTCAGATACTCGAATAAAACTTGTATATTTGCACTTGTTATCATGAATATTGTATATTGATATGGCAAAAGTCGGTTATATATTCGAGGCGAATTCCTACGATGCGTTTGATGCGGATAAGGAATGGATGCGCCAGTACGGGTGTGTACAAGTGGTTGAAGAATCGGTCGGACACGAGACGCTCAGACCGAGATGGAAACAACTGATGTCGAATCTTGAAAGAGGAGACGAATTGGTGGTGTCAAAATTCAGCAATGCCGTGCGTGGTTTACGGGAACTATCGGCATTGATCGAGCTATGCCGCATCAAGGTCGTGCGTATTATCTCCATTCACGATAAAATTGACACCGACAACAAATTGTTTCCGGACACGACACCGGCGGAAGTATTGGCCATGTTCGGGGCATTACCGGAAGAAGTGGCTGTTTTGCGGAAGTCGTCAGATAAGATTATACGCCTGCAGCAGAGTATCAGTATTCCGATTACCAAAAAAAGTATGAGTAAAACTGAACGGGACAAAAAAATCGTGGATATGTATAACAATGGGTATTCAATCCGTGATATTTGGAAAGAGAGCGGTGTCCGGAGTAAAAGCACCGTGTACAGCATTCTCAATAAATACAAGGTTCAGCTTAACCGAACACCGGGACGCGTGCCGGGCATCCGGAAATAGAACTTATAAATCAAATATGGATATTGAAAATCAGTATATTACTTGCGTAGTTCATTGTTTTTTCGTATCTTTAAGTTGGATATAACTATAAAAAACAAGACCTATGGGAGATATTATAATTTTATTGCTGGTGTTTTTGGTAGTGGGCAGGCTCTTGAGGGGCGTCTTCGGCGGATTCAGTAAAAGCAGCTTTCGGGATGACAAATAAGTTTGGATTGTTATAACAGGCGGATATTTGTTAATTTTGCACCGTATTCATTAAAATCAAGAACAATATGACAAAAGCGGAAATTGTCGCTCAGATCTCACGGCAGAGCGGAATAGAGAAAACGGTTGTGATGACTGTGGTGGAATCATTCATGGAAAATGTAAAAGAGTCGATGGTTGCGGGAAACGAGGTGTTCTTGCGCGGCTTCGGCAGCTTTGTTATAAAACGGAGAGCTGAAAAGAC
>URGA01000096.1 GCA_900547275.1 uncultured Oscillospiraceae bacterium | reverse complement strand
CAGGCAGTGGCTTACCGCTGGTCCATAGGCAGAAAAAAAGCTTTGGTCATGAAAGAGATCATTGCTGAGATCAATCCCAAAGCTGATGTTATCACGGATGAAACGTTCATTCTTCCGGACAATATGGAAAATTTTTTCAGTAAGGCCGCAGCGGCTCTGGGACGGCCGTCAGAACGTCCCGCCGACTATATCATCGACGCGATCGATACAGTTTCCGCCAAGATCGCCATCGCTGAATACGCGAAAGCTCATTCAATACCTGTGATCTCTTCTATGGGAACCGGCAACAAGCTTAATCCATCTGAATTTGAAGTATCGGATATAAGCAAAACTTCCTATTGTCCGCTGGCAAAGAAAATGCGCTGCGAGCTGAGAAAGCGCGGGATAAATCACCTTAAGGTAGTTTATTCACGGGAGGAGCCTGCCGTTAGAGCAGTGCCTCCTGCCAGTATTTCTTTTGTGCCCGGCTCAGCCGGCCTGCTTATGGCGGGAGAAATTATTAAAGATTTGATTAAATAATAAAAACAGCGGTAATTTTGAGTTCAAAGTTGCCGCCTTTTCTTGTCTTTTAGTGAGGATAGAATATGTCTAAGCAAAGAAGGACAGCCGTTGATAAACTGAGAACTCTGCTTTTCGGCAAAGACCTGAGAATAACAAAGGGTGAGCCGTATACACAAGTCAGAGAATTTGACTTTTCTTCATATTACCCTGAGGATAAATATATTAGTTTTCAGGAGAAGCCGGAGGAAAATGTATTTGATATAAGAAATTACGGAGCCGTTGCAGGCGATCCCACCGTTGATAACAGCCGCGCTATAAACAGCGCTGTCATTGATGCGGCAAAATGCGGCGGAACTGTTTTGATAGACGGCGGCGAGTATTTTTCATCGACTGTTGTTCTTGAAAGCGGCATAACGCTGTTTATTTCGGAATTTTCTTCGCTGACTGCAGTGCCATCCGGAAAAAATTTCAAAAACAAAGCCCTGGTTTACGGCGAAGGAATTGAGAATGTAACAATTACCGGCGGCGGCTCGATAAACGGAAGCGGCCACCTTTTCGGTCTTAAGCCGTTGATGGACAAAAATATGACCGAGCCTGACAAATATATAGATGTTATTGAAATGCGCCGTGATTACAGAGCCCAGCTGAGGTTTGCTCACTCGTCAAAATACGGCGGACCGCTCTGCCTTGTGGAATGTAAAAATGTTAACCTTAGCAATTTCAAAATAGTAAACAGCGCCTACTGGACCTGTCGGCTCCAGATGTGCAGTAATGTCTACGTGAAAAACGTTATTATAAATAACAACAGAAACGTTGCAAACGCTGACGGCTTTGACGTTGTGGGCGGAAGCAATCTTGATTTTGACCATTGCTTTGTTTCCACTGCGGATGACGGCTTTGTCTTCAAACACGCTGTATGGCTGGGAAGTAGCGGCATTATGGAGCATATTGCTGTTAAGAACTGCGAAGTCATTTCTCGCACAAACGCCGTTAAAATCGGAACAGAAACGACTTATGATATAAACGATATTACAGTTTCTGACTGCCGCCTCTTTATGACTGATCTTTACCCGGGTTCGGTAAGCGGAATTAGTATTGAAGCCTGTGACGGTTCTGTTGTAAGTAACGTAACTTTTAGAAATATTGAGATGGAGCGATGCACTTGCCCGATTTTTATAAGAGTGGGGGACCGCAACCGCGCCGCTGAGGTAACAGCAGAAAGCGCAAACGCCGTTGAATACGGCGGAAAGAAGAAAAAAGGCGGTACTGTAGGCGCCGATTTGTTCGGCGGCAAAAGCAGAATAAACGGAGTTCTTATTGAAAACGTAAAAGCCCTTGAGGCGGAACTTCCGATTATTATCGCAGGTTACCGAAAAGGCGGCAAAACAGTAAGGGCGGAAAATATCGCTCTTAAAAATATTGATATTACTTATGCCGAAAGACCTGAAACGGTGGACAGACGTCTGTTCATTCCCGAATATGCAAAAGTTTATCCCGAGTGCTGGCGTTTCAGAAATCTTCCTGCTTATGGAGTTTGGGCGCGACACGTTTCGGCATTGATGATTGAAAACGTAAAAATCAACCATCCTCTTGATACGTGGAAAAAGGAAAAAATATTTATCGACTGCACCGTTGATGAAAAATAAATAAAAATGAAAGGCAATATAAAAGAGCAGGGAATGTCCCTGCTCTTTTTGCGTCACCTCTTTATATATCTGCGCATAGGATAAAGCAGCAGAATTGAGGTGTTCATTTTGAAATTATGCGATATAAAAGAAAATCAGTCGGCCGAAATAGTCAGCGTGGACAGTAGTTCGCTGTCGCTCAGACGTCTGTCAGATCTGGGCTTTTGCGTTGGTGAAAAGGTCAGCTGTACCCATATAAACCCTCTGGGGTCGCCTATCGCTTACCGAGTAAGAGGCAGTCAGATTGCTCTAAGGAAAAAGGACGCTGCCGGGATAGGAGTGATAAGGTGAGCCGCCGTACCGTGGCGCTGGTGGGCAACGCCAACGTGGGCAAGAGCACGGTCTTCAATGAAATAACAGGAATGAAACAGCATACCGGCAACTGGACCGGTAAAACGGTAGATACAGCCAGCGGCGAATACTACTATAAGTTTAACGATTATACCCTGGTTGATCTGCCGGGTACATACAGTCTGCTTTCATCCTCTGAGGAAGAAAGAGTTGCCCGTGACTTTCTTATCTGGAATAAGGTGGACTGTGTGGTAATAGTTGCTGACTCAACAAATCTGCTTCGAAATCTCAATCTGGTTCTGCAAACCCTTGAATTAACAGGTAACGCCGTGCTTCTTCTAAATCTATGGGACGAAGCTGATAAGCGAAATATTATTATAGACAAGAAAAAGCTTTCCGAGCTACTCGGCATACCTGTTGTGTCCTCCACCGCAAGAAGCGGAAAAGGGGTCAACGAACTGCTGGAACAGGTTCACAAAATAGTTACAGGCGACTGCTGTCCTGAGCAGTTGCGAGTAAAATATGTCAGTCCTATTGAGCAGGCGGAAAGGCGCTGTGAAAAAGGGCTTTCAAAATATTTCAAAACGGATATAGATATGCGTTTTCTGGCGCTTCGTGTTCTTGAGAACGATCCCAGCTTCAACGCTTCGCTGGAGAAAAATCTCTCCGGTGGTTTTCAGGATGATTTTGACGTGCTGAAAAGCCGCGAAATACTTTCTCGCTTTAATTTTGACGGCGAAAACTATGTTCAGTCCGTTACCGCCTCAATATCTCAGCAGGCAGAAAGAATATTTTCTCAGTCGGTAAAACAGCTGCCGTCCCGTGAGGAGAAAAAGCAGAATATGATAGACAGGGTTCTGCTTGGCAGATATACGGCGGTGCCTGCAATGCTGCTTCTTGTGGGCGTTGTTTTGTGGCTGACTATGGTAGGCGCAAATTATCCTTCGTCAATTCTGAAAAGCGCTTTTGACGCCGCGGAAGCGTGGCTTGCTTCTCAAAGTCTGGCGTTAGGTATTCCTGACGTTATTGTTAATATGGTGGTTCACGGAGTTCTTCGGGTGCTGTTTTGGGTTGTGGCGGTTATGCTTCCGCCGATGGCGATATTTTTTCCTCTCTTTGCTTTGCTGGAAGCTTACGGAGTGCTTCCCAGAATAGCCTTTAACCTTGACCGCGGGTTTGAAAAATGCGGAGCCTGCGGCAAGCAGGCACTGACCACCTGTATGGCGTACGGATGCAACGCGGTGGGAGTGACAGGGTGCCGAATAATCGATTCGCCGAGAGAGCGGCTTATTGCGATAATTACAAATTCACTAACGCCCTGCAACGGACGTTTTCCTTTATTGATTGTTATAATTTCCATGTTCTTCTGCGATAATTCCTTTGCCGGGGCGGCCGTAATGCTGGCTTTTGTTCTGCTGTCGCTGGCGGCAACAATGCTGTCTGCGAAAATACTGTCGTCAACGGTGCTCCGGGGAGAAAAAAGCGCTTTTGTTCTGGAACTGCCTCCTTACCGCCGTCCTCAGTTCTTTAAAGTAATAGGCGAGACAGTAAAGGAAAAAATAGTTTTCGTTCTGTTGAGGGCAGTAGTAGTTGCGGCTCCTGCAGGTCTTCTTATTTGGTGTCTTGCAAATATTAAAACTGGGGGTTCTTCGCTCCTTGCATATCTTGCAGATTTTCTTGACCCTGCGGGCAGGTTTATCGGTCTTGACGGCGTTATGCTTTTGGCGTTTATTCTTGGGTTCCCTGCCAATGAGATAGTAATTCCCATTGCGCTGATGACATATCTCGCCTCAGGAAATTTAGGTGACTACTCGTCGGTTGACGCTCTCAAAACGATTTTGACGGATAACGGCTGGGACCGGGGTTTCGCGCTGTGTGCCGCGGTGTTTTCCATGTTTCATTTTCCTTGCTCAACGACACTGCTTACGATTTGGAAAGAAACCCGTTCGGTAAAGTGGACTGCGTTGTCCGTGATTGTTCCCCTTGCACTGGGGGTTACCGTCTGCGCTGTTTTGAATTTTGTTCTGAATTATTTGATCCGCTGAATATGTGTGCTTAAACAAAAAGCGGCTGAAACATTGTGTTTCAGCCGCTTTTCATAGTCTTATTAGATTTTATCAGACCACAATTTTTCTGAATTTGCTGGGAGAAATTCCCGTGTTTTTTGTGAAGAAGTAAATAAAATTCGACTCGCTGTTAAAACCTACTTTTTCCGCTATTTCAGAAATATTCATATCGCTTTTCTGAAGATAATTCTTTGCGTGGTTAAGGCGGGTAATAAGTACATAGTCATAAGGAGATAGTCCCGTCTGCTTTTTGAAGATATTTGAAAAGTGAGACGGGCTCATATGTATGTATTCCGCAATGGATTTTACCGTTATTTCTGAGCCGACGTTTTCT
>URGA01000095.1 GCA_900547275.1 uncultured Oscillospiraceae bacterium | reverse complement strand
CCTGCGACCTCCGGGTTATGAGCCCGACGAGCTTCCAACTGCTCTACTCCGCGATATATGCGCATAATACTCTCAAGTGCTATATTATTATAACAGATTTTTTTACTTTGTCAATACTTATTTCATAAATAAAGCAATTCATTAACGGAATTATTCAAAAAATAGAAAACAGCGGGAATATAAAAAAATTCACCGCTGTTTCCTATCGCTATTTATTTTAACCTTAGGTACCCTACTCGTACCAAAATTATTTTACAACAATCCAAAATAAAATTCAAGGATAAGATTCGTTTTTGCACAAAATTTTTGTTCTGTCCATTTACTAAAATGTAAACAATTACTATAGTCAGAGCATTATTGATGAATTTCTGCAAAACATATCAATATGAATCATTTTAACGAAGATGAAATACTTTCAATATCTCTGGAAATCGGAGCGGCAATGGTTGAATGTGGCGGAGAAATCAGCCGCAGTGAAGATACCGTTTACAGAATAAACAAAGCGCTGGGGGCAAAATTTGTCCAAGTCTGGGCGCTTCCGTCAATGCTGGCGGCAACCGTTACTGCAAAAAGCGGAAAAATCATTACACAAACCAGATGCATTGGCGAAGAAGAAATAAACCTTGCCGAACTGGACAGGCTAAACCAACTGTCAAGACGTATTTGCAACGGAGATACGGTATATTTCAGTATAACAAAAAACAGAGAATACAAGCCGATTACAGATATTGTTTTTACCTTTTTAGCCACCGCGTCGTTTTGCATTTATTTCGGCGGAACGGTTACAGACGCTTTTTTTTCAGGAATAATCGGAATACTGATAAGCAACTACAGAGGCCCGATAACAAGTTCCTTTGCAGGTATTCTGCTTGATGCCGCCCTTGCTGGTCTGCTGTCATTTATGCCGGGGCTGTTTGGAATAAACGCAAACGCAGACAATATTATCATTGGAACAATTATGCTCTTGGTTCCCGGTCTCACCGTGGGCAACGCAATGCGCGATATGATAAGCGGCGACATTTATGCAGGTCTGCTGAGACTGACAAATGCCATACTCTGCGCCCTTGCAATAGCACTTGGGTTTCCATTCGCAGTACTGATTTTCGGGAGTGAGTAATTTGAAAGAAATTATCACATGCGTTATAGGAACGTTGTCGTTTGCCGTTTTGCTGAAAGTACCGAAAGATCTTCTTTTTTACGCAACATTCGGCGGTCTTATTTCCGCGTCAATTTCATATTTTTTAGAATCAACAGGCAAAAACGTTTTTATTGCGTCTCTCTTTGCAATGGCGGCGGTGGCAGTATATTCGGAAATTATAGCCCGAATAAGAAAAACTCCTGCAACAGTTATCCTGCTTCCATCAACCATTCCACTTCTTCCGGGAAGCACAATATATTACGCAATGCAAAACGCCGTAAACGGCAATACACAAAACTTCAACTACTACGCCGCACAGACAGCAGAAACCGCCACCGGTCTGGGGCTGGGGGCGGTCATAGTAGCCGTATTGGTAAAATTTGTTTCAAGCCAGATTGAATACTACAAGTCATAGTCAGTGTCTTGTATCGTCAGAAAAACATTCGCAAAAGCGCGCCGCAAAAGCAGGCTCCTCGCCGCCGGCATACAAATGAGAAATATCGCCGTACTGCTGAATTCTAAACGAGGCTATTCCCTCTTCCCTCTCCTCAGTGATAAGAGTCGTTACCGAAGTAGGAAGCGCAACAAAGTTGTGCCACAGCGGCATAGGTGAAACAGAAAGAATATGGCTTAGAATTACTGATTCAACACCGAAATGGCAAAACAGTACGATTGTATCGTGGTTTGGGCTGACAACGTCGTAAACGCGTCCGTTATGGCGGTATCCGTGGGCTTCAAGAAGTTCATCAATCCCTTTGCATACATAACGATATTCTTTTCTTACATTTCCGCTTTTCATCAGCCGCGTTTCGCACCAAGACGAAGCATCGTAATATTTATCTTCAGAGCACCACACAGACGGCAGTCTGTCCCAGCAGTTGACAGGCTTCAGTCCCTGAAAAACAAAGCCTCTGAACTCACGAAGCCACTCCAGCGTTTCAGACTCTCTGCCCATTGCTTTAAGCGTAGGTTCAGCCGTAGCACGTGCTCTTCCCAGCGGAGAGCAATAAAATGCCTTTACATCAAGTTTTGATAATCTTGGAACGAGAAGTTCTGCCTCACGAAAACCCTTTTCGGTCAAAGAGTCTTTTTCATAATCAGGATCGCCGTGGCGCACTATTAAAATCCTCATTTACATCACCAATGATAATATAACATAATTGCGCCGCCATTACAAATATGGTAAAATAATCATATGAAAATTCTTATTGACGCTGACGGATGCCCGGTGGTTGACATTGCTTTACGCCTGGCTCATGAGCACAACATAAAAGCAGTGATTTTTTGCGACACAAGCCATGTTTTCAAAGACAAAAACGCAGAAGTTGTTACTGTCGGCAAAGGAGCTGACAGCGCTGATTTTGCACTTGTTAACAGGCTTGAACCCGGCGATATTGCAGTAAGCCAGGATTACGGCCTTGCGGCAATGGTGCTGTCAAAACACGGGTTTCCAATTACCCAAAACGGAAAGATAATAACGCCTCAAAACATTGGTACTCTTCTGCTTACCCGTTACGCCGCGAAAAAGGCGCGCAAAGGCGGGTACAGGCTTAAAGGCCCGTCAAAGCGCACGAAAGAGCAGGATGAGGCGTTTGAAAAAGAATTAAGAAGGCTGATAGAAAATGAAAATACTGATTGCACCTGACAGTTTCAAAGGCTCTCTTTCCGCCAAAGAAGTATGTGACATAATTTCAAGATCTCTAAGCGATATTGACGGTGTTGAAACGGTATCACTGCCCCTTTCAGACGGCGGCGAAGGTTTCGGAAATTGCTGCTGCGACTGCTGTAAAGGCGATATAATTTACGACAGATTTTCTGACATTTACGGCAATACGATTTCAGCGCCAGTTTATTTTTGCAAAGATATTGCGGTTATTGAATGTGCTTCCGCCTGCTTTTTGCAGGAGAAACGAAATGTTATGGACGCTTCTTCTTTCGGCACAGGCCAGCAGATTAGTTTTGCTTACGAAAAAGGATACAGAAAATTCATCATCGGTCTGGGAGGAAGCGGAATGTGCGACGGCGGCACAGGAGCGCTTGCGGCTCTGGGTGCGTCTTTTTATGATAATAACAACAAGGCTATCCCCTTTCCCACAGGCAAAGATATGAGCAGTATTTCAAAAATTGAATACAGCGAAAAAATAAAGAAAATAGCCGATGAATGCAGTTTTACATACGCCTGTGATGTTGAAAATCCATACTATGGAGTTAACGGTGCAGCCTATGTTTTCGCTCCTCAAAAAGGCGCAGATAAAAAACAGGTTGAAGAGCTTGACAAAGGGCTGAGAAACGTTGCGGAATTATTTAACCGAAACATTTCAGCCATACCGGGAAGCGGAGCCGCAGGCGGTCTTTGCGGCGGATTGCTGGCAGTGCTCGGCGGTAAAACCGAAAGCGGATTTGATATAATTGCCCGGCTTGCAGATCTTGAAGAGCATATAAAAAACTCAGACATTGTAGTTACCGGCGAAGGCAAAACGGATTATCAAACACTTATGGGCAAACTTCCGTTTAAAGTTGCATCTCTTGCTAAAAAGCACAATAAACGCTGTGTTTTAATCAGCGGCGACAGCGACAACACGATTATCGGTGACAAACAAATCACTTTGACAGACGAAAACACAACCGCCGAATACGCTATAAAAAACTGCCGAAAACTGCTTTTTGCAAAAGCAAAATACATATTGCAATAGATTATTATTTATTATATAATTTCAGTATCTATACAGAACAGGAGATAAAAATTATGAAAGTTAGACTGCCAAAGCACAGAGAATTTCTCATTAAGTTTGAAGACGGCTACGATAAGGAAGCCGAAGCATGGGAAGCTCTCAATAAAATCGTTTCCGACTATTCGGTAGACGGCAAATCCGTTTACACCGAAACATTCATTGAGGACAACGAAGACAAAGTAAAAGCACTCCAGGAAAAATACGAATTTACATACGAGATTATAGAAAAGTAATTATTATGATGAAGAAAAAAGCATATGCGGTTTCCACCGCCCATCTTGATACGGTCTGGCGTTGGAATCTTGCAAAAACAATAGAAGAATTTATTCCCGATACTCTTCGGAAAAACTTTGATCTGATTGACCGCTATCCTGAATACTGCTTCAATTTTGAAGGAGCGTTCCGCTATGAGCTTATCGAGGAATACTATCCCCTGGCATTTGACGAAATCACAGAATTTGTTAAGCAGGGCAGATGGTATCCCGCAGGCTCAAGTTATGAAAACGGCGACGTTAATATTCCTTCCCCGGAAGCGCTGTTCAGAAACATTCTGCTGGGCAACGGTTATTTCAAGGAAAAATTCGGAATAAAGTCCAAGGATATTTTCCTTCCCGACTGCTTTGGCTTCGGCCAGGCTCTTCCGTCAGTTATGAAATACGCCGGCCTCCTGGGCTTTTCTACCCAGAAACTAAGCTGGGGCAGTGCTTACGGTATTCCGTTTAATCTCGGTTACTGGAAAGGTTCCGATTCAAGCATGATGCTCGCATGCCCTAACGTAGGCTCATACAGATACAAATTTGACGGAGATATAAGAGGAGACGTCTCTGTTATCGACGGAGTTGCAAAAAGCGCATTTGAAGGTGCTCTGCCCTACACGATGCACCTTTACGGCACCGGCGACTGGGGCGGCTCACCTGAAGAAAACAGCGTAAAAAGCGTTTGCGACAGCGTAAAAGCAAATGACCAGAGCGATTTTGAAGTAATCAGCGCAAAGTCTGACCAAATATTTAAGGATATTGAGGAAATGGACGACAGCGTAAAGGCTTCCCTCCCCGTATGGGACAACGAACTGCTTATGACAAGCCACGGCGCAGGCGGCTACACGTCCCGCGCTATGAGCAAAAGACTTAACCGCCAATGTGAAGTTATGGCAGACGTTGCAGAAGCGG
>URGA01000094.1 GCA_900547275.1 uncultured Oscillospiraceae bacterium | reverse complement strand
AATTACGTGGTGGCCCCCCCGGAGCACCCCCCGCCGCCCCAGCCGATGGTGTTATTATCGGCTCTGCGCTGGTTGAAATTGCCGCTGAAAACTCAGGCAACGCTCCGCAGGCTGTTGCAGAATTTGTAAGCGAAGTAAAAAGCAGATTATAATTCATCATCAAATCCGACATGGTACAGATAAATGCACCATTGTCGGATTTTTAGTTGAATATTATAAAACAATGTTGTAATATATAAATATAACCATTAAAGAACGCGGTGATGATTATGAAAAAACTAATAGGTATAATTCTTGCGTGCGTTATTGCTTTCAGCATAAGCGCCTGCAGTGCTCAGAATGACAAAGAGCCCCAGAGCGCCGCGTCTCAGGCAGAAACCGAAAGCGAAAGCGCCCAGACCGACAGTTTTGCAGACAGTAAAAGCGTCAGTATCACCGCCCCTGTAATGCAAACATCCGACTGGCACGAGTATGAGGCGGCGGAGTATAACGGAAAAAGCGAAATGACTGTCACACTCTCCCTGCCGTCAGATTTCAAAGCCGAAGATACGATAATCTACAGCGCGGACGGCAAAAAATACGCCGAAGTAGTGGGCATAATTGCCTACAAAGACGGCCAGAGCGCTTTTGACAACATTGAACTTGGCAAAAATTACAACGAAATTACTTACAGTGAAAAAAGCAGCGGACAGGTCGGCGAGGGCGACAGCGCCCGCAGATACAATTCTGTTATGGGCAGTGCTCCGACAGAAACGGGCAGTTGGTACGTTTACTGCTATGCTCTCGATTTCGGCGAATACGCTGTTGAAATAACAATGTATTCCGAAAAGGAACACAACAGCCTTCCCGCTGAATACGAAGCAATCCTTTCCGGGATCACTGTAAACTAATTGCGGGAGGTATATGGTTGGAAAACACTTCTAAACGCGACGCGATAATTTCCTGCACCTGCTGGGTAATCATGTCTCTTTGCTATATTGCGGAACGTTCTATTGATCTTTTTGCAGAGCATGACAAGCATCTCGGCTACATTCAGGCTTATTTATATTTTGCCGTTTACTTTGCAATTTTTCTGATATGCGTTACCTGTAACATCAAGCCGTTCTACAGCATGATGACCAGCCTTATCGGCTTCAGGATGATACCGCCGCTTGATATGCTTAAAGAACACAGTCCAAATGCTTATATAGCCTATTTTCTTGCATCAAAACTGCTGATGATTCTTTTTGTTATAGCGCTTATAACCGAGTACAGAAAACAGTCGGAAAAAGAAAGGGTAAACCCTCTTCAGATATTATCGCTGATTGTTATAATGCCGTTTTTCCAGAGAATTATCGAAACCGTAGGCGAATTTACAAAGCAGACCTATGATACGATGATACCGACTTATCTAGTTCAGTTTATCTTTTACATCATAGGCGCACTGCTAATTCTTTATATCGCTTACGACTCGGCAACAAACGCAGGCACTCACTTCGTCTGCAACTTTGAACTCGTAACTCTCGGTATAAACCTTGTTTTGCGCCTGATTACGATAATTGTTCTTATAACCGGCAACCAGTATGTTTCAAAAAGCCATTACTGCTGGGCGGTAATATTTGCTTTCCTTATGATGCTTTTCCTAATAGTAAAAGAAGACAGAATAAGAAGCAAAATGCGAAAAAGAATAGTAAAACCAAACGCTAATTTTCAGTAAAAAAATCAGCCGGACGTAGCAATCACGTCCGGCTTTAATTTTTGTATCGATTAAATTTTCAGGATAGCAGTTGCAAACGCAAAGTACACCAGCAGAGAAACGGCGTCAATTATCGTCGTAATAAACGGCGAGGACATTACAGCCGGGTCAAACTTCAGTTTCTTGGCGAATATAGGCAAGGTGCATCCTATCATCTTCGCAAATATTATCTCAACGAAAAGAGTAAGGCTTATAACGAAGTCAACTTTAAGGGTGATGCCTTCAACGCCCATAATAAGTTTGTCCACCAAAAGGATTTTCACAAAGTTGATACCCGCAAGGCTTACGCCGCAGAGAATACCAACACGTATTTCCTTCCAGAGCACTTTAAATATATCCTTAAGTCCTATTTCGTTAAGGGAAAGGGCGCGGATAACAGTAACGCTCGCCTGGCCGCCTGAGTTTCCGCCGGTGTCCATAAGCATTGGGATAAACGATGTAAGAATAATCATTGAAGCAAGCTTGTCTTCAAAGGACGTAATTATTGAACCTGTAAAAGTTGCGCTGACCATAAGCAGCATAAGCCATGGAATTCTGGATTTCCAAGTGCTGAAAACGCCTGTTTTAAGATAAGTACGCTCGGTTGTTGGCAAAATAGCGTTCATCTTCTGGATATCCTCGGTGTTTTCCTCCTGGATAACATCCATCGCGTCGTCTACGGTAATAATACCTACAAGGCGCTCTTCCATGTCAACAACAGGGAGGGCAAGAAAGTCGTATTTACTCAGCTGAGCGGCGGCCTCTTCCTGGTCGCTTAGGGTATTGACATAAATTACGTTTGTCTCCATAAAATCTTCGATGATATCGTCGTAATCATGGAGAAGAAGTTCCTTAACCGTTGTAACGCCGAGAAGATGACGGGAAGCGTCCGTTACGTAGCAGGTATAAATAGTCTCTTTGTCAACGCCTGTTCTTCTAATTCTCTTAAAAGCGGCCTCAACGGTCATATCTCTCTTAAGGTCAACAAATTCTGGGGTCATAATTGAGCCCGCGCTGTCCTCAGGGTAACGAAGAAGAGTATTGATAGACGCTCTTGTCTCAGCGTCTGTATTTTTAAGAATACGCTTAACGACTGTCGCCGGCATTTCTTCAATAAGGTCAACGGTATCGTCAAGGTAAAGTTCATCAAGCACTTCTCTCAGCTCGCTGTCTGAAAAAGCGTGGATCAGCGCTTCCTGGGTGTCTCCGTCAAGTTCAACAAACGTATCCGCCGCCTCTTCCTTGGCAAGAAGGCGGAAAAACAAAAGGCGTTGTTCGTTGGTAAATTCCTCAAGCAACTGTGCGATATCAGCAGGGTTCATTTTGCTGAGAATCATCTTGATCTGAGAGAACTTTCGCTTCTTATGCAGCGCCTCTATTTCTGCTTTCAATGTTTCAAGATCCATGAATCTCAGCTCCTTCCCGAAAAATTATAATTTATCTAACATCAGTGTCTTGAATAAAAATCAGGCTCTTCACTGTCATAAACATTCATCGTAATACGGCGGGTTAGCCAAAACAGAAGAATTATTACAACTATTCCTCCGCCAACCGCCGCCGCGGTAATTATAAACGGCTCCTGCTGATAAAAGCGGGTCCCGGCTACAAGCGATGCGCCCGGGTCTGCCTGAACTTCAGCCACCGTTTTATTTACTCTCTTAACCTTAAGCTCATATATTCTAACCGAACCGTCGGAAGCTGTTACGCTGAGAGTTATAACCGGCTCCTGGTCTTTTGCAAGCGTCATGTCAACAGGGGCGCAGTAAGCATTCGTATCCCTTGTTACAGGGGTAATATGAAGTTCCGTAAGATCTTTCGGAATATACAGCTTATAGCTGGTATCGTTGTCGTTTATCTCAGGCGAAATCTCCCCCATGGTACAGGTTATTGACTCAAGGTGATTTTCGCTGTTTTTTACGTATTCAACAGGGTTTTTATAATTAAACGTGTAAATCGCGGAGCCTGACGAATACTCAACCGTTACCACAACTGCGGTCTGGTGGTTGGTATCGTCATACTGGTAAGTAACGAACAGGTTGCCGTCTCCGTCAAGCAGGTAGTCGCTGAGCTGAGGAGATACACCGCTGTTGTCCAGCACCAACTCATACTCATAGACGTCGCTTTTGAACTGACCTTCAATAGTTGCGCCGGTAAAAGATATTGATTTAAGCTGGGGAATATCCGCCCCGTTGGCGCAAAAAGGGAGCAAAAGACTTGCCAAACATATTATTGCCAGTATTACTTTGGATTTACACTTCATCAAACATTACTCCGCCAAAACATAACAGCTGCAGCCTTTTTCATCAAGAATAGTCTTAACTGTCTGAACATTCTTTTCTGTGCATACAACAGAATAGATCTCATTACCTGAGGTTGAATTTTGCAGCTGCAAATCTATTTGATTCTGAATTTCATCTTCTTCCGACGCGGTAACGGTAATCGGAACAGGTTTCAAAAGCGTTACCTTATCGCCCAGGTCAGACTGAAGCCGCTGGGCAAGAGCGTCAAAGCCGTCGTTATAAGAACCTGAAATGCCTGTATCAAGCTCCGTCTTATCAAGCACCAGAACATTGATGCCCATTGCGGATGCTTCCACGGCAATTCCCTTTATATACTGGTAGACTTCTTCACTGTCGGGGTTAAGATAAGCGTTGCCCTGAGTGTCTTTATATACTTCCCCGTCTTCTTTAACCGCCAGAGCGGGAACGGAAGCAGTAACCACGTTGTCCTGGTAGCAGGAGATAACGCCTACAGTTGTAATTCCGTTTTTAGAAAGCTGGGCAACGGATTTTTCAAGGTCTGAAGCAGGTGATGAAACGGCGCCTGTTGAAACGACCGTTGCAAGCTCGGAATTATAACCAATCGTTCCGTCAGTTCTTTTAAGGTCAAAAGCAACAGCTGAATAACCGCCGGTCTCAGCGTCTTTTATCACCGTATCAAGCATAACGGCTCCGTCAAGCGAAACACTGTCGGTTTTAAACGCTTTCGCCTTAACCCCTGTCAAAACCTCGCCACCGTCCTCCTGAACAGTTTCCGTTCTTGCAGGCATTGAGTTCATCTCCATACAAACGTCCATAATAGTATAGCCGATGCCCACAACTACAAGACATCCTATAACGATGCCTATCTTCCTGAAAATATACCTGGGCTCGTCGGACGAAAATAGTTTTTTCTTTTTGCTTTTATGGTAATACTCGTCTGACGATTCGTTTTTAGGCTCAATATATTTATCGGCGAATTCAATAGGGCGCCCAACCTCGGGCTCAGTCCATTTTTCGCCTCTACTTTTATTGTTATAAAAGCGTTTTCTCTTCATTTTTTAATCCTTTGCAGCGGCTGCTGCGTTTGCCTCAAGCTGAGCGATAGTCTCCGCCGGATTTTC
>URGA01000093.1 GCA_900547275.1 uncultured Oscillospiraceae bacterium | reverse complement strand
CTACCATAGGAGGTGCTTTTTTTCTATTGTCCGTTTTTCACGGTCTTGTTCAAAAGCGGGGCGCTTTTTATTATTTTTCTAAAATATAAAACACAAAATAGACTTTCATTTCCCGCCGTGATATAATGTACAAAAATGTTTAAAGCGTGGTGAGAAAATGAAAAAGATAGCAGTTGGCATACTTGCTCATGTTGACTCGGGAAAAACAACTCTTTCAGAGGCTTTGCTCTACAAATCAGGCAATATAAAAAAGCTGGGCAGAGTTGACCACCGCAATTCTTTTCTTGACACATTTTCTCTTGAACGCGACAGAGGAATAACTATTTTTTCAAAACAGGCAGTACTTAATTATAACGACGCCATGTTCACTCTTCTGGACACGCCGGGTCACGTTGATTTTTCAGCTGAAACGGAGCGCACTCTTCAGGTGCTTGATTATGCAGTTCTCGTTATCAGCGCAACGGACGGTATCCAGAGCCACACTCACACGTTGTGGAAACTGCTCTCAAAATACAATGTGCCCTGCTTCATTTTCGTAAACAAAATGGATCTTGACGGTGCAGACAAAAACCGCGTACTCAGTGAACTCAAAAATAAATTCAGCGACGGATGCGTTGATTTCGGTTGTGAAGATAAAGACGAATTTTATGAAAACATTGCGCTTTGCGATGAAAATCTTCTTAATCAGTATTATGAGAACAACTCGGTTAATAAAAGCGATATTATAAATTGTATAAGGGACAGAAAAATTTTTCCTTGCCTGTTCGGCTCTGCACTGAAATTAACAGGTGTTGGTGAATTTCTTGATTGTCTGTATAATTACACCGAAATGCCGCAGTACGGCGATGAATTTGCAGGAAAAGTATATAAAATATCAGAAGACAAGGGTCAGCGGCTTACCTTCCTTAAAGTAACCGGCGGAAGCCTTAAAGTTAAAGAAATCCTTGCTTCGCCGAAAAACAAGAACTCCGAGAAAATCAACCAGATAAGAATATATTCCGGCGATAAATTTACCGCAGTGGACGAAGTTTCAGCGGGGACGGTCTGCGCTGTTACCGGAGTTACATTTACCCGCCCCGGAGACGGTCTCGGAAAAGAAAAAAGCACCGGAATGCCTGTGCTCGAACCTGTGCTTACATACAAATTACAGCTGCCTGAGGGAGTTGACGCCCACACGGCGCTGGAAAAAATGAAAATTCTTGAAAGTGAAGACCCTCAGTTAAAAGTTGTATGGAATGAAAGACTTAGCGAGATCCACGTACAACTAATGGGCGACGTTCAGCTTGAAGTGCTTCAGGCGATTATTTCAGAACGCTTCGGTATCAACGCCACTTTCTCAAAAGGCAGTATAATTTACAAAGAGACGATAGCAAACGCCGTTGAAGGAATTGGTCATTTTGAGCCTCTGAGGCATTACGCAGAAGTTCATCTGCTTTTAAAGCCCGGCAAAAGGGACAGCGGACTTGTGTTTAAAACTCAGTGCAAAGAAGATCTGCTCGATAAGAACTGGCAGCGGCTTATACTTACTCACCTCTACGAAAAAACTCACATCGGTGTTCTTACCGGCTCCCCCATAACAGACATGGAAATCACCCTTATGTCGGGCAAAGCCCACCCAAAGCACACTGAGGGCGGCGATTTCAGACAGGCAACTTACAGAGCGGTAAGGCAGGGTCTGCGTTCGGCGGACTGCGTTTTACTGGAGCCAGTTTATGAATTTTCTCTTGAAGTACCCAGCGAAAACGTTGGCAGAGCGATGTCAGACATACAGCGAATGTGCGGCAGTTTTAACGCCCTTGAAACAGAAGGCGAATTTTCAATGATAAGCGGAACTGCGCCTGTTGCCACAATGTACGACTACTCAAGAGAAGTTATGCAGTACACCCACGGAAAAGGCAAACTCATTTGCAGTCTTAAGGGATATGAGCCGTGCCACAACGCAGATGAGGTTATAGAAAGCATTGGCTACGACTGCGACGCCGACACTGACAATCCCTGCGATTCTGTTTTCTGCTCCCACGGCGCCGGCTATACGGTGAAATGGAACGAAGTAAAAAGCCGTATGCACCTGCCCAGCATACTTTCCGCACCAAAAAGCGAATATCAAAGCGTCACAAGCAGACAAGAATTCTCAAAATGCAAAGACAAGAATAATCTTTTTGCGCTTGACAAAGAGCTGATGCAGATTTTTGAAAAGACGTACGGGCCGATAAAAAGGCGCAGCTGCGATCCTGACCGCAGCCACTTTAAACTCACAGAAAGCACAGACAAAAAGCAGAAGAATACCCGCGCCCTTAAATACGAGGGTCCGGAATACTTGCTGGTGGACGGCTACAACGTTATTTTTGCCTGGGACAGTCTTAAAGAACTTGCCAAGGATAATATTGACGGGGCAAGGAACGTTCTTATAAACATTCTCTGCAATTACCACGGATACAAAAAATGCGAGGTCATTCTCGTTTTTGACGCTTACAAAGTAAAAGGCAACGCTCGTGAAGTTGAAAAGGTAAACGGTATCACTATCGTATATACAAAAGAGGCGGAAACAGCTGATATGTATATTGAAAAAGCGTCCTACAAACTAGCGAAAAACAACAAGGTCAGAGTTGTTACTTCTGACGCAATGGAGCAGCTTATTATTTTAGGAAACGGAGCCCTCAGGGTATCGTCAAGAGAATTTCTTTTTGAAGTACAGCAGGCGGAAGAAGATATACGCAATATCATTTCAAAAACATTTTAAAAGAGATAATTACATATAGCAAAAAGAAGAGTGCTTTTGCACTCTTCTTTTGTTTTAGGCGTTTATATATGTTAATAATTGAGTTCTTTTAATACATTAAGCCATCTGTCAGTAAGAGAATAGTCATCATTTTCAAAAAGGCTGTTGTGAAGTCTGAAAACAATATCAATAAACAGCATTTTTTCAATTATCTGCTTATCGGCAATCTGTGAAAAATACTCAATCATTTCATTGGCTGAAGCGGCTACATCCCTGCATCCGTCGCACAACTCAGTTCCTATATATCTGGCAATATCAACTTCTTTAGGCGCAATATATCCTATTGGGTCTATCGCCACAAGTTCCTGATTTTTTTTCATAATGTTATAGCGGTGCAGATCGCCGTGAATTAAAGTAAAATCATCTTCACTGAACGTATCTTTGAAAAGTCCTGCTGCTTTTTCAACATAACTGACAATTTCTTCTTTTCTATAGTCAAAGTCAGTTTCATTCATTTTGCCTTTAAGAATTTCTCCGTAATTTTTATATTGCTTC
This sequence comes from uncultured Oscillospiraceae bacterium, assembly GCA_900547275.1. Lineage (GTDB taxonomy): Bacteria > Bacillota > Clostridia > Oscillospirales > Acutalibacteraceae > CAG-217. Next base: position 1,944 of record URGA01000093.1, on the reverse strand, counting down.
AAAACTTTTTCAGGCAAAACGCTTTTGTGACATTGCAAAACTTTTTTAAAGAAATTAAGAATATCCGCTCTTTCAGAACTGAATTGAAGGTCTGCATCCTCACAGCGCTCAAGAAGAATCGCACTGCAACTATCATTATAATCGTAAAGCTCACACATGAAACTTGCGCTGATATTTTGATAACAAGAACGCTCGCCAACATATCTGTCAATAAACGGAGGAATAATTTTCAATACACACTTTCCATATTTCACGCTTTTTGCAATGAAAATAATTCCGAAATGCGATGTTTTAATTAAATTGTAATCGGTAATCTGCCATTCCTTTAACAGATCTGAAATAGAACCCTTTAAAGTTTCCGACCAGCTTTTTACTTCGCTGGGATAATGAATTTCAAGGAAGCTATTGAGCCTTGAGACATTTTCAAGAATATTTGAAAAATCAACATCATTATCTCTTACCTGAACAAGAGCCTCAAGGTATTTCAAATCAGCCGGATATGTGAGCTTAAAATTATTTGTAAACTCAAAATACAGGTATATTTTGCTTTCTTCCGGAAGCTGCTGTGTAACTTCCGTCAGCAACGAGTTTTCGTCAAAATTCTCTGCAAGCAAAGGAAAGCGAAACGCTTCAGGCGACTGCATAAGATAATACCGCTCTCTGTCCACCTGGTGTAAATCATAGCATCCAAGCGAGTCTGTTATTTTTGCAGCGGTAACAACAGCGTCATTATCATTCAACAAATCAAAATATTTATCTATAAGTTCTCCTGTTATCATTGGACGTACCGCGTCACAGACAATAAGATTTGAGCAGCGGTAATTTTCTTTTATATAATCAATAACGTTTTTAAGAGTGTTATTTCTCGTTTCGCCGCCCTCGATTACATCAATATCATTTTTAGCGCAAATATCCGCAAGGTAAACGCTGTTTGCCTCAACATTAGTGGCAATGATAATCTTATCTGTTTTATTGCTGTCGCAAATCGATTCGACAACGTATTCGATTACCATTTTTCCGTTAACCTTGTGAAATTGCTTTGGTATATTGCTTTTAAAACGAGAGCCAACTCCGTTTGCAAGTATTGTGACTATATTCATATAATCATTCCATATATTTTTTTATTGTGATGATTTCTAATTTGCTTATTTTTATATTCTTTTATTAATTTTTTGCCCATCACAAACAAAAATGCCATTATATATTGCACTATATACAGCTAACAAATAAACAGTAGGCAAGTCCATAAAATTACGCATTATTTTTTTAATTATATAATACTAATTAATATTATGTCAAGAAATGGAGCCTCCATTTCATCGTGGTCACTACTGAAATCAATATTATATAGAATTATTGAAACATACTGCAAAGAAAAAAGAGCGCTTAAAAGCACTCTTTTTTCTGCTTATACCGTATTGTCGCGCATTATTGTAATTGTCTGTAGAACGATAAACGCCACAGCCAGCACTCTGAGGATATTTATTATTATATTAAGCGCCTGAATTGTCTGGCGGAAAGTTGACATAACTTTTATATCACCTATATAACTTGTTTTCATCTTTACACCTCCAACAGTACCGCATGGGAAATTCCGGGGATTGTGTTGCCCTGCTTAGAACTTGTTGCACTCATCAACGCCCCTGTGGCGGCAAAAAGCCCTTTTTTCAGCGCTCCCTTTTCCATCTGTTTCATTATATAAGAGCACAAAACCGAACCTGAGCATCCGCAGCCTGAGCCGCCTGAATTTACGTCCTGTTCTTTCAAATCAAAGATCATTGTTCCGCAGTCCTTGTGCTGGGCTTCAATGCTTATCCCCCAGTCCTTTTCCATAAGTTCATAAAGGAGTTTAGAGCCTGTGTAACCCAGATCTCCTGTTAAAATAATGTCGTAATCTTCCGGTCTAGTTGCGCTGTCTTCCATAAAATCGTGAATTGTTCTGGC
>URGA01000092.1 GCA_900547275.1 uncultured Oscillospiraceae bacterium | reverse complement strand
TTTAAGCTTTTCCTTTCCCACCTGCATAGCAGGTGGTTGCCTTTGTTTCACACAAGACAAAAAGCACGGCTGAGTTTTTCAGCCGTGCTTTTCTTTTATTCATTATATCAATAGAGATTTAATTCCTGCATTTTTTCACGCACTTTAAGCCAGTCGCCGAACGCCGCTTCTTTATTATTGGGATTGCGCAGAATTGCGGCGGGGTGGTATGTGCCCATAAACAAAGTTCCGTTTTTATCAAAAAACTCACCGTGCTGGCGGGTAACGCGGAAATTCTTGTCAATAAGGCGCTGGGCGGAAATTCTGCCCACGCACACAACAATTTCCGGTCTGATTATTTTAAACTGCTGGCGAAGCCAGTTGATGCACTCGTCCTGCTCCTCGGGCTTCGGGTCCCTGTTTTTCGGGGGACGGCATTTTACCATATTTGCGATATAGACATTTTTATTTCTGTCCAGGTCAACTGCGGCAAGGAATTTATCAAGAAGCTGACCGCTTCTGCCCACAAAGGGCTTGCCCTGAAGGTCCTCGTTTTCTCCCGGGCCTTCGCCGATAAGCATCACCTTTGCCTCAGGATTGCCCATTCCGAAAACAACGTTTGTTCTACCTTCGCAGAGAGGGCATTTATCACAATTTTTACACTGATTTTCCAGTTCTTCAAGCGTCATTTTAATCACCTTTCCCATTGTATCAAAATAAAGGTTGAAAAACAACAGAAAAAGGTATAAAATGTTTGCGGACAAAAAAATACATTGTTTGGAGGAAACAAAATGGATAATCAGGTTAATGTTGAAATTTCCGCACGCCACGTTCATCTTTCCCAGGAAGATCTGGAAACACTCTTCGGCAATGGATATGAACTGACAGTTAAAAAGATGCTTTCTCAGCCCGGCCAGTTCGCCTGCGAAGAGAGAGTAAGAGTTATCGGCTCAAAAAAGGAATTCCCCGCAGTTTCTATTCTCGGCCCAGTCCGCAAGAAAACCCAGGTTGAACTTTCACTTACAGACGCACGTTCAATCGGAGTTGACGCTCCCGTTCGTGAGAGCGGCGACATTGCCGGCTCAGGCGCTTGCAAACTTGTGGGCCCTGCAGGAGAAGTTGAGCTCAGTGAAGGCGTTATCGCCGCAAAGCGCCACATCCACGCCACCACTGCTGACGCAGAGCGCATGGGACTGACAAACGGCCAGATCGTTTCTGTTGAGATCCCCACATCAAACGGCAGAAATCTTACATTCGGCGACGTTGTTGTTCGTGTTTCAGACAGCTACGCTCTCGCAATGCACATTGACACAGACGAAGCAAACGCCGCAGGCATGGCTCCCAACACTCCCGGAACCATCATTAAATAAAATAACTTCAAAAAGCCTTTGCTTTTTTGCAAAGGCTTTATTTTTTACAACAAAAAGAACCCGGCATTAACCGGGTTCTTTTTTCTTTTATTATTCCTCTTCTTCGTCGGTGGGGAGAACGTACTCGTCGTTCATCTTTTTGATATTTATCTGGGTCTTTGAAATCGCGTCTTTAATATAATCTGATTTCGTCTTGCCGCCGGCAAGATAAACAACGGTATAAACCGAAGTGTCGTAAGAATCGTCGTTCATAAAATACGGCACCTCGTAGCCCTTTGTATTAAAGGTTGCGGAATATACCTGCTCGCCGTCAAGATAATAAGTCTCGTAGCCGTATCTGTATTCCAGCTTGGCGTCGTAAATTGAGGAAAACGCCTCGTCTTTCATTCTGAAAATTCTTGAAGAAGCGGTATAGACCGACTGGCTCTCGTAAGAATAAGAGTTAAAGCAAAGGTCGGTGCGCTTGCCTGACTTTTTAAGAATATAGAACTGGGTAACCCCTTCCTCGTCGCCGTACATCTGGGAAATATTGTCTCTGCTGAAAATGCACTTTGCGATTGTGCCGTTCCAGTTATAGACCCTAATGCTGTAAGTGGGAACGTTGATAAGAACGGTTTCGCCTGTCCATGCGTTCTCCTGCTGTTTCTTGACCTCGCGGCGGAACACGGTGAGCATTTCGTCGTTGCCGTCGCCGTCAAAATCAATAAAGTCAACAACCGCCAGTCCGTCGCCGTAGGCGTTTCCGTCTTCAAACTTATATTCGCCGCCGCCGTATTTCTTGTTGAGTTCCTCAACAATATCGTAATACGCCTGGTCTTTTAACTGCTGGTCGGTAAGCTGGGCTTCGATTTCAGCGGTTGACTTTGTGTTAAACTCATTTAGAGTTTCCGTTACAAGGTCAACGGTAAGTTCCGCCTTTGACGAGCGGACGTAAGAAAGCTGAACACGCTCAAAATCGGCGGCATTGGCTTCTCCGTTTATTGAGAAGATGCCCGTAACCGCATTGTAGGTACAGTTCTTTGTCTTTTTGAACTTCTTTCCTTTCAAGGTGTAAAGGTCTACATTTTCAGGATCTTCGGGCTTCGATTTGCCGAAGTAATATTTACTGCCGTCCTGATAAAACACAAGCCAGCTGCCCAGAGAAGCATCATTAACAGAATAGTTCGCTTCGTCGGAATAGAACTTTTTTAGCGTCTTTCCGTTGTAGCCCCAGATATCAAAATAATAAACGCCGCTCTGGAGATAGGCGACAACTAATTCGTCCTTGCCGTCGGCGTTGAAATCCAGCCGGCGGACAAATGCCGTTCCGGTGAGCCTTGAGAGATTTTCGCCGTATTTTTCATCCATCTTTTCAGAGCGCACTGCTCCGTACTCGGCGATATAATCAGTGCACACCTTGCCGGCGTCACTGCAAAAGCGCTCGTTGCGCCGGTCGCTGCTGCTGACGGAAAAGGCGAACACGCAGACAAAGACTATTACTATAATCAGAACCACAGCCGCAATAACGCATCGCTTTACAAGCGTTCTCAGATTGGGATATTGCTTTAACTCGCCGATGGCTTTGCCGTCCTCAATCATAATATCTTTCAGGTCGAGAGACTTATCTGCCAGGAAGCCGAAAAAATTTTTAATTTTATCTTTTGCAGAAGATGACGGTTCAGAAAGATCGCAGTCATCGTCAAAATAATTATATTTTTTCATTTTCCGCCTCCTCTCCGGCGCGCCCCTCAACACCCCGTTTTACCAACTAATTTTAACACGGCACGCTGTAATAATCAACTATATATCTATATTTCTCCAATGTTTGTCCTTATGAATCAATATGTTGAGTTTTGGCTGTTTATGTGTACTATATACATTAAAAAAGCGCCGGCTGTTATTGCCGGCGCCCAAGGTCTGTTTTGTTTTTTAATCAGTCGTCATAATCCATGCGCTCTTTATCGTGGGAAATGATCTTGCCGTTTTCAGCGTTTATCTCATACTCATACTCAAAATCGCCGGAAACAAACTCAATCTCATACTTCCATACTCCGTCGTCCTTCTCAAGCTTAGCTTTTGTAAAGGTAACTTCGGATGATTTTTTGCCTGCGTTTGATAGCGCGGCAGATTTAGCCTTATCTATTCCGATATACTTTGCGCTGGCTGACTGCTTGGTTGTGGTTGTCTTTTTCTTAGTTGTTCTTGCTTCTTTGTCATAGGATTTAACGCTTCCGTCCATAGCGATCTCATAATCATACTCATATGACGAGGTGTAAAACTCGATTTCGTAATACTTAACGCCGTCGTCATAATCAAGATGAGCCGTTATAAACGTTGCGCTTGATGATGAAACATTGGCCGCCTTCAGCGCCGCGCTCTTTGCTTCGGCAAGAGAGATCTCTGAGCTTGAAGAAGAACTGCCGGATGAAGAACCGCTTGATTTTTTAGCAGTTGTGGTCTCAGTCTTCTTGGCTGAAGTTGTGGCTTTTGCATCGTTGTTTTCAGCCGCGGGAGCAGCTGTTGTGGGAGCTGTTGTTGAAACGGCTGTGGTCTGGGCGGCAGAAACGCCTGACGAGTTATCGTCAATATCTCTGTCTTTTTCCATTACGGTTCCGTCAGAAGCTTTGAGAACGTAATCATACTCATAGCCGCCTGAAACAAACTCAACGTCATAAACGAAAGTTCCGTCTTCAAAAGACATCTTGGCTTTTCTGATTATTGTGTTTTCCTCTGTTACTCCGGCATCCACCATTGCGCTCTGAATAGCTTTATCAATACCGATTGAATTTTTCTTTACAACATCTGAAGCGTAAGCGATAGAGCCGGCACCGATGCCAACCACCACTAAAACGGCACACACTACAGCGATTATTATCTTCTTCTTTTTGGTCATTGTGAAAACCTCCTTTATCTTATTGCAAGCTAATCTTAACACCCGAAGATTAAGGAAAGATTAGAATTTATAATTTTTCAAAATTTTTTTAATTATTTTTGCACTGAGCCAAAAAGCAAAAAAATCGAAAGCCCCGCATTATTTTTATATGCAGGACTTTCGCTCAAATACATATATATAATGTTTTTAATTATCTTGGCTTTCTGCCAGAGGAACGCTGAGAGTAAAAGTGCTTCCTTTGCCCTCTTCGCTCTCAAGGGAAAGAGTGCCCGAGTGGAGTTTTGCTATCTGCTTCGCCATCGGAAGTCCCAGCCCTACGCCGTAGCGCGAGTCGCCTGAGGTCCGCGCCTGGTCTGCACGGTAAAAGCGCAGGAATATTTTGTCCTGTATTTCGGCGGGGACGCCTATTCCGTCGTCCGCAACAGAAAGAAACGCCGTTTTCCCGTCGCTTTTCAGGCTTACATTTATATTGCCGTTTTCTTTTCCGTAGCGGTAAGCGTTGCTTATAAGATTTTCCAGCAGACTGGTAAGCAGACCGTAACTGCCGTTTACGAAAACCCCGCTTTCAATATCACTCTTAAGAGTTATTCCGTTTTCTTTTCTCAGCGCCTGCTCTTGGCAAACGAATGCGGCAAGTTCCGAAAAGTCTACTTTTTCAGCGTCTGCAAGTTTTTCCATCCGTTCAAGGCGGGAGAAAGACAGCATTTCCTCAAGAATAGACTTCATTCTCAGGCACTGACGGCGGATAACTTCAAGTGCTTTTCGGTATTCCTCAGGCGAGCAGTCCTCCTCAAGAGCAAATTCGCTCTGGGCAAGCGCCGCAGTTACAGGCGTTCTCAGTTCGTGGGAAATATCAGAGGTAAACTGTTTTTCAGCCTCAAAGGAACGCTCAAGCCGCTCAAACATATTATTAAAAGTATCTGCAAGGCGGTGAAGCTCGTCTTTGCCTTCGCCGATTTCAATCCTCGCCGCCAAATCGTCTCCGCCGCTTATCTTTTCGGC
>URGA01000091.1 GCA_900547275.1 uncultured Oscillospiraceae bacterium | reverse complement strand
TTCATTACGTCCTTTATTCCGATTGCAGACGGATTGCCTATCTGAACAGGGGCGCCGTGCACCCTTGGCATTGCCGCGGTAACATTGACTGCGCGAACCACAAGTTCATTCGGAATTGGCCGCATTGAAACAACCATATTGCCGTGAAAAATTCCGGCAGGCTCAAGCGCAATATTTGTATTAAACATCGGAACATTGCGTCCCTCTTCAATATGGCGCACAGGAACTCCCGCCTCCATAAGTTCGCTTTCAAAACTGAAAGAACAGCCGATAAGAAAATAAACAAAATCGTCCTGCCAGTAATCGGAAATATCACTGACCTCCTGTACAAGTTCTCCGTATTTCCATATTCTGTATTTCGGGAAATCCTTGCAGACGTCGCCCTTCTGAGCCATGACGTGAAATTCACGGGAACCGACGTCGCCCACCTCAAGTATAGGGCAGGGCTTGGGGTTTCTCATAGAAAAAAGCAAAAAATCAAACGCAAGATCTTTAGGAAGAATGCAAAGATTTGCCTGAGCGTAACCGTTGCACATTCCTGATGTCTGGCCCGTTATCTTTCCCGCCCTTATAAGATCCTTAACTTCCTGGGGATGCATATTTGCGTAATCCATAAAATCACTCTCTTAAATACTGTATTACCAAAAGAACAAATTGTCCAGATATTTTTTCTCTTTTTTTGCAAGCTTTTCCGCCTGTTCAACGGAAATCCGCTCAAACCTTATTTTATCACCGGGTTTTGCCTGGGCAAGAAGCGAAACATCCTGAGAAATAACCGTGGCAATCTTAGCATAGCCTCCAACAGTCTGGTGATCGCTCATAAGCACTATCGGCTGGCCGCTGCCAGGCACCTGAACGCTTCCTCTGACTATTCCGTCAGAAATAATGTCAACGCTGTCTTTTGCCTTAAGCGCCTCTCCGCTGAGCCTTACACCCATTCGGTCACACTCCGGAGTTACTTTATACTCACTGCCGAAAAACTTTTCAATAGTTTCCTCCGGGAACAGAAAATCCTGGGGACCGGGGACGGCTCGCAAAACATAATTTCCGCTGAAAACGCGCTGTTCGATCTCCCATTTATCCGGATTACTTACCGTCATGCAGTTTTTTCCGAAATTAAGCACGTCGCCTGCCTTAAGTTTTCTTCCGCAATAGCCGCCGATGCCCATTTTAATATCTGTTGAGCGGCTTCCCATAACTTTCGGAACGTCAATTCCGCCTGATACTGCAAGATAGCATCTTGCTCCCGTTTTTGCGGCTCCGATTTTAAGTTCATCGCCCGCTCTTACAACATATGCCTTGTCGCACCTGAGATGTTTTCCTGAAAGCACGGCCGAAAAATCACCGCCTGACAGAGCAATGATACATTCACTGTTAAAAACAGCGGTTATTCCGATAAGCGTCATCTCTATTACAGCGCAGTTAATGCAGTTGCCCACCAATCGGTTTGCAATGTGCATTGAAGTAAGGTCCATGGCTCCGCACTGGCCGAAGCCTGTTTTCATTACGCCGAAGCGCCCCTCGTCCTGAACAGTACTTAGGGCTCCGGCTTTGCGAATAACCATGCTCATACTTTTTTCTCCAACACTTCCACTTTGTATTTTCCGCTTTGAACGGCGGCTTCTATCTCTTCAAATTCCGCTTTATCAATGGGTCTGAACCTAATATAATCGCCCGCAGAATAAAGTATCGGGTCTTCCTTTGACAAATCGCAGACTCTAATCGGCGTTCTTCCTATAAGCTGCCAGCCCCCGGGAGACTGGACGGGATAGATACCCGTCTGTTTTCCGCCGATACCCACACTGCCTGCAGGAATAAAAGTTCTTGGATTTTCAAGGCGCGGCGTTTCCAGCCTTTCGTCCATTCCGCCAAGATAAGCAAAACCGGGTAAGAAGCCCAGCATATATATAAGATAATCCCTTGATGAATGAAGGTCTATCACCTGTTTTCTGTCAAGTCCGTTGTGACGGCATACATTTTTCATGTCGGGGCAAAACGGCTCTTCGTAACAAACAGGAATAACAAATACTCTTTTAACACTGTTTCCGCCGCTCACTGCCAAATCAGCCGCCTTGGCAACAACCCGTCTTAATTTTTTCGCCGAAATAACGGTGCAGTCATAACATATCGTTAAAGACGCAAAACCGGGAATCAAATCCTTGATGCCCGGTATATTTTTTTGCTCCAGCGCGGCGCACAAAGCAGATACTCTGCCGTTTACGTCCTCGCTTATTTCATTTTTAAAAGCCACGGTGAGTCCGTTTTCGGAACACTGCAAAAATGAAAACTCCATGCTTTATTCACCAAAGTAACCTTTTTCAATCGTGTGGTCGAACCAGCCGCAGGTATACTTTGTAACCTTCGGCGGATAACTGATAAGCTCTCTCATAAGCTTCACCATGGGAAGATTTATGCTTCGTCCGAAACCGTCAATGCAGGGTATCATTCGCCCGTACATATCAAGCATTCCTGAGCGCGCCGCCTCTTCCATAGCCCGCTGCTGAACCTCTTCTGTCTGGAACAATGTCGGGTCGCCGAGAAGATATGCCGCAGCCGCCATCATTGCGTTGCAGCCCCAGTCTGAGCAGGTGGCTGTAATAATGTTGTCGGCCTTTGATTTAACCAGTATTCCGCCCTTGCAGTCGCAGTCGCACTCGCCCTCGGCGGCATACGGAATATATTTTTTGATATGGTCGCCTATGGACGCCATTCCTATTTCATTGCCAAGATCGCCGATGGAAACATTATAAACACCCATCTCTCTGCAGCGATCAAACAGGATGTCATATTTCGCTTCCAGCGCAGTTGTGTTTTTACCTACGGCGTTATGGTATTCGCCCTTTGCGTTGCGGCCCGGCGCTTCGTTCGTAATTACAGCTGAAGGTACGCCGTATTTCAGTAATTCTTCCGTCTGGGAAACGGCTTCGTCATCATCCTTAGTAAAGCAAACAACAGCCATTGAAAAAGGATATTCTTTCGCTTCTTCGATACTGTCATAAAGATGAAATCCAAGCACCCTTGCCAGTTTATGCACTGCCTCTACGTTCTCTTTAGGAACGATTATGACAGGAGTGCAGTCAAACGCTTTAATAAGGAAGCGGGCAAGCATCATTGACGACACCATTCCGTCCATTTCCGCCTTTTTCCAAGGAAGAAGAACAAAACCGGTAAGTATATACACAAGGCTGTCTTTTTTGATATTTTTCACTAGACCCTTCGCCGCGTGAATTGACAGCGGTTCTCCCGTAAACTTTCTTGCGCCTTCGTAAAGTATGCGGCAAACGCCGTAACCTCTCGGGTCAAGGTTCATAAGACTGTCAAGATTTTCTCCGACATTTCGCAAAGTCAGTTCTTCATTAGTCATACGCTTTACCTCTCGCCCACAGGCTTACGCTTTGCACTCGTTTTCAAAGTCCTCAACAAGAGCGTCCTGAAGCGCCTTGAGCATTTCAGGAGCTTTTCCGCCTACCGGCTTTCCATCAATGGATTCAGCCGCAAGGCAGAAAGAACCTGAGGAAGAAACGATAACCTCATCAGCGTGCATCATTTCTTCTACTGTAAACGGTGTTTCGTCAACAGCATAGCCGAGTTTTTTGCACATTTTGATAAGATGAGCCCTTGCGATTCCGGGCAGAATATAGTGGTCTGTAGGATGGGTTTTGAAAACGCCGTCCTGAATTATTGAAACGTTTGAATGGGCGCATTCAGTAACGATATCGCCGCGGTGGAAAACAGACTCCTGACAATCGGCAAGAGCCGTTCTCTGAGCCGCCATACAGGACGGCAGAAGGTTAAGGGTTTTTATATTGCAGTGGAGAAAACGAGTGTCCTCCGTTGTAATGAGTTTTATTTTCTTATATGTATCCTGAATTTTGCTGGGAGTTAAAACTATCCAAATATTCGCAGGCACTTCGTCGGGATCAGGATAAGCGTGGTTGCGCATCGCCGTACCTCTTGTAACCTGCCAGTAAACGAACTGGTCGCCGTCGTCAACTTTATTTACCATTTCAGCAAGAAGAGCTTTCATCTCTTCCTTTGTCTTTCCGATTTTGATACCGAGAAGAGCGGCGCTGTTATAAAAACGGTCGATATGCTCGTCAATAGCGTAAATAATGTGGTTATGGCTGTAAGTAGCGTCGTAGCAGCCATCGCCGAAAAAGCAGACGCGGTCAAGCATCGGGATTTTCATTTCCTCAAGCAGTCCGTATTCTCCGTTATAGTAACCAAGATTTTTCATATTTTTACCCCTCCAAAACAAATGGGCAGCAAAGCATATACCTTTAAGCATCCGCCTCGCTGCCCTTACTAAATACTATAGCACTTTAATTCAGAAAAGTAAAGAGAAAAGTATCATCCGCATTATTATTTCACTAAAGTTAATTATTTTGCCTTAGTATCAAAATCACCGTGTGCAAAATACAACAATCTGTAATATCCGTAAAAAGAAGAAAAGGATCCGTTAACACGAATCCTTTTCCCCTCTCTGTCTATAACAACTATAGGAGGACAAGACTTGAAACAGTTGCGGCTCCGTTTCAAGCTCACATAGAGTATAATATAAGTTATACTATTTGTCAACATTTTATCCCTCTTTTTTTATAGTCAAAACGTCCGTTTCTGTACAATATAACGCCTGTTCATTTATTTTTTACAATATTCGCTTAGTGAAAAATGAAAAATTTGTCGCAACTCGTCATCAATTTGCCGTTTTTTGCCCAGAGTGAAATTATTTGGACTTTTTTTCTCGATTTATTGACATCGAACGTTTGTTTGTCTATTATGAAAATCGGATAAGCGATAACCACTCTGGCCGCAAAACCAACCGCGTATCCGATGAAAAAAGAAAGGCAGACGAAAAAATGACAATTGATGAACTTGCCCGTGAATACAACGAGCAGTACCGCATTATCTGCGCCAAGATGGACGGACTGCGCCCGCTGCTTTCAGTGTGCGGCGGCGAGGATCTGTATCGCCTGCGCAGAAAACTCAAAACCTATTACGACATGGCCTGTGAATGCCGGCACATCGCCTCAATTCTTTCAGGTTATTACGAGGAGGATGAGAAAGAATGACCGATTTTATAGACAGCTTCTGCTTCTCAAAAAACGACGTTGAAGAAGACGGATTTGACGAGCAGAAAATAACAATGGCGGCAATGAAAGCAGTTTTGCCTCTCCTTATGGAAAACGAACTTACGGCAAAACAGCGGGCATGCCTGTCCATGTTTTACGTAGGAGGAAAAACCCAGACGGAAATAGCATCCGTACTGGGTCTCTCCCAGCCCACCGTCAGTCACCACATTGTAACAGCCAAGGCTATCTCAAACAAAATGCTGAAATACTGCCTTGTTGCCGTCGCAAAAGCTAACGAATGCTGGCTCAAGGCTGAGCAATCTATCTGAACGGACGATACAGCGGCGGCCGGTTAGGGGGAACCGGGGGGGAATAGAAACCGTTAAAGTGCCGCGCATTCGC
>URGA01000090.1 GCA_900547275.1 uncultured Oscillospiraceae bacterium | reverse complement strand
ACAAGAAACGGGGGAATTTTTTCCCTTATGGCCAGCCATAGCAGCCGCGAAAAAGATTTTGTCAACCTGCTCCTGAGAGAAAGTTGCAAACTCCTGCTGCGCCTTGCGTACCTTTGCAAGTTCTGCTTCCAGCTTTTCAACGCTGTCAATCAATTCTCTTGCCATCTTAATGCCTCCAAAAAATTATTTGCTCTGTTAGTGGTCTTTCTTTTTTGACCCGTGTATATAATACGCAACAATAACCGCCAGTTCAAGCCTTTTTGGCGCAAATCTACCATTACGACAAAAATTGATAAAAAATTAACGATGATTTTGTTCATCTTTTAGACGCCAAAATTTGGATTGTTATAAATTTCACAAGCTCGTTAAAACTGTTAACACTTTTTTGCCCGTTTCCTGCTGCCATTAGTATCCAATCATTGAATTTAACATATTTTGCGTTTATAATTTGTCAAAATTTACAAAGCGTTTTGTAGACATTATTTATAACATATATATGTGTTTTTCGTAAAACAAAAGGCGGCTTAACAGCCGCCTTTAATTACCCGGGGAAAGCGGCTTTTGTAACCGTTTTCATTTTATTTATTGTGCTTTGGAACGATCTTGTCGTGGCCGCCCATGTAAGGACGAAGAGCCTCGGGGATAAGAACGCTTCCGTCTGACTGAAGATTATTTTCAAGGAAAGCGATAAGCATTCTCGGAGGAGCCACAACGGTGTTGTTAAGGGTGTGGGCAAGATAGTTGCCGTTTTCGCCTTTGATGCGTATCTTAAGACGTCTCGCCTGAGCGTCGGAAAGGTTTGAGCATGAGCCAACCTCAAAATACTTCTTCTGGCGGGGTGACCAAGCCTCAACGTCAACAGACTTAACTTTAAGATCTGCCAGGTCGCCTGAGCAGCATTCAAGGGTACGAACCGGAATATCCATGCTGCGGAACAGGTCAACGGTGTTCTGCCACAGCTTGTCAAACCACATCTTGGATTCCTCAGGCTTGCAGACAACAATCATTTCCTGCTTTTCAAACTGGTGGATGCGGTAAACGCCGCGCTCCTCAATGCCGTGGGCACCTTTTTCTTTGCGGAAGCAGGGAGAATAAGAAGTAAGGGTCTTGGGCAGTTCGCTTTCAGGAGTAATGGTGTCAATAAACTTGCCTATCATTGAATGCTCCGAAGTACCGATAAGATAAAGGTCCTCGCCCTCAATCTTGTACATCATTGCGTCCATCTCAGCAAAACTCATAACGCCTGTAACAACGTTTGAGCGAATCATGAAAGGCGGAACGCAGTAGGTAAATCCGCGGTCAATCATAAAGTCGCGGGCATAACTGATAACAGCGGAATGAAGTCTCGCGATATCGCCCATAAGATAGTAGAAGCCGTTGCCTGCAACTTTTCTTGCGGCGTCAAGGTCAATACCGTCAAAAGCTTCCATAATATCTGTATGATAAGGAATTTCGTAATCAGGCACAACCGGCTCGCCGTAGCGCTGAACCTCTACGTTTTCGCTGTCGTCCTTACCGATGGGAACGCTCTCGTCAATGATATTCGGAATGGTCATCATTATCTTGGTAACTTTTTCGTCAAGCTCGTTCTGCTTTTCGCTGAGTTCTTCAAGCTCCTTAGCCTGATCGTTTACCTGCTGGCGCAGAGCCATGCCCTCTTCCTTTTTGCCCTGAGCCATAAGAGCGCCGATCTGCTTTGAAATTCTGTTTCTGTTGGCGCGCAGTTCGTCCGCTTTAGCCATTACCTCGCGACGCTCAGCGTCCAGCTCGATTACCTCGTCAACCAGCGGCAGTTTGCTGTCCTGAAACTTCTTTTTGATGTTTTCCTTAACTATTTCGGGGTTTTCCCTTACAAATTTAATATCAAGCATTATTCTTCTCCTAATCTGTTTGCAATATCTTTCAAATCTTCCATTGAATAAAATTCAATCTCAAGCGTGCCCTTGCCTCTGCCGTTGAGCACGCGAACCTTGCGGCCGAGAGCCTCTGAAAGCGAAAGTTCAACTTCGTCATAAAAAGCGTCGCGTCTTTTTGCGTGCTTAACCACCGGGGCGCTTTTTTCCTTCATTTTAGCCAGACGTTCAACGTCGCGAACAGTAAGTTTCTGTTGAACAATCTGTTTTGCGGCTTCATAAATCATTGCCTCGTTGTCGAAAGCAAGCAAAGCCCTTGCATGGCCTGCGGAAATTACGCCTTCCCTTGTCATATCGCGCACTTCCGGCGGCAGTTTAAGCAGTCGAAGACTGTTTGCAATAGCAGGTCGCGACTTGCCCACGCTGGTCGCAACCTCATCCTGAGTAAAGCCGCAGCGGTCAATAAGCGCCTGCAAGCCTTCCGCTTCTTCAATGGGGTTAAGATCTTCTCGCTGGAGATTTTCGATAATCGCAATCTCCATTGTCTCAACATCTGACAAATCCTTTACAACAACAGGCACTTCCTTAAGCCCTGCCAGTCGGCTGGCACGCCAGCGGCGCTCGCCTGCCACAAGCTGATAACCTCCCTCGGGAAGCGGTCTTACAAGCAGCGGCTGAAGCACACCGTGCTGAGTAATGCTGTCTGCCAGTTCCTGCAAAGCGCCCTCGTCAAAGGTCTTTCTGGGCTGTTCCTTGTTGGGGATTATCTCCGAAAGTGGAAGCACGTTAGTTGCAACCATTTCGTCAACGGAGTTTTCAAGAAAAAGCTTGTCCAGTCCTTTTCCTAATCCGGATTTCTTGTTTGCCATATCACACCTCTGTTCACTAACCGTTGTTGCGTTTCAGCAGTTCGTCCGCCAGTTTTCTGTAAGCAAAACTTGCTTTGCAGTACTTTTCGTAATACAAAACAGGTTTTCCGTAACTGGGCGCTTCTGCCAATTTTACGCTTCTCGGTATCATAGTCTTATAAGTTTTGCCCGGAAAATACTTTTCCACTTCCTGAATTACCTGCTGAGACAGTTTAAGTCTGCTGTCATACATGGTAAATACAACGCCTTCAAGTTCAAGATGCTCATTATAATGCTGTTTTACTGTTCTTACGGTGCTGAGAAGCTGGCTCAGACCTTCCAGCGCGTAATATTCGCACTGAAGCGGCACAATAAGAGTATCTGAAGCAACAAGCGCGTTGATGCTCAGAAGTCCCAGGCTGGGCGGGCAGTCAATAATAATGTAGTCATACTCCATAACAAGGGGAGCAATGGCTTTTTTCAGCGCTCTTGCACGGTCGTCCGCCTCTGCAAGTTCCAGTTCCGCTCCTGCCAGATTCATATTGGCAGGAAGAATAGACAAATCTTTAAACTCCGTCTCATGGAGAATGGCTCTTGCCTGCAATTTATCAATAATTACGTCATAAGTTGAATACTCAATGTCGCTTTTATCAATGCCGACGCCGCTGGTGGCGTTGCCCTGGGGGTCAACGTCAACTAAAAGCGTTCTTTTTCCTTTCGCTCCGAGGGCAGCTGCAAGATTAACACAGGTGGTGGTTTTACCCACGCCGCCTTTCTGATTGAATATTGCTATTGTTTTTCCCATAGTTGCACCTCCGTAAAATTATTATACAGCATTCATAATAAGTAGGCAAGTGTTTCACATGAAACATAGAAAAGAATTTTTGCGGACTTGTAGGTTTGATTTTTTGCTATACAAGATATTGATGTTTCACGTGAAACAGGTGGTGAATTGTGAAACGAAACAAAGAAGCGCAATGTTTCACATGAAACACTAAGTCAAACAGATATATAACGCAGAATGGCCCGACGGGGTATCGTCGGGCCATTCCACGTGATGAAAAGAGGAGAATATGTTAAAACGGTTGCCCGTTTTAAGCAGAATCGGGGCGCTGTTGGTTATCCTTGGGAATACGAACTCTAAACTCGATATAATCATCGGTTTCTGTCTTGTCCGATTCCGCGTCAATTCCTGAGGCTTTCATTGTTTCGATAGCCTTTGTAACGGTATTGACAAAAATTCGGATATCCTTGAATAAGCGCACAACATTGTGGTGGGGTTTTACTGTTTTATCTGTAAGGTTATCAATAAAGGCTTCTGTCTGCTCAACGTTCATCTTTTTATCTTTAATGGCGTTAAGAGTTGTCCAGAGGTCTTTTTCATTAGTTAATTTAAGAAGCGCTCTTGCGTGACGTTCTGTAAGTCCTTCTTTTTCAATAAAGTAGCGAACATCAGCAGGCAGTCTTAAAAGCCTTAATTTATTTGACAGCGCCGACTGGCTTCTTCCCAGTCTCTTGCCGATTTCCTCCTGGGTAAGACCGAAGTGGTCCTGGAGGTGGGCAATGGCGAGAGCTTCCTCAAAGAAGTTTAGATTAGAGCGCTGAATATTTTCAAGAATGGAATAAAGAGCGCTGTCCTCATAATCGCACTCAACGATAACGCAGGGCACGGTTTGGAGGTTGGCAAGAATTGAAGCTCGCAGTCTGCGTTCGCCTGCAATTATCTCATAGTAATCGCTGTTATTTATCCGCCTTGCCAAAAGCGGCTGAAGCACGCCGTTTTCCTTTATTGAATCCGCAAGCCCCAGCATCTCTTCGCTGTCAAATTGCTTGCGGGGTTGGTAGGGATTGGGAAGAAGTTTTTCGGTGGGTATTTCCACAATCTCTTTGGGCATGTCCTCATCTCCTTGACAACAATATACCACAATTTCACAAATAAAAAAAGGATTTCTAATCGCTAGAAATCCTTTCGTTTCGACCTAATGCACGTTGATTACAACGGTTTGGTATCAATTTTTTTAGACTTTCTGGGATATTTTGTCGGCGTTTGCGATATCTTTTTAATTACAACAAGATGTCGGTTGTCTCCGCTTGATAGTTTATATGAAACATTGCCCACAAGTTCACCGCCCAAAACCTTAATTGCGTTGGCGGCGGCAGGCACTTCATCCTCACTGCCTTTCATGGCCACGAACAAGCCGCCTTCTTTAACAAAGGGCAGGCAGTACTCGCAAAGCACATTAAGCGGCGCAACCGCTCTGGCAGTGGCAATGTCAAATGTTTCACGGTAATCATCATCTTTGCCCAGTATCTCGGCGCGCTCGTGGACGCGCTCGGCATAAAGTCCCGAAGCGTGGAGAACTTCTTTTATAAACACAAGCCGTTTATGCAGACTGTCAACCAATGTCAGCTGAATATCGGGGCGGGCGAAGAAAAGGGGCAGTCCGGGAAATCCGGCGCCTGTTCCCACATCTACCACCTGGGCGCCCTTCGGTATATCAACATATTTAAGTATCGCCAGCGAATCGGCAAAATGTTTTATTACTATTTCATCCGGGTCGGTTATCGCCGTAAGGTTCATCTTGCTGTTCCAGGTTATGAGCTTTTCCGCATACATATCAAAGCGGTCAACAGCATAACTGTCAAGAGTTATTCCCAGAAGCTCCGCCTCGTGCTTTAACAACTGTTCGTTCATTCTTTAGACTCCAATAAAATATTAAGCGCCGCAACATCAGCAGGATTAACGCCGCTGATTCTGCTTGCCTGACCCAGATTTTCCGGGCGCACTTTAGAAAGTTTTTCAATAGCTTCCAACCGCAGGCCTTTAAGCTTTGAATAATCTATATCGGCAGGG
>URGA01000089.1 GCA_900547275.1 uncultured Oscillospiraceae bacterium | reverse complement strand
CGGGGTTCGGGACCAGCCATTTAGCGGCAGTGCGGATAGCCAGCAGTCTCAGCCACAGCAGAGCGGTTACAACAACTATGAGCAATACGCTCAGCCTCAGACTGACGATACTCAGACAGCCGAACAGCAGGCAACCACTGCTTACAACGCTGAAAGTCAGTATCAATCCCAGCCTGAAACCGTAACAGCAGAACCTGTTGACGAACCTGCGGCTGTTGAAACCGACGAGCCGGCTCAGGCAGTAGAATTTGAAGAAGTATCCGCTGATACTCATGAAACAGAGCCTGCGGCAGACGAAAACGCTGTAAACTTTGAAAGCGAAGAAACAACGCCCGCAGTTGACGACAACAACGCAACTGACGACGTTGAAAACGCTCAGACCACTGAATTTACAGAAAGCGGCGAAACTGCTCCTAACGACAACACAAACGAATAACAACAAAAAGCGGCAACAATAACGTTGCCGCTTAATTTTTGCCTTGATATAAAAATGCCCGTGAAACGCAAGTATCACGGGCTGATTTTTTATTTATTTTAGGAAGCCCTGGACAATGATTTCCTCCGCTTCCTCTTCTGAAAGTCCGAAAGTCATCAGCTTCAACAACTGGTCGGAATTTATCTTACCGATTGCCGCTTCGTGCACAAGCTGGGCGTCGCTGTGGTTTGCGTCTATTTCAGGAATTGACGCAATTTTCGCGTTGTCCATAATAATCGAGTCGCACTGAACATGAGCGCGGCAGGCGTTGTTGCCTATAACCTTGGGGTGGAAAAGCTGAACGCTGTCGTTTTTGCCTACGCTTCGGCTGAGAACCTTAGTAGAGCAGTCCTCGCCGTTCATCGAAATTTCAACGTTGCTTTCGGCGTACTGATTTCCGTGGGTCATAAGACGTTCCGTTATCGTCAGCTTTGCTCCGTCGTCAAGATAGGCCTCTGTATCTCTCTTGGTGGAGTCAACGCCCTTTATCTGGACCATCTCCATCTCCGCCACGGCGTTTTTGCCCAGATTTACAATGGTCTGGGGATTTAGAATTCTCTTTCCGTTTCCGTCGCCCTCGCCGTAATGCTTTTCGATATATTTTATCTTCGCGCCTTCTTCAATATGGAAGGTGTGTATTCCGTCGTGCTGGCTGTCCTGATTTCCGCAGTTGTGGATACCGCAGCCTGCAACGATAACAACGTCTGCGTCCTTGCCGATATAAAAATCGTTATATACAACGTCCGTCAGTCCCGTCTCCGTAAGAATAACGGGAATATGGACGCTCTCGTTCTTCGTTCCCGGTTTAATTATAATGTCTATTCCGGGCTTGTCCTTCTTGGGCACTATCTCAATATGCTCAGTTGAATGTCTGCCCATTGCCTCGCCGTTTTTACGGATATTATAGGCGCCTTCGGGCACCGCGTGGATATTGGCGATGGTCTCAAGAATATCTGCGTCTAACTTAAGCATTATTTGCCCTCCTTTCTGAATGCGCAGCACTTATCTTCGCCAAGCTGCGCCAGAAGCTCAGGAAATATTTCATCTTTCGGTCCTTGATTCTGAATTTTTCCGTCTGCTATGATAATGATCTCATCCGCCAGCTGCATAATGCGCTCCTGGTGGCTGATAATAAGCACGCTCTCGTGGCGGTTCTTGCTGATAGCTCTGAAACTTTCCACAAGTTTCGCAAAGCTCCACAAGTCAATTCCCGCTTCAGGCTCGTCGTAAATAGCAAGTTTTAAATTTCTCGCCATAAGAGTTGCAATCTCAATTCGCTTAACTTCGCCGCCTGAAAGCGAAGTGTCTACCTCTCTGTTAAGATAATCGGCGCTGCAAAGGCCTACGCTGGTAAGATAAGCGCTGCAGGCGTCTGCCGGAAGTTCTGAGCCGTGAGCAAGGCTGAGAAGCTTGCGAACAGTCATCCCCTTAAATCTCGGCGGCGTCTGGAAGCCGTAGCCGATGCCCAGCTTTGCGCGCTCTGAAATTGAAAGATCTGTAATATCCTCACCGTCAAAATAAATTTTGCCTGCGGTGGGCTTTTCGATGCCCATTATAAGTTTTGCCAAAGTTGACTTTCCGCCGCCGTTTGGGCCGGTGATTACAACGAACTTTCCGCTTTCTATTTTAAGATTGATTTTGTCTATGATCTCAAGTTCGCCCTTGTCGGACGCAACTTTGAACTCAATATCTTTTAATTCTATCATATCATTACCTCTTATCGTTATAAACAAACATATTGTAGTATAAATTCTTGGTAAAATCAACCGTATTTATACCTGTTTCTTAATTCCTTGTAATCTTGTAGGAATAATAACACAAAAGACGCCCACTGTCAACATATAAAGGGTTAAATAAGCAAAATACAGCAATCTTTTCCATAATTAAGGCAAAACGGAGTAAAAATTCATGCAAAAAAACGGAGCGAAAGAAAACTTTCGCTCCGCAAAATCTGTAAAACTATTACTGGAAATCGAATACGTTTACCCAGCTGTCGAGCATTTCGCGTTCACCGGGAACGTTCTTTGTGCTCTGTGAGCAGGCAACGATAGGCATCCACTGCTGAACAAGCTGCTTCGGGATATCTGCCTTCTTGCAGAACAGGCTGAGATATTTCTCTGCCAGGTCATCCTGCTTGTTAAGCTTAAAGGTAAGGTATGTTCTGGCGGCGTCTGCAGAAGCGTTACCCTGGGTAGCGTGGGCCCAGTCGATAACGTAATATTTTCCGTCGGGAGTAACGATAACGTTGCTGGGGCAGTAGTCGCCGTGGAGAACCTTCTTGTGGGGTTTCATGCCCTCAAGGCGGTTGTGAAGATCGTAGCGAAGAGTAGCCTCATAATCTGAAGCGCTGATCTTTGCGTGCATTTTATCTTTGATCTTGTTAAGATGGGGAGAATTCTTTGAGTGAATCTCAAGCTGAATGTCAACAAACTTTTCAAGATATTCGTCTGTCTTTTCAGGGTTTGCCGCAATAAGCTCGCTCATGGGAGTTCCCTCAATATATTCTCTGACGATAGCCCACTTGCCGTCAATTCTTGTAACGTCAAGCAGCTTTGGAATATTGAGACCCGTTTCCTCAACTCTGGCGGTATTAAGAGCCTCGTTGAGAATATCGGCCTTTGAAAACGTATCGTCAAAAACTTTGACAACTTTGTCGCCGTCGCGGTAAATGACCTTGTGTTCTCTTTCCTTGAGTGCTTTCATTTATTTTTCCTCCCTTAATTATTTACCGTAATATGCTCTGAGATACATATCCTTGATTTCGCTCATCAGCGGCAGTCTCGGGTTAGCGCCGGTGCACTGGTCATCGAACGCCTGCTCAACCATGTCGTCAAGAGTATCCAGGAAGTATTTTTCATCAACGCCGTAATCCTTGATAGTCTTCTTGATTCCGCAGTATTCCTTGAGCTCGTCAATCTTCTTAATAAGACCCTTGAGCTTATCTTCGTCTGTTCTGCCCTTAATTCCGAGAGCATCAGCAACCTCAGCATATCTGGCAAGAGTATGAGGATGATCGTACTGCGGGAATGTGCCCATCTTAGCGGGAACTTCAGCAGCGTTGAACTCAAGAACGTAGTCAATCATAAGAGCGTTGGCAACGCCGTGGGGCAGATGGTGGAACGCACCGAGTTTATGAGCCATAGAGTGGCATACGCCCAGGAATGCGTTTGCAAACGCCATACCTGCCATAGTAGCGGCATGAGCCATCTTTTCTCTTGCTTCCGGATCGTTAGGACCGTTGTCGTAAGCGCGTGGCAGATATTCGAAAATCATCTGAAGTGAGCGGATAGCCAGACCGTCTGTAAAGTCGGTTGCCATCATTGAAGCGTAAGCTTCAAGAGCATGGGTAACAGCGTCAATACCTGATGCTGAAGTAAGTCCCTTGGGAGCGTTCATCATCATGTCAGCGTCAACGATAGCCATGTTGGGCATAAGTTCATAGTCAGCAAGAGGATATTTTGTGCCTGTCTGCTCGTCTGTAATAACAGCGAACGGAGTAGCCTCTGAACCTGTACCTGCTGAAGTGGGAACAGCGATGAAGTAAGCCTTTTCGCCCATCTTCGGGAATGTGTAAACACGCTTTCTGATATCCATAAAGCGCATTGCAAGATCAAGGAAGTCAACCTCAGGATGCTCATAGAGAACCCACATGATCTTACCGGCGTCCATAGCGGAACCGCCGCCTACTGCGATAATGCAGTCGGGCTGGAACGCGTTCATTGCGGCAACGCCTTCCTTAGCACAGGCAAGTGTCGGGTCAGGAGCAACGTTGAAGAACGTTGTGTGAGTAATGCCCATTTCGTCCAGTTTCTTTGTAATGGTATCTGTATAACCGTTGTGATAAAGGAAACTGTCGGTAACAATGAACACCTTTTTCTTGTTGAGAACTGTGCCTACCTCGTCAAGAGCAACCGGCAGACAGCCCTTTTTGATATAAACCTTTTCAGGCGCACGGAACCAAAGCATATTTTCCCTTCTTTCTGCAACGGTTTTGATATTGATAAGATGCTTTACGCCGACGTTTTCAGAAACGGAGTTGCCGCCCCATGAGCCGCAGCCCAGTGTAAGTGAGGGAGCAAGTTTGAAGTTGTAAAGATCGCCGATACCGCCGAATGAAGAAGGTGTGTTAACGAGTACACGGCAGGTTTTCATCTTTGCCGCAAATTCGTCAAGCTTAGCCTGTTCTGTAATGGGGTTAAGATATACTGATGAAGTATGGCCGTAGCCGCCGTCAGCGATAAGCTGAGCAGCTTTTTCAAGAGCGTCTGAGAAATTCTCTGACTTATACATTGCAAGTACGGGAGAAAGTTTTTCGTGAGCGAATTCCTCGCTGATGTCGACAGACTCAACCTCGCCGATAAGAACCTTTGTCTCTTCGGGAATTTTAACTCCTGCAAGAGCGGCGATGGTTACGGGCTTCTGGCCAACGATCTTGGCGTTAAGAGCGCCGTTGATGATGATGGTCTTTCTTACCTTGTCAATCTCGTTTGCTTTAAGGAAGTAGCAGCCTCTGTCTTCAAATTCCTTGCGTACTGCTTTGTAAATCTTCTTGTCAACGATGCAGCTCTGCTCAGAAGCGCAGATCATGCCGTTGTCGAATGTCTTTGAATGGATGATTGAGTTAACAGCCAGTTTGATGTCAGCTGTCTCGTCGATGATTGCGGGGGTATTGCCTGCGCCGACGCCCAGAGCGGGTTTACCGCTTGAGTAAGCAGCCTTAACCATGCCGGGGCCGCCTGTTGCTAGAATAGTGTCTGCCTCTTTCATCAGCAGATTTGTCATATCAAGTGACGGAGCGTCAATCCAGCTGATGATGTTTTCCGGAGCGCCTGCAGCAACAGCAGCTTCAAGAACAATTCTTGCAGCCTCGGTTGTTGACTTCTTAGCGCGGGGATGAGGAGAAATGATAATGCCGTTTCTTGTCTTAAGGCATATCAGTGTTTTAAAAATAGCTGTTGATGTGGGGTTAGTTGTAGGAATAACCGCCGCGATTACACCGATAGGCTCTGCGATCTTCTTATAGCCGAATGCTTTGTCCTCTTCGATAACGCCGCAGGTCTTGGTGTTTTTGTATTTGTTATAAATATATTCTGCTGCATAGTGGTTTTTGATGATCTTGTCTTCCACAACGCCCATGCCGGTTTCCTCAACCGCCATCTTAGCCAGCGGAATTCTTGCCTTATTGGCAG
>URGA01000088.1 GCA_900547275.1 uncultured Oscillospiraceae bacterium | reverse complement strand
CGCGGGCGCCGTTGCCGTAACCGTAAAAGAGGACGTTCTTGAAGAAACGTTAAAATCCCTGGGAAAAAAGCCGGCGATAGTTATCACCGACTCCCAGGTATTCAAATTCGTTTCCGAAGTCGTACCGCAGGACATACCGCTGACGTCTTTTTCAATCCTAATGGCGCGCCACAAAGGTTTTCTTGAAACTGCAGTAAAGGGAGCGCGAAAACTGGACGAGATTAAAAACGGCTCAAAAATTCTTATCAGCGAAGGCTGCACCCACCACCGCCAGTGCGAAGACATCGGCACGGTAAAACTACCCCGTCTAATCCGCAAATACACAAACAGCGAACCGTCGTTTTCATTCACCAGCGGCGGCGAATTCCCTGAAGATATCGAGAAATTCGACCTTATCATTCACTGCGGCGGCTGTATGCTTACCCCTGCGGAAATGGGCTACAGAATGCAGCAGGCGGTAAACAGCGGGGTACCGTTTACAAATTACGGCACCGCTATTGCCCATATGAACTCAATTCTTGAGCGCTCAATAAGCGTTCTGCCTGAATTCAGATAAACGAAGCGTTTTTTTAATAAGGTCTTGTTAAAAGCGCTTCTTCGTGATAAACTTTTATAAAATTAAGAACAAAGGAACTTTATTCATGATAAAAATTGCGCTTGCGGGCAATCCCAACTGCGGCAAAACGATGCTTTTCAACACGCTGACAGGCTCCAACCAGTACGTAGGAAACTGGGCGGGCGTTACCGTTGAAGCAAAGGAAGGCCGTCTCAGGGGCGAAAAAAACGTAATTGTCGCCGATCTCCCGGGTATTTACAGCCTTTCTCCCTACACACCGGAAGAGGTGGTTGCCCGTAATTATCTGGTTGAGGAGGAGCCGGACGTTATTCTGAACATAATCGACGGCACAAACCTTGAAAGAAACCTTTACCTCACCACTCAGCTGTGCGAAATCGGAATACCTGTGATAATCGCCGTAAACATGATGGACATCGTTCGTAAAAACGGCGACACCATTCGGCTGGACGCAATCACCGCCAACTTCGGCGCCCCTGCGTTTGAGATTTCCGCACTGAAGGGTACAGGTGTGCAAAAGTGCATAAAATGCGTAGTTGACACGGCGAACAAACACAACCGCGCCCAGAGAATTCACGTTACCCACAGGTTTGAACCTCCGGTGGAGGACGCGATACATAAAATCGGCATGAAACTGCCAACCACCACCGACAGAACCCACATAAGATATTACGCTACAAAGATATTTGAGAAGGACGAACTGGTTACAAAGGATTTCCCGGACTGTTCCTCAATAATAGAAGATGTTGAAAAACATTACGGCGACGACAGCGAAAGCATCATCGCCGACCAGCGCTACAGATACATTACAAACTGCATTGACGAATGCCGAACAAAAAGCGGCAAGGAATCTACTACGGAAAAAATCGACAGAATAGTTACAAACCGTTTTCTGGCTCTGCCGATATTCGCAATCATAATGTTTGCGGTATATTATCTTTCCGTTTCCGCTCTCGGCGGAACGCTGTCAGATCTTGTTAACGAGCATATCTTCGGAGACAACGGACTGCCGCTTCTTCTTACAAATGCGTTAAACGCAATAAACTGCGCCCCCTGGCTTACAAGCCTTATTGTTGACGGAATTGTTGCCGGCGTAGGCGCGGTGCTGGGCTTCGTGCCGCAAATTTTCTTCCTGTTTATCTTCCTCAGTTTTCTTGAAGACTGCGGCTACATGAGCCGTATAGCGTTTATCCTTGACAGGCTGTTCCACAAATTCGGCCTTTCGGGAAAATCGTTTATCCCGCTGCTGGTAGGAACGGGATGCGGAGTGCCCGGAGTTATGGCGAGCCGCACAATCGAAAATGAAAGCGACCGCAGAATGACTGTCATTACAACAACGTTTATTCCCTGCGGCGCAAAACTGCCCGTAATTGCTCTTATTGCTTCGTCATTTTTTGACTCGGCATGGTGGATAGTTCCCAGCGCTTACTTCATCGGCATTGCGGCGATAATATGCAGCGGTATTATTCTTAAAAAGACAAAGCCTTTCCAAAGCGAGGACACTCCCTTTGTTATGGAACTGCCCAATTACCATATGCCGTCTTTTAAGTCAGTGGCAAAGGCAACATGGGACAGAGTTTGGAGCTACGTAAAGAAAGCGGGAACGGTTATCCTTATTGCTTCCTGCCTTGTATGGCTTCTTGCGGGTTACGGTTTCGTTGACGGAAAACTTACCGCCACCCCGATGGACGACTCAATTCTTGCTTTCCTCGGCCATATCATAAACAAACTGTTTGTTCCTCTCGGTTTCGGAACATGGCAGGCGGCGGTTGCAACCGTTCTCGGCCTTATGGCGAAGGAAGAAATCGTGGGCGTTTTCGGAGTGCTTTACAGCGATATTTCAACAGCGTTTACTCCTCTGGCAGGTTACAGCTTCCTTATCTTCAACCTGCTTTGTATGCCCTGCATGGCGGCTGTTAGCGCGATCAGGCGCGAGATGAACAGCGCAAAATGGTTCTTCTTCGCAGTGGCTTACCAAACTGTATTCGCTTACTGTGTTTCACTTTGCATCTACCAGTTCGGACTGCTTATCTCAACAGGAAAATTGCAGGTTACAACGATTATTGCGTTCGTTGTCCTTGCGGTATTTCTTTTCCTGCTGTTCAGAAAAGCTCCCAAGCCGGCAGGTAAGAAATTAACGGAGGAATAGAAGTGGGCACTGCCGTTGTCCTTATCATCCTTATTGCGGTCATTGCGGCAATAACCGTATATCTTATTAAAAACAGAGGTTCAGCCGGCTGTAACGGCGACTGCTCCTCCTGCCGCGGATGCAACGCGAAACAAGGCAAAAACAAATAATACAACAAAAAGGCTGAAGTTTTGAAACTTCAGCCCTTTATTTTTATGTTTAACTTTTCAGTCCGCCGTTGTGGAACATAATATAGCGCAGAAGGTCTGCAACACACCCTTTGTTGCAGTGGCACGCTTCGTACTTGGCGATTTTGTGGAGATCTTTCGGCGCCTGACCTGCGCAGGCAGGGAGACCTACCGTTTTCAGCATATCGTAGTCGTTGTAATAATCGCCTATAGCCGCAACGTGGTCTTTGTCAACACCGATCATCTCTGCCAGTTTAAGAGCGGCGGCGCCTTTATGGGTTCCTTTCTGGAGCATCTCAAGGCTCCAGGGCGACGAAGACATAAAATTTGCGTCGGGATTTTCAACGCCGTCGATATATTTTTTTAGTTTATTGATAACGACGGGATTTGACCAGAAAATAACTTTCATCCAGCCCTCTTCGGGAACGTCGTCTATCTTGGCAAACTGATAGCGGCTTTTGTCAAAATACATCTGACCCTGAGACAGAAGTCCTTTTCTGATAATATAAACATGGTCGTCAAAGAAAATTCCAACGTCAACAGAATTAAAACCGCGAAACTTATTAAGCACGTCTCTGACAAACGCTCTGCCTTTTTCGCCGATTGTACTGCTCCAAATCAGTTTGCGCTGTTTATAATCGTAAATACCGGCACCGTTGACAATTATCGCCGGCTGGTTTGCAGTTATTCTGTTGTAGTTTCGCTCAAGGGAAGAAATCATTCTGCCGGACGCCAGCGTAAAATTGCCGCCGCACTCGGTAAAAGCCTTTATTGCGTCGTAATTATTTTTCGGCAGTTTTCTGAATTTATTATTCAGCGTTCCGTCAATATCGGAAACAACGAGCCATTTACTGTAATCTTCTTTCATACGTTTCTCCTTAAAATCATCTGCCGTAAATTTACATACATAATAGCAAATGCGAAATAAAAAGTCACCCTATCACCCAGAATATGCCTTCCACTGTGTAATATACCGCCTCTACTGATGAAAAAACGCTCTCCACCCCCAGTGGAGCAATAATTTTTCTTGATTTTATGCGGGTTTTCGGTTATCATTGAATAAGCAAGACTGAAAGGAGTGATTTTTTGACGGACGAAGAATTAAAACAGAAAATCGGCAAAAATATTCAATTCTACCGCCAAAAAGCAGGGCTTACCCAAAGCGCCCTTGCCCGAATGCTCAATTACTCCGACAAGTCAATTTCCAAATGGGAGTGCGGAGACGGAATTCCGGACGTTCTTGTTTTGAAAAAAATGGCGGATATTTTCAACATCACCCTAAACGATTTTCTTTACAACAGCCCAAAAAACTATACTCCTGAAAAGCAAAAGAAGCATATTATGATACCCGTTCTCAGCGTTTTTCTTTGCTGGTTCGTTATGTCGATAATCTTTATTCTGCTTCAAATAATTTCATCTTATGTTCACCTGCCGGTTCTCGTTCCCTGGCTGGTGTTCGTGTGGGCGGTTCCTATCTCGGCGATAATACTGCTGGTCTTTTCAAAAATCTGGTGGACAAGGCTTACCAACGCAATAATGGTATCTCTCCTTGACTGGTCCCTTATCGTATCTATCCACCTAACGTTTACTTTCGCTTATCCGATAGCAAAGATACACCTTATTTATCTCGCCGCCGCAATTTTCCAGATAATCATAATTCTATGGTTTATCATGAAAGGCAAGCGAAAAGCAAAAATCAAATAAAAATATAGAGCACCCGTGAAATCAACTGATATCACGGGTGCTTTTTTCAATTATTATTTTATAATATCGGCAAAACCGAGGGGAATAACATTTTCCAAATCCCGGGGCGCAATCTCAACCTGGAAGCCCACCTTGCCGGCGGAAAAAATGATAGTGTCAAAATCAAGAGCCGAAATGTGAGCAGTGGTTTTGAACACTTTTTTCATTCCGATAGGAGAACAGCCGCCGTGGATATAGCCCGTAAGAGGAAGCAGCTGCTTCTGGGCAATCATCTCGATTGATTTTTCTCCCGCTGCTTTCGCCGCCTTTTTAAGATCCAGTTCTTCTTCAACGGGAACCATGAACACATAGTGCTCGCCGGATTTACCGACGGTTACCAGAGTTTTGAAAACACAGCCAGCCTCTTTGCCAAGCTCTGCGGCAACCTGGGCGCCGTTTACGATTGTATTATCATATGTGTAATGGTTATAGGGTATCTTTTTGCTGTCCAATACACGCATTACATTTGTTTTTACTTCTTTTTTTGCCATTGGGGTACTTCCTTTGATTAATATTTATTATGCACCTTTTCAGCAAAACAGAGAAAATCTTTCAGTTTAATTTCAGTGCCGTCGTCAAGCACGGCGGTGCCGCTCATTCTGCCGAAAACCTGGTGCTGGTCGGAACAGATAAATTTTACGTCAAGCAGTGCGCTTCTGTCAATAATAGGAACGAAATCCATTTCAAATCTTCCGTCAGAGGACGTAAATTTCCACGGGTCGGTGTAATTTTCGCTGATAAGGAAAGAAACGTCGTCCAGTTTGTGCGCTTTACCGTCGTAAAAAATAACGTTTTCAGACGCCGCCGAAGTGTCGCCGAAGCCGTAACCGATATTAAAACCGAAGGCGTGGCCGTCAACAGTACCGGAACCGGAGCCCCAGTACCAGGTGTTGTCATAGGTCCAGACGCCTCTGCCCCAGTCAAGGGCGCCGTAGTCGGTTTTAGGGTTGAATTTGTAAATTTTGCCGTCAAACTCAACTTTGCCTCTGGCGTTCATGCAGTTTATCTTCTGGTTATAGTAAAAGGCGTGCTTATCCTCTTTCCAGGGGGTGGCGATAACCATGCTGTCCTGGGGTTTATCATCAAGGACTATCATTGCTCTAAGCGGCTTGCCGTTATAAAAATTCTTAAAATTACAGCGGATA
>URGA01000087.1 GCA_900547275.1 uncultured Oscillospiraceae bacterium | reverse complement strand
TCCGCTTTGCTTCTATTCTGCGCATTTCGCGTATCTGCTGTTCCTGCCGAGCAATATAACCCTCATATTTAACCGCAATCTCCACCTGCTCAAAAACAGCGTCCGGCATATCCGGTCTGCCGGGGTCAACCTCAGCAAGGTCGGCGTAGGTTATCTGGGGTCTCTTCAGCAATTCTATCATTTTACAGCCTGTCTTTAATGGGGCTGTTCCTTTATTTTCAAGAATTCTTTGTATCGTGTCTGTAAGAGGAATACTTGTTTCCTCAATTCTCCTGCGCTCTTCGGCAACAAGTTCCTGTTTATGAAGAAATGCTTTGTATCTCTCTTCGCTGATAAGTCCTATCTTATAGCCCGTAGGTGTAAGCCGAACGTCGGCGTTGTCCTGCCTGAGCACAAGTCTGTACTCGCTTCGGCTGGTCATCATTCTGTACGGGTCTGAACATCCCTTTGTAACAAGGTCGTCAATAAGCGTTCCTATATACGAACCGCCTCTGTCAAGAATAAGTGGTTCGCGACCCTTTATCTTCAGCGCGGCGTTGATACCTGCAACAAGTCCCTGAGCCGCCGCTTCCTCGTAACCGCTGGAACCGTTGAACTGGCCTGCTCCGTAAAGCCCCGGAAGATCGTGAAATTCCAAAGTAGCCTTAAGTGCGGTGGGGTCAACGCAGTCATACTCAATAGCATAAGCGGTGCGCATTACCTGGGCGTGCTCAAGACCGGGGATAGTATGGATAAACGCAAGCTGAACGTCCTCAGGCAGAGAAGAACTCAGCCCCTGAAGATACATTTCCTCAGTATTCAGTCCGCAGGGTTCCACAAAAAGCTGGTGGCGCTCCTTGTCGGAAAAGCGAACGATTTTGTCCTCAAAACTGGGGCAGTAACGCGGGCCCTTGCCCTCAATCTTTCCGCTGTACATCGGACTGCGGTGAAGATTGTCGAGAATTATCTGCTTCGTTTCAGCATTTGTATATGTAATATGACAACACACCTTGTTTTCAGGCGGCGTCTTTGTTTCAAAACTGAATGGAACGGTGCGCTCGTCGCCGGGCTGAACCTCCATTTTTGAAAAATCTATACTGCGGGCGTTCACTCGTGACGGTGTTCCCGTTTTAAATCTGCGCAGGGGAACGCGAAGTTTGCGAAGCGCAATAGAAAGTTCGGTGGCGGGGAACATTCCGTCAGGTCCGCTTTCGTATGAAACATCGCCGATATAAACGCGTCCGCCCAGGAAAGTACCAGTTGCGAGAATGACGGCTTTTGCTTCAAAAACCGCTTCAAGCTTTGTTTTCACTCTCCAGTTTCCGCCGTCGGTCATGTAAAGGTCCACTATCTCGCCCTGTCTGATATCAAGTCCATCCTGCATTTCAAGAGTATGCTTCATTCCGGCAGAATATTCGCGCCTGTCTATCTGGGCGCGCAGAGAATGAACGGCAGGCCCCTTGCCAAGATTGAGCATACGGGACTGGAGCGAATACTTGTCCGCCGCCTTTCCCATTTCGCCGCCGAGAGCGTCTATCTCTCTAACAAGATGACCCTTTGACGTTCCGCCGATTGACGGATTGCAGGGCATATTGCCCACCCAGTCAAGGTTTATCGTAAAGACGGCAGTTTTGCATCCCAGTCTGGCAGAGGCAAGCGCCGCCTCAATTCCAGCATGGCCTGCGCCTATTATAATTACATCATATTTATCTGCAAAGTATTCCATTATTTACCCACACAAAACTTACTGAAAATATTATTAACCACTTCTTCGGTGGCTTTCTTTCCCGTCAGCGAAAGGAGGAAATCCACTGCGCTGTCTATCATAACATTGATTGCGTCATAAGTCATTCCCGCTTCAGCGGCGCTGAGGGCTTCGGCGATACTTGAAAGAGCGTCCTTGCAGCATCTGCGCTGACGTTCGTTCGCCAGTATAGGAGATGCGGCGTCAAAATCGGCAACTCCCAGCAGATCTTTTATGGCTTTTTCAAGGTCTTCCTTGCCTGTCTTTTCCTTTGCACTGAGAAAGACTATGCTTGAAAATACGTCCTTCAGCGGCTGTGTCTTTGCGGTGCATTCAAGGTCCTGCTTGTTCATAACGGCGATAGCGTGTTTGCCTTTGCAAAGTTCGATTAGTTTTCTGTCTTCCTCGGTGAGTTCCTGAGAAGAGTCAAAAACAGCCAGCACAAGCATCGCTTGCTGTATCTTGTCCATAGCGCGCTGAATTCCGATGCTCTCCACCTTGTCGTCAGACTTGCGCAGACCCGCAGTGTCTGAAAGGTGGAGCACGAGACTTCCCAGACGAACAGTGCTTTCAACAATATCTCTCGTTGTGCCCTGCATATCGGTTACAATGCTTTTTTCCTGACCCGACAGCAAATTCATCAGCGACGATTTGCCCACGTTGGGTCTGCCCACGATTGCGGTATCTATTCCGCAGGTCATTATCTGGCCGCTTTCGTAATCTGAAAGCAGAGAAGTCAGTTCGTTTTTCGCCGAAGTCAGGGTGTCTATAAGGCTGTCGGTGCTCAGGTCGTCTATCTCCTCGTCGGGGTAGTCAACCCACGCCGCCATCTGGGCGCTGCAATCCATAAGGCTTGCCAGCACTGCGCTTATTTTTTCGTAAAGCGCGCCGGAAAGAGTTGTGTATGCGCTTTTTGCCGCCGTTTCACCTGTTGCGGAAATGATAGAAGCAACGCTTTCCGCCTCGGTAAGGTCCATTTTTCCGTTAAGAAAGGCGCGCTTAGTAAATTCACCGGGTTGGGCAGGAACGGCGCCTGCGTCAAAAACGGCCTCCAGCGTCTTTTCAACAACGTATATTCCGCCGTGAACGCTCAGTTCAACAACGTCTTCTCCGGTATATGACTTAGGGGCGCGGAAAACAAGAGCAACAGCCTGGTCAAAAGCCTCGCCGTCTTTATACACACGTCCGAATTTCGCGGTGTAGCCTGCCAGCGAACTGAGGGGAGCCGAATCGACTGAGCGAAAAACTTTCTGGGCAACCTCAATGGCGCTGTCTCCGCTTATGCGGATAACTCCGATGCCGCCGGCGGCGCTTCCCGTGGCAATAGCCGCTATTGTTTCAGACACAAAAATCACCTCTATAAAGAATGGCGAAGCACATCGGTTGTGTTCGCCATTGCAATAGAAAATTTAGTTTTCTTCTTTATCAGCCGGTGCAAGGGGAGCTTCAATCTTTCCGAACTTCGGCAGATCTGCTCTGTCGTCCTTGGGCTGAGTGTTGGCGGGAGCCGTTCTCTGTGAACGAGAGGAACCGCCTCTTCTTGAGCCGCCTCTTCTTGAATATGAGGTGCTCTTTACGCCGCCTTCCGGCTCGATAACAACACGTCTGTCCTGGTCAACCCCGACGGAGCGAGACTCAACGCCTTCAATCTCCTGAACGGTGGTGTGGAGAATGCGTCTTTCATACGGATTCATTGGCTCAAACGTATATCTCTTGCCTGTGCGAAGAACGTAGCCTGCGTTCTTTTTGGCAAGATTGCGAAGAGTTTCAACTCTCTTTTCGCGGTAATTGCCGACGTTGAGTGTAACTCTTACATATTTGTCTGCCTGCTTTTTAATAGCAAGGCTGGTAAGATACTGGAGCGCGTCCAGCGTATCGCCTCTGCGGCCGATGATAATACCGTAATCATCGCAGGAAACTTCCATTTCAACTACGCCGTCAACCAGCTTTGCGGTAACTTCGGGATTTTCAACCTGAAGTCCTACGATAAGTGATTTAAGATAATCACAGGCGTAATCAAGGTCTATATCAGCGGCGCTTACCTTTGCCTTTTCGGGCTTCTCGGCTTTCTCCGCTTTTTCCGGCTTTGGAGTTTCTTTCTTTACGGCCGCCTTTTTCGGCGCCTCTTTTTTAGGCGTTTCTTTTTTCGGCTGCGCCTTTTTCGCTTTTTTGCCGTCGTCGTAACTTGCTTTTACCTTGGCGTCGCTTCCGCCGAAAAGACCGAAAAGTTTTTTCTGGGGCATTGCGACAACTTCGATTTTTACATCTGCCGATGACGGAGCGTTAAGACCGGTGCGGGCAACTTTCGTCGCCTCTTCAATAGTTTTGCCGGTTCCGATAAATTCCTTTATCATTATGTCCTCCGACTTTATTCTTTAATTTTTTTGACATTTGCCTCTCTGGAGCGGCGGTAAATGGTGTTTTCAACCATAAGTCTTGCCTGGCTTCTCTTCGGCGGGAAGAATTTTGCAATAAAGAGCTGCTGAACAATCGCCACCAGATTTGAGATAATCCAGTAAAAGCCTACCGCTGCAGGCACCTTGAATGCGATATAAAGTGAGAAAAACGGCATCATCAGCATCATAATGATCATCTGGCTCATCTGCTGAGCGGCTGCCGGATTGTTCTTCTTCTGAATCAAGGTTGATACAAGGGTGGACAGCAGCGAAGTTACAAAACACAAAATAGGAATAATGATGATTGCGCCGTCTTTCCAGTGAGGAATTGCGGTCATATCAAGAGTGCCGAGTACCATTCCGTCGCGGTACGCCTCAATGGCGCTGCAGTTTTCAGGTGTGAAAATCTTCGGGAATTCGGCAACGAGAGTGTCTTTGTAATCGTTGAAGTTCTCCAGAATACCGAGCTGCATATACTGGCCGTCATAGCCGAGATTTTTAATAACCTCAAGCAGTTTGTCGGCGTTGTCTGCAATGCTGTCCATACCGATAACATATGACAGCGGGTAGTAAATAATACCAACGATACCCATCAGGAATACCATCTGGAAAATAAGAGGTCCGCAGCCCATGTTCATTGGGTTGTGACCTTCGCGGGCATAAAGATCCTGCATTTCCTGGTTAAGTTTAACGCGGTCTTTGGGATCGGGGTATTTCTTCTGTAACTTCTGGATTTTCGGCTGAAGGCGGGTAGATTTCGCCATGGTCCTTTGCTGGTGGATATTAACAGGCAGCAAAATAAGACGGGTTACAACAGTAAAGATAATGATGGCAATAAAGTACTGGTTACCCAGCAGGTCCATCAAAAATCCCATGCATACGCCGAAAAGCCAATACAGCGGTTTGAAAAAAGCTACACCCGCTGAAGAAGCAGCTAACAAAATACTGTTCATTGTATGTCCTCTTTGTTAAGTTTTGCTTAAAAAGCAGCAATAATTTCAGATAGTAAAATTATTTTCGCTTTTCTTTCTTTGGGGGAACGGGGTCGTATCCGCCTTTGAAAAAAGGATTGCAGCGCAAAATACGGCGTATAGCCAGCAGTGAGCCCTTAAAAACTCCGTGTATCTCAACGGCCTCCAGCGCGTATTGGCTGCAGGTGGGCACATAGCGGCACGAGCCGTTTGAAAAGCGCGGACTCAGCGTCACCTGATATGTTCTTATTAAAAACTTAATTAGAGATTTAAGCGGATTTTTCATTGCTTATCACTCCGAGCTCAAGCAGTTCCTTTTCCATATCCGCCAGTACCTGCTGCATTTTTACACAGGTTGTCCTGGTTCTGGCAACAAAAACAAGGTCCCAGTTGCCCTCAACTCGGTTTTCAAGCTGCGAAAACGCTGCGCGGATAACGCGCCTTGCGCGGTTTCGCTCAACTGCGCCGCCAATCTTTTTAGAGCTGGTGATACCAACGCGGGTCTCACCCCGCCTGCTTTTCAAAGCGTAGGTAACGACACACGGCGCCGTTTTGCTTTTTCCTCTGTTATAAAGCCTGCGGAAATCCCTGTTTTCCTTTAAGGCGTTGCTTTTCACAATACCATTCCCATTCGGTAATTAGTAAGAAAGAGATTTGCGGCCCTTTGCACGACGGCGGGCAAGTACCTTTCTTCCGTTCTTTGTTGACATTCTCTTTCTGAAGCCGTGCTCCATCTGCGCGTGTCTTTTCTTCGGCTGATAAGTTCTTTTCATCTTGTTTCACTCCATTCCTAAGACTAAACTGGTTCTTAATCTTTATATACTCTGCACGGTATAGTGCAGGTGCGTGCTTTCTCAGTGGGATACCAACCCACATTAGCGCTTGATATTATATTATAAATTGTGGCTTCTTGTCAATAAAAAAATTGTTATTCTTGTATTTGTTAAGATAATATATTATAATGTCACTATATGTTGGGGGTTAAATATATGAAGACAACAAGAGCCCACGTTTACATATGCCGAACGGCATTTATAATCGGGCTGTTTTGCACCGCCTGCTGTTTCGTTGACAGCTGGCATCCTCAGTTCTTCTGGAGTATAGAAACAAGGATTGCAAAGACTGTTCTCTGTTTTGCAGTGCCGCTGATTTTAACAGTTGCCGATTATATTGCGGAAAAGAATTTAAAGTTCGTGGGCACCGCCTGTGCGGTAATCATGAACGTTTGCTTCGTTTTGTTTTTTATTGACAGATGGACGGTAAACCTAATAGCGAGAATAGGCGACGACAAAATTCTTTTCCACTTTATGTACTCGATGATTTCGTTTTTTACCGTGCTCGCCGCCTCATGGCTCTGCGTTGCGGTAAAGCGTGACCGAAAAGCCGATATGGGAATAATGCTTCGCCGTTTTTCGCTGGGCTATCTGCCCCTTTGCGCGCTACTGTTCTTTCTGATGTTTTTTGCCCTGAGAGAGTTTGACAATTTCGACGTTACCGCAAACCTTATCCCGTTTAAGGGAGAAATCGGATGTCTTATTTACTACGCAAAACATTCGCAGCTCACCGCGATGCTGATAATACATTCGGCGGGCAACGTGCTTTACTTCACCGCTCTGGCGCTTGTGCTCTGCGGCTGGTTTAAATTTTTGCTT
>URGA01000086.1 GCA_900547275.1 uncultured Oscillospiraceae bacterium | reverse complement strand
ATAATAGGAATGGAGCCCGCTGTAAAAAAAGCGCTGGATTTGGACCCGGTTCACCGAGTGCTTGTTGCGGCGACGCCCGTAACCATCCGCGGCGACAAATTAAAAATACTTATGGAGCATTACGACAACCATCACCTTGTAGATCTGCTCCCCCTGCCGAAACTCGTTCGCTTCGCTGAGCAAGGGATATTTTACGGCGATGAAGTTAAGCAATACCTTGAAGAACAGTTAAAAGGCTTTGATTTGAGCGAATATTCCGCTCTTGTGCTTGGCTGCACCCACTTCAACCTGTTTAAAGCTCAGCTTAGGGAACTTCTGCCCGCCAATATGTCTTTCGTAGACGGAAACAAGGGCACTGTAAACCAGCTGATAAGGAAACTTAACGAAACAGGCGCCAAACCTGAAAAGGAGCCGTCACTGCACTTATTCTCTTCAGGCAGGGAAATAACCGAGGAAGCGGAAAAAGAAAAAATCCGCATGATCCTTTCCCATCTTGAAAAAATGTATCCCATTGAATGAGGAATTGATATGAAGATAACTATTGCGCACGGAAGCGGAGGCAAAGCCACCGAAGAACTTATCCATACCGTATTTGCAAAAGAATTCAGCAGTCCTGTGCTTGACCAGATGGAGGACAGCGCTGTTGTTGACGGCGCTTCAAAAATTGCCGTTACTACGGACAGTTTTGTTGTTACTCCCCTGTTTTTTAAAGGCGGCGATATAGGCAGACTGGCTGTTTGCGGAACGGTTAACGATTTACTTATGAGAGGCGCCGTTCCGAAATATATTACTTCCGCCTTTATTATTGAAGAAGGAGCGGATACTCAAGATCTTACACGTATTGCCAAATCCATGGCGGCTGCTAAAGAAGCAGGTGTCCAGATTGTGGCAGGAGATACAAAGGTTATTGAGGGAAACGGCGGAATATATATAAATACTGCCGGCGTCGGCTTCATTAAAATAAGCACGGACATTACCTCCCGCAACCTTCGAAACGGTGACGCTGTTATCGTCAGCGGAGCCATGGGCGACCACCACGCCGCTATTCTTTCAGCGCGAATGGATATAGAAAACAACATTAAATCCGACTGCGCTCCTCTTGCCGCAATGGTAAGAGCTCTGCTCAAAAACGGCGTCCACGTTCACACCATGCGCGACATAACGAGAGGCGGACTGGGAACAGTTCTCTGCGAACTGGCAAATGCTTCTAATATGGGAATTACAATATTTGAAAACAAGATACCGGTTCATGATGAAGTCAAGGCGTTTTCAAAAATACTTGGGCTTAACATTCTCCATATGGGCAATGAGGGAAAACTCACTGCCATTGTACCGGCAGAAGAAGCTGAA
Organism: uncultured Oscillospiraceae bacterium; assembly: GCA_900547275.1. Taxonomy (GTDB): domain Bacteria; phylum Bacillota; class Clostridia; order Oscillospirales; family Acutalibacteraceae; genus CAG-217. The sequence continues at coordinate 5,491 of URGA01000086.1, read as the reverse complement.
AAAGCAGTTGAAATAATCCGCCAATGTCCGTACGGAGAAGAAGCGGCGATAATAGGAAATGTTCACAGCGGACAGGGCATAACGATGACAACCGCTCTGGGCGGCAAGCGAAAAATAGACGTTCTTCACGGCGAAGGCTTGCCGCGAATTTGTTAATTTTTGCACAATCAAAAATATAAAAATTATCACAATCTTTTAATCTGTACAAAAAAATATATCTAAACAAGGCATAATTGATAAAAAAATATCAATTATGCCTTAATTTTTATAAAAAATGGTGGATTTTTGTGCAAAAATACTGTACAATATTTTTTACTGTTACTAAAATCAGAATACACAGAGAGGATAATTTTAATGGAAACACTCCCTTTTGAAGGAACAGCAGAGCAGGAAGCCCAGCTTCGTGCAGTATTTGAAAAATACAAGGACGTTCCCGGCAGACTTATGCCTGTTTTACAGGAAGCTCAGGCTATCTACGGGTATCTCCCTTACGAAGTCCAGCAGATGATTGCTCAGGCGCTGGATCTGACCATATCGGAAGTATACGGCGTTGCAACATTTTACAGCCAGTTCAGCCTTACTCCGAAAGGTGACCACCAGATCTCCGTTTGTCTTGGCACCGCCTGCTATGTAAAAGGCGCAGACAAGGTGCTTGAACGCATTGAAGAACGACTGAATATAAAGAGCGGCGAATGCACGCCCGATCGCAAATTCAGCATAGACTCCTGCCGCTGTGTCGGCGCCTGCGGACTTGCTCCGGTTATCATGATAGGCGACGAGGTATACGGCAAACTCACCCCCGACGAGGCAGATAAAATTCTTGACAGCTATATGCAGGAGGATGAGGAAGAATGACTATTGAACAGCTCAATGAAATAAAGGCAAAAAATCACGACCTTGTTACCGTCAGAAAACTTGTTGCCGAAGAAGGCGCAAAACTCGCTGAAAAAACAGGGTACAGGAAGCAGGTGCTGGTCTGCGGCGGTACAGGATGTACATCCTCCGGCTCCCATTCTGTTCTTGATGCACTGAACGCCGAACTCGAAGCCCACAACCTTAAAGACGTACTCGTTGTTCGCACAGGCTGTTTCGGCCTCTGCTCACTCGGTCCGATAATGATTGTCTATCCCGAAGGCTCGTTTTACAGCCAGGTCGGACCCTCCGAGATAAAAGAAATTGTTGAGGGCCACCTTGTTCCAGGCGGAAAGCCCGTCAACAAATATCTTTACGAAAAAACCGTACATACCGACGGCTCAACCATTCCGCTGTCTGAAACGAATTTCTATAAAAAACAGATGAGAATAACTCTGCGCAACTGCGGCGTTATCGACCCTGAAAATATTGAAGAAGCCATTGCTATGGACGCTTATCAGGCGCTGGCAAAAGTGCTCACTACAATGAGCCCCCAGGATGTTATCGATGAACTGCTGGCGGCAGGCCTTCGCGGCAGAGGCGGTGCCGGCTTCCCCACAGGAAGAAAATGGTCTTTCGCCATGGCGCAGGAAAGCGATATTAAATACGTCTGCTGTAACGCCGACGAAGGCGACCCGGGCGCTTTCATGGACCGCTCGGTTCTTGAGGGTGACCCCCACGCTGTAATTGAAGCAATGACTATTGCAGGTTACACCATCGGCTCCCATCAGGGCTACGTCTATGTCCGCGCAGAATATCCCATCGCCGTCAACCGTCTGCGCATCGCCATTGCTCAGGCTAAGGAATACGGTCTGCTGGGCAAAAACATTCTCGGAACAGGCTTTGATTTTGATATTGATATAAGACTTGGCGCCGGCGCTTTCGTATGCGGCGAAGAAACTGCCCTTATGACCTCAATAGAAGGCCACAGAGGCGAACCGCGCCCGCGTCCGCCGTTCCCTGCTGTCAAGGGACTTTTCGGCAAGCCCACAATTCTCAACAACGTTGAAACATACGCAAATATTGCCCCCATCATACTCAAAGGCTCCCAGTGGTACTCATCAATAGGAACCGAGAACTCAAAGGGCACAAAAGTTTTCGCTCTCGGCGGAAAGATAAACAACGTGGGACTTGTTGAAGTGCCAATGGGCACCACAATCCGCGAGATCGTTGAAGAAATCGGCGGAGGCGTTCCCAACGGAAAGAAATTCAAAGCGGCTCAGACAGGCGGCCCCTCAGGCGGCTGTATCAGCGCCGACTATCTTGACGTTCCGATAGATTACGACAACCTTATCGAAATCGGCTCAATGATGGGCTCCGGCGGCATGATTATCCTTGACGAGGATACCTGCATGGTTGACATTTCCAAATTCTATCTTGAATTCACAGTAGACGAAAGCTGCGGAAAATGCACCCCATGCCGTATCGGAACTAAAAAACTACTGGAATACCTAACCCGGATAACGGAAGGCACCGCCCAGATAGAGGATCTTGACAAAATCAAGGAACTCGCGCACCACATGAAGCGCTCGTCTCTCTGCGCTCTCGGCCAGACGGCGGCCAACCCGATACTTTCCACAATGAACGCATTCGGCGACGAATATCTCGCCCATATTAAAGAAAAGAAGTGCCCTGCCCACGTCTGCAAGGCTCTCCTTTCATTCACAATCAACGCCGACAAGTGCAAAGGCTGTACGCTCTGCGCCAGAAACTGCCCCGTTGGAGCAATTACGGGCACATTAAAACAGCCCCATACAATAGACCCGGACAAATGCGTAAAATGCGGCCTTTGTATGGAAAACTGCCACTTTGACGCCATTGAGAAAATGTAAGGAGGGATTGCAAATGGTTAATCTTAAAATCAACGGTATACCCGTTAAAGCAGAAGAAGGAAGCACCATTATCGAAGCCGCCCGTCTGGCAGGCATCGACATTCCCTCTCTTTGCTATCTAAAAGACATAAACTGCATCGGAGCCTGCCGCGTATGTGTTGTTGAAGTAAAAGGCGCAAAAAGTCTCGTTGCTTCATGCATTTATCCCGTAGCGGAAGGTCTTGAAGTATGGACCAACACACCGAAAGTTCGCCAGTCGCGCCAGACAACTCTTGAACTTCTGCTTTCCGAGCACCACAAAAAGTGCCTGTCCTGCGTTCGTTCAAGCCGATGCGAACTCCAAAAACTTTGTAAGGATTACGGCGTTGACGAGGATCGTTTCCCGTCAACTGATGAACTGATGCCTGTGGACCTTTCATCGCCCTATCTTATCCGCGACAACAACAAGTGCATCCACTGTATGCGCTGTGTTTCAGCCTGTGAACACCAGACGGTAGGCATCATCGGTCCGCGCCAGAGAGGCCACAAAAAGACCATCGGCTGTGCGTTTGACATTCCGCTTCAGGACGCCGCCTGCGTTGGATGCGGCCAGTGCGTAGTTGCCTGTCCCGTTGGCGCTCTTTACGAGAAAAGCAGTATTCCGGAAGTATGGGAAGCCATCGCCGACCCTGAAAAGAAAGTAGTTTTCTTTACCGCGCCGGCAGTGAGAGCAACTCTCGGCGAAGAATTTGACCTGCCTATAGGAACAAACGTAGAAAAGAAAATGCCGGCGGCTATTCGCCGACTTGGCGCAGATGCCGCATTTGATATGAACGTTACGGCAGACCTTACAATCATGGAAGAGGCGTATGAACTGATAGACAGAATTAAAAGCGGAAAGCCTCTGCCGATGTTTACTTCCTGCTGTCCGGGCTGGGTAAAATTCGCGGAGCACTATTATCCGGAAATCCTCCCCCATCTTTCAACCTGCAAATCTCCTCAGGAAATGTTCGGGGCTTTGCTTAAGACATATTACTGCGAAAAGAACGGCATTGACCCGGAAAATCTTTTTGTTGTATCAGTTATCCCATGTACTGCAAAGAAATTTGAGGTAACAAGACCCGAGATGAACAACGAGGTTGACGTTGCCCTTACAACCCGCGAACTGGGTCAAATGATAAACGGAGCCGCAATCAACTTTGACCTGCTTCCTGAAGAAGAATTTGACTCCCCATTTGACATTGCTTCAGGCGCAGGCGTTATATTCGGCGCAACCGGAGGCGTGCTTGAAGCGGCGCTCAGAACAGCTGCAACTATTCTTGACGGTGAATTCAAAGCCATCGACTTCTGCGAAGTAAGAGGCATGGAGGGCATCCGCCAAGCAACATACAGCGTTGCGGGAACCGAAGTGAAAGTAGCAGTTGCCAGCGGTCTCGGAAACGCCCGCAAACTTTGTGATGAAGTTAAAAACGGAACATCGCCGTATCAGTTTATAGAAATAATGGCTTGCCCCGGCGGCTGTATAAACGGCGGCGGTCAGCCTGTTCAGAGAGATTCAACAAGGAACAACGTTCCAATCAAGGAACTTCGTGCGAAAGCGCTTTACGATGAGGACGCAGAACTTCCAATCCGCCGTTCCCACGAATCCCCGGTTGTAGAAACGATTTACAGAGAATTTCTCGGAGAGCCAAACAGCGAAAAGGCGCACCACCTGCTTCACACTGTTTACACTCCCAGAAAGAAATACTGATAAACACATCTGCTTGCAATAATAAATAAAAAAGCGAACGCGGTTGGGAAACCTTCCGTGTTCGCTTTTGTTTTAAGAATTAACGTTATTTGACACAGGATTAAAATTCCATATAATATAAATAGCAAAAAAAAGAAACGGGGAATTGAAAAATGATAATCTACTTTACCGGAACAGGCAACAGCAGATACGCGGCGTCTTATATCGGAGCACGTCTCGGAGACACTGTTGAAAACGCCTTTGATTATATAAGAGACGGTAGTTCGCCGTCCTTTACTTCTGAAAAACCTTATATCTTCGTCTGCCCCACATACGCATGGCAGATACCGCACGTTTTTGCTGATTTCATCAAGCGCTCTGATTTCAGCGGAAGCGACATCGCATATTTTGTCATGACTTGCGGCGGCCAGATATACTCGGCGGAAGACACGCTGACCAAGCTTTGCAAAAAGAAAGGTCTTAGATTTATGGGCGTCGGCGAAATCGTAATGCCTGAAAATTACATTGCAATGTTTGAAACGCCAAACAGTGATGAAGAAATCAAAAAAATAATGGCGAAAGCAGATATTCAGCTTGAAAAAACGGCGATGCGAATTGAATCGGGAATGAAGATCCCCCACCATAAGCCTTCTCCGCTGGGCAAAATAATGACCCATCTGGTAAACCCTCTGTTTTACGGAGCGTGCGTTAAATCGAAATCGTTTTTTGCCAGCGACAAATGCGTAAGCTGCGGCCAATGCGTTACATTCTGCCCTTTAAACGGAATTGAGATGAGAGACGGAAGACCCAGCTGGAACGGAAACTGCACTCACTGCATGGCCTGCATTAACAAATGCCCCCAGGAGGCCATTGAATACGGTTCTAAGAGCCTCGGTCAGCGCCGATACCTCTGCTCTGAATTTACAGATAAAGGAAGAGAAACAAGCGCTGAATAAAAATAATAAAAAAACAAAAGCCACAGACTTTTGAACTGCCCCAAATTGTGCAGACAGTACAAAAAAGCACCTAAATGGTAGAA
>URGA01000085.1 GCA_900547275.1 uncultured Oscillospiraceae bacterium | reverse complement strand
TGGTGGGTCATGTCCGCTACGGAACCACGGGAGCGTCTACACGGGCTAACTGCCAGCCGATAGAAGTCAATCATCAAAAAGGTAAAATGGCGCTTGCTCACAACGGCAACCTTACAAACGCCTTTGATCTGCGAAATGAGCTTGAACTTTCCGGCGCTATTTTCCATACTACAAGCGATACGGAAACAATTGCCTATATCGTTACAAGACAGCGGCTTACAGTAACGTCAATAGAAGAAGCGCTTTGCAAGGCTATGTATCATCTTGACGGCGCTTACTCGCTTGTGCTTATGTCGGCAACAAAACTGATTGCCGCCCGTGATCCCCACGGTTTCAGACCGCTGTGTTACGGCAAAACAGCCGACGGAATGTATGTTGTTGCCTCTGAAAGCTGCGCGCTTCATGCGGTGGGGGCAGAAGTGATTAGAGATCTTGAACCGGGTGAAATTATTGTGTTCGGTGATTTCGGCGTAAAGTCAATTACCGAGCACTGCAAAAAAGAGAAAAACTCGATTTGCTCTTTTGAGTATGTCTATTTTGCCCGTTCGGATTCTGTTATAGACGGTATTTCTGTCCACGAAGCGAGAGGAAACGCAGGCCGTTTGCTTGCCAAAGCCCACCCGGCAGACGCAGACGTTGTTGTGGGAGTTCCCGATTCCGGGCTGGACGCCGCTCTCGGATACTCGATGGAGTCCGGTATTCCTTATGGTATCGGCCTTATAAAAAATAAGTATATAGGCAGAACTTTTATTTCTCCCGGAGAGAATGAAAGGCTTGACCAGATAAAAATAAAACTCAGCCCCGTAAGCGACACCGTAAAAGGTAAGAGAGTGGTCTTGATTGACGATTCAATCGTCAGGGGCGCAACTTCCCGCAGTATCGTTAAATTACTTAGAGACGCAGGTGCGAAAGAAGTTCATATGAGAATTTCGGCGCCGCCGTTCCTTTTCCCTTGTTATTATGGAACGGACGTTGATTCAAAAGAAAATCTTATCGCCGTTCACCATTCTGAAGAAGAGATTGCAGAAATAATCGGTGCCGACAGCCTTGGTTATCTTCCCCTCGATGACCTTAAAATGCTTGTGGGCAATCCGAATTGCTGCTGTGCCTGCTTCAGCGGCGATTATCCGACACCGCTTCCAAAGGAAACGCGCAAGGACCGCTTTGAGCAAAAGCTCTCTGAAAAAGTGAAAGAATAACCTGGAAACAGGTGTTCTTATATATTTTGCCAAGGAAAAAGACAGCCTCATTTGGCTGTCTTTTTTCTTTCTAATGCTCTTTGCAGTTCAATCGCGTTTTGGTAACGTTTTGAAATCTGTGTTACAGTGCATTTTTTTATTATTTTTCCAATAGAACCTTTTGGTATTTCGACCGTAGGATGTATTCCTAGAATTAGTTCGTTCATGAGAACGCCGAGAGCATATATATCAGTTGCCGGCGAACTTTCGGAAAAGCCGAACTGTTCCGGAGCGGCGTAGCCTATTGTGCCGAGATTTATTGTATCTTTTTCCTTTTTGCCTGTAAATAGTTTTGCAATACTCAGATCTACCAGTACCGCTTTGTCTTCATTAGTAATGATAATATTAGGCGGCTTTATATCTCTGTGGATAATGTTGAGACCATGAAGATAATTAAGCGCCTTGCAAATATCAAGAGCGTATTTTACAACTTTTTCTTCCGGCAGATTTTCTGTTTTAACCGCTGTATCAAGCCCAGTGCCGTCTATATATTCTTCAAGAATATATAGTGCTTCATCTTCAGAAGCGACTTCGTATATCCTTGGCAGGTTTTCGCATTGCCGCCCTTTAAGAAGACGAAAAACGTCATCGTTTCTGTAGACGGAACTGATGAACAGCAACCGATTTTCGCCGTCATTCTTTTTGTATAGCGTTACCTTGTTTACTGCAGTGTCGGACATTGTCTTTTCGACAGTGTATTCTTTAGACAAATTGTTGTCAATATAGTCTTTCAGTGCGCTCATTTCAGTTCTTCCAGCCCTTCATTTAACAGTAATTCAGCGGTTTGATAGATATCGTAATTGTGGTTTATTGCAAAAATAAGGATACTGTCTCTTTTTAAGCGTGGATAAAGAGGCGATTTCCCGCTGTATTTCAGTGCTGTCTGACACTGCTCAAGCGTCATTTTCATAGCAAGAGCAAGGCGTACTATTTTGTCTGTTGAAGGAATTTTGCGGCCGTTGATAACATCATAAAAATAAACATAGCCGAAATCTGATTTGTTTATTATATCTGATTTTGACATGCCGCTGTTATTTACAACATCGTTCCAGAATTTCTTTAAATTGATTTCAATAAGAGAATCAGAATTACTTTCCAGATATGTGTTGATATCAATATTTTTGCCTTTCAATTCATCAAGCAATTCTTTGGTTTCTTTTGAAAACATTGTTTTGTCTCCCGGTGATTTAATCAGTATACTATTATTTTACCAGTAAATTTGTTTTTTGCATCTTCAAGGCATCTTGCTCCGTCCTCAATATAAATAGTTTTCAGGTTAGGAAAGCATTTACAGAAGAATATAGAGTCAGCGAACTGAAGTTCACATGATTTTGGAATTTTCAGTGTTTCCAGATATTTGTTAGGCTTTTGAGGCGGATTGAAAATTATGTTTTCGGGAAGAGTAAAAGACTTGTCTTTTTTCGACGAAGGATAAAGTGTCGTATTCTTTCCTACAAACAAAACTCCGTCTTTGTCAAATGCGGATTTGCTGCCGTCTTCAACGTATACGGCTTCCAGTGCTTCGTTGATTTCATATATTGACGGGAATGAAGTTACGTTTTTATGCAGTCTGATTATTTTCAGATTGTAACATTCTGAAAGGTTGCAGATGTTTTCAATTCCTTTGCACCATGATGGAATAGTCAGATCTGACAAATCAGACGCAGGACAAATAAATCTTAAAACCCAGTATTGGGAAGTCCAGTAATAAAGTGCGCCGTCAATGAATTTGTATTGAGAATTGTCAATGTTAATTGTCTCAAGTTTCAGACAGTTCTCGCAGAACTCCCCGACAATTCCCAAATTGGCGTCGGGCATATTGATTGTGGTCAAAGATGAAAGATTATTAAAGCATCCGCTCTGAAGGTATATGGATTTTCGGCTGTTGTCATTTTCAAATGTTATTGTTTTGATTTTGCTGTTGTCCTTGAATGCGTTCTTTTCGATTCTTGCAACAGGTTTGCCGTCGATGACTGCCGGAATAACCACAGAAGATGAGTTGCCCGTGTATTTAGTTATACTTAGTTTCTCACCGGAACTTCCGTAAGGAGCCGTCTCAAAACTGTCATATTCTTTCTCTGTTGTTTGAACAGTCGTTTTTTCGGGTTCATCAAAATTAACATCGTTATTGTTATTTCCGCTTGCTGACGGAGAACTTCCGCCTGTTGTCTGAGATTTTTCCGGTCTTTTTGAGGCTGAAGACGAATTAGTGTTTTTGGATGATTTTTCTTCGGCGTTTTCAGAAACGTTATTATTGACTGCTGTTTTTTCTTCTCCTGTTATCTTATCTTTGATTTTTCCAAGCAGGCTTTTTTTCTTTGTTGTTACCTCTTTTACTTCAAATACTTGTTCTCCTTTAGAATTTGTAACAGGTTCGCCGTTTTTATCGGTAACGGCTATGAGCGTTGTTTGTGCCGGCACATCGCTTACAGCGTCTGCGGGGATAAGCGCGAGAATTAAAAATACAACAAAAACAATAAGAATTATGAACAGTGCAATAGCGAAAGCTAAAGTCTTTTTGCTTGAAGTAATTCGTTTGAACAATTCTTCAAATTTAGTTTTAATTTGTAAAAACACAGGCAGTTTTTCTGCATTATCAAATGTCATATTTGCTTGCAGATTAGTGTTTATTTCACTAAAGCAACTAAGACAGAAAGAAGCTTCCTCCGGCATCTGTGCGCCGCAGTTAGGGCATTTTTTGTTCACTCTTTTCACCGCTTTCCCCAAAAATTCGACATTAATATTATAATTGTTAGACCGTAATTTGTAAACAAGGATTTTAGTAAATGTACACTGTCAGAGAATAGATTAATTCTAAAAAAACAATTACAATATACATTGTAACGAAATTCGTGTTTGATGTAATGAAAAACGATTAAATTTTACATTGAAACGTCAATCGTACTATAATACTTTACAAATTGTGGTGAACGGAGAAAATGATGCGGATACTTTGCTGTGACGATAAAACAGAAATTACTGATTTTCTTGAGGAAAATATAAGAAATATCTGCAAAAACGTTGATATAAATGCGGATGTCCGTTCATTTAATACAGCAGAATCACTTATCGGTTTTTGTACAAAAAACAGCGCCGACATTCTGTTTTTGGATATTGATTTGGGAAGAGTTAACGGAATAAGCGTTGCGAAGGCGCTTAACACAATTCTTCCGTCTTTACAGATTATTTATATTACGGGTTATGCAAAATACGTCAACAAAATTTGTTACACGAATTTTGAGAACATTTTAATTAAACCTATTTCGGTGGAAAAACTGCGTTTCGTTTTTTGTCAGGCAATCGGAAATGTCAGCTCTCATAAATCTCCCGCGCTTATTCTTCATCGGCAAAACGAAATAGCGGTTATCAATGTTGACGATATAGTTTTCATTGAAAGCCAGAAAAGGAAGATATTAGTCTATTTAAAAAACGGAAAAATCGAAGACGCATATTACAAAATCAGTGAGATATTTACACAGCTTCCTTCAAAATTTATTTTCTTCCACAGAAGCTATATTGTTAACATGGATTACATAAAACAGATAACATCAACCAAGCTATCGCTGTCTGACGGACATACCGTTCCCATTCCCGCAAAAAAGTACAAGGGAATTATTGAAACGTATATGGAATACTGCAAGATGGGACTGTGAATGTTTTGAGCGATCTTTTGATAAACACATTGAATGCGTTTGTAACAGCGCTGGAACTGACGATTTATTTATTGTTTTTCTGGGTCAATTTAAAAGCGAAGGTAAAATGGCAGAAATTTTTTCTGCTGTACGGAGCGCTGATCAATGTAATATATTTTGTTGTAAGGCGTTTCGGCCTTAATACTGTTACTTTTCAGGATGTATTTAATGTTCAGATGAATTTTCCTATTTGGACTTTTTTCTGTTTTCTTATATTTTTCATTATTGTATATATTTCATTTTCAGACAAGTTGTTGAAAAAACTGCTTATGATAGCGCTGCAGTTTTTGTTAACGGTTTTGGTTGATGCAATATCATCAATAATTTTTGTCCAAATTACTGGTTCATCTGTTGATAATGTTGGAAAATATCCGTTGCAGGAATTGTTGTGTCACAGCCTCTTTATTATGCTTATTGTTTTGATACTGCTGTCGGTAAGCGTAGCGCTCAACAAAAAAGCACAGTATCTTAAAAGCGGAAACATTGGCTTTATTTTATTGGTATATGCAACACAGTTTGCGCTTTTTGTTATGCTTATCTACACAAAAGCAAATCATTATACAACTTCATTTATTGTTTTTATAGTTATAATGGATTTCCTATGTATGTGTATAGATATTCTCCTTATTGTTCATATGAACAGAATAGGCAGATTGGCAACGCAGAAAGAACAGCTGGCAACAGCGCTTGAAATACAAAAGGCGGAAAACAAATATAACAAATCTATCATCGATAATAATGAGGCGATGGCAAAGATTAGGCATGACTATATCGACCAGATGCAGGTCGTTAAACTCCTTGTGGAGTCTGACGACAAAAGCAGCAGACTTAAGGCAATTCATATTCTTGAAAAACTCAGTGCTGCAGTTCATCGAACATCAACAGAACAATACTGTGAAAACAAAACTATCAACGCACTGCTTACTGCCAAAACTCAGGATTTTGAAAAAAACAATATCAAATACGATATAAAATGTCTTATTCCTTCAAATACGTTTGTCGATGATCTGGCGCTTTGCAGTGTGTTTTCAAATCTTATTAACAATGGTATAGAGGCCGCTCAAAAGTGCAGTCAGCCTTATGTGGATATTTACGCAAAAGGTGACGACGACAAGCTTCTTATAAATATCAAAAATTCAATTGATGAAAATATCACAGTTATACCGATTAAAATAAAGGCACGGTTTACTACAAAAGAAGATAAAAATAATCATGGCTTCGGAGTTTCAATAGTTAAAAATATTGTTGAAAAATATAACGGGGTAATATCAGCCGATTGTAAAGACGGTTGCTACGAAGTGACTATTCTGTTTCAGGCGGATAATTCATTAGTCTCATAAAAAACGGCTTTGCATTAAGCAAAGCCGTTTTTATAATGTTAAATTCTAATTTAAACTGTAAAATCCGTTTGTTTTTACCAAAGTGCTTTATAGATATCCAGGATGTCGTCTTTTGTTGTTTCCTTAATGGTATTTGACGGTGAGCCGGAAGCGAGGGCGTCGTCTGCCATCTTTGACATATTTTCAAAGAATTTATCCTTGTCTACGCCAAATCCCTCGAGTGTTGGAACATTGCAGGTTTTGCAGATTTCGTCACACGCGTCAATGAATTTTTTGGCGGCAGCTTCATCGCTGTCTTCTGCGCCGGCTTTGCCGATTGCTCTTGCCATATCTGCAAAACGGCTGTATGCGCCGTCATAAGCAAATTTATAGCACTCGCACATAAGCATAGCGTTGCTAAGTCCGTGAGGTACGTGGAAAAGAGCGCCGATGGGTCGGCTCATTCCGTGAATAATTGTTACGGAGGCGTTGTTGAAGGCAATACCTGCTTCAAGCGCCGCAAGACTCATCTGGGCTCTTGCTTCAACATTGTCGCCCTGAGCATAAGCGATGGGAAGATACTTGAATATTCTCTTTATTGCCGAAAGAGCAAGATCGTCTGTCATCGGCTGCTGCTTTCTTGAAGTATATGCTTTTTAAGCGGCGTTGCAACC
>URGA01000084.1 GCA_900547275.1 uncultured Oscillospiraceae bacterium | reverse complement strand
CGGTAATTATGCTCGCTTCCTGCTCTTCGGTCACTCAGAACGACGGCTCTGCTTCCGACGGCACAACGGCTTCGTCTTCTGATAAAAGCACTTCATCAAACAGCGCGTCTGCTGGAATTTTGGCGAACTTCAGTGCTACCGACCTAAACGGTAATACCGTTGACCAGACGGCTTTAGCAGATTATAAACTTACTATGGTTAACGTTTGGGCAACTTTTTGCACACCTTGTCTTAACGAAATGCCCGAACTGGGCGAACTTGCTGATGAATACAGCGGCAAGGGAGTACAGATAGTGGGACTTGTTACCGACCTGACAGACAGCGACGGAAGCATCAGCCAGACCCAGCTTGAAACAGCTCAGGATATAGTAGGCAAAACCGGAGCGGATTATACACATATTGTTCCGTCAACGGATATGTACGGACTTCTCAGCCAGATAACATCTGTTCCGACTACTTTTTTTGTTGACAGCAAAGGCAATCAGGTTGGTATGGCGTATGTTGGTGCCAGAGATAAAGCTTCCTGGGCTGAAATTATAGATGAAACGCTGGCGGAGGTTCAGTAATGAGATTTTTAAGAGAAAACAAAACGGCAATAATCACCGCTGTTGTGGGGCTGTGCTTTATGGCGGCCGGTATTTGGCGCGGTGAGATAGAAACAGTGCTTCGCAAAGCGGTAAATATTTGTACGGAGTGTATAGGCATTGGATAAGAAGAAAAAGAAAGGCAAAAAAGATATCAGAACATGGTTTCAGATCGCCTTTGCGGCGGTGACCAACGGATATCTTATCGGTTTTGCAAAAGGCAAGATTTTTACCGGCAAAACGAAAGCTGTCTGCCTGCCGGGTCTCAACTGTTATTCGTGCCCCGGAGCGCTGGGCTCATGTCCCATCGGCTCGCTTCAGTCGGTGCTGGCAGACAGAAATTATAAATTTTCGTTTTACGTGGTCGGCTTTCTGATTTTCGTTGGAGCAATATTCGGCAGATTTGTCTGCGGCTGGCTTTGTCCCTTCGGGCTGGTGCAGGATCTGCTTTATAAAATTCCTTTTCCGAAGAAACTAAAGAAACTGCCCGGTGATAAGTGGCTGAAATATCTGAAATACGTAATTCTTGTGGGTTTTGTTATTGTGCTTCCCCTAACGGTGCTTGATATTGTAGGTCAAGGCCAGCCCTGGTTTTGCAAATATATCTGCCCATCAGGAACGCTGTTTGCCGGCATACCACTGATTGCCGCGAACAAACCTTTGCAGGCAGTGCTGGGATGGCTCTTTACATGGAAAACGGCAATACTTGTTGTACTTATTGTGCTTTCCGTTTTTGTTTACAGACCGTTTTGCCGTTATTTCTGCCCTCTCGGTGCAGTGTACGGGCTTTTCAACCCCATTGCGTTTATGCGCTTTAAGGTGGACGAAGAAAAATGCATCCATTGTTCCGTTTGTCAGAAAAGCTGCAAGTTTGATATTCCTGTTTACGAAAAGCCGAACAGCGTTGAGTGCATCAGATGCGGAGACTGTAAAAGAAGCTGTCCCCACGGCGCAATAAACTATTCTTTTGACTGGCGAGCCCACGCGCTTCCTGCCGAAAAACCTGCTGATACAGTTTCTATTCAGGATGAGCAAACCGAAAAATAAAACGATAAAAAAACACAGCGTATGTTATTTCATACGCTGTGTTTTACTTTAGTCAGAAGTTGTATTTTTCTTTAATAAGTTCAAGAATGAAAGCGCTTGACCAGCCGAAATCTTTTGCCCCCAGACCTTTTCCTGTTTTTGAATCATAGTATTCATATATAGAGTCTTTATTTTGACTGCAAAAATTAAGAACATTTTCGGTAAGCTCGTTGGCAAGGGCGGTATTCCCGTAATTTCGTATTCTGTGAATTGTAAAATAAGCTGTGTTGAGCCAGCACGGACCGCGCCAGTATTTTGATGAGTTGTAACGTTTGTTGTTATAACTTATTGTGGGAATGCCCGGATAAAAGAAGTTCGGGATCTTTTTCCTTTTCAATCATGCACTCTGCTTTTTCGTTGTCCGCCGCTGAGCAGAAAAGCGGCATGAACGAGGCGGGAGAAATTCGGTGAGTAAAGCGTTTGAGTTTAAAATCGTAATCACAGTAGCTTTTGTCTTTTTCGGAAAAAAGAATGCTGTTTATCTTTGAAATAAGTATTTTTCTTTTTTAGCATATTCCGTCGCTTCGCTTTGTTTGTTGATTTTATTCGCAATGTATTCCATTGCGCGGTAAAAGTCAGCCATAAAGCAGTTGCAGTCAACGGCATAGCAATTCTGAATAAGGTGCGGAAAGTCAAATCTAACTGTATTGTCCCATCCGCTTTCCATTTTGTGAACCTTATAGCCAAACAGTGTACCGTCAAATCTATTGTTTTCCCACCAAGATAGATTTAATTTAAGGTGGGGGTATGCGTATTCTAAAAACTGCAAATCGGGGTTTATCATGTCGCTTCTCATTACAGCCCATGCGAGAACAGGGGGCTTTGTGAAGCGAAAAACGCTTTTCCCGTTTGTATAAACCACGTCGGCAATCTGGCCGTCATGCCTTTGAAAATCAAAAAGTATTTTCATCTGGTCATGGGCGATTTCTATATCAAAGTAACTCATCGCCAATGTGTGAAAAGCGCTGTCCCAGTTCCATACGCCCTGATATGTTCTTGGCGACGGAGAAATAGCTTTACGGTCTTTGAAAACAAAAGTCTCATCACCCTGAGGTTTATGAATTATATTACCGTAAAGAGTGCTTACGGCTCTGTCAATCAGCTTTCGTTCGTCATCGTTGCATTTGCCGTATGCCGGAAATTTATTTTCAATATCCATGTTTTGCTCCGTGCTCTTTAATAGAACCGTAATCTAAGGTCATAAAAGTATTATCCTGTTTTTATTCTTTCTCTATTGTAAAAGAGAAGGACGCGTTTTCTTCATACCATAGGGGGAAGTTTGTGCCCCAGACGTTGTCGTAAAGTACGTATGTAAGTCCGTCTTTTTCCATACTTTCAAATTTGTTATCAAACTCAAGGATTTTTCCTTTTCCTATGGAGATCAGCGGCGCGTCGGTGTTTATGAATTTATAAATACCGTCGGCTGATTTCAGTGTTGCTCCGAATACAGCGCTGAGATTTCTGCCTCCCATGGAAACGGTTTCTTCAGGTGCAACTTCTTCGCCTATTTTGTTAAATGTGAGTTCGCCGGGGGCGGGGAAAATTCGGAAAAACAGTGCTTCCGTAAGTCTGTTTGCGTCTTTTTTGAACCACGACAGGCGGATGTTAAGGCCCTTTTCGCTTAAAGTGTAAACGATTTGGACAAGCCGCGGTGCTCCAAGTGTTTCACTCAGTGTTTCATCGCATGCAAGGTTAACGATTATGCGTGTGCTTTCGTCTTGAGTTTCAGATTGCATGGCAGTCATTCTGTAAGGAAATCTGCCTTTTGCATAATGTCCGTCTGCGTATTTAAGCAGCGGGCGGGCAAAATCGCCTACTGCCCAAAGGCGTGTTTTATTCAGGTCTCTTGTGTAATGGCTAAGCCAGTATTTGTAGTCACCAAGAGCATATGAGCGATATTCGAAAACCGGCGAGTTGTTTTTGCGTATTATTTCGGAAGAACCGTATGAAAGTTCGCCGATTCCGCCGTTTTCGTTTATTTCAAGTTTCCAGTTTTTACATTCGGCGCAGTATTTGCTCTTTTCGCCTGAACAGGGTTCCGGATTTTTGGGTCGTAAAGAGGAAAGCTCTTTGAGAGCCTGCTCTTTGTGCTCTTCTGAAAGGCAGTCAACCGCCTTTTCAATATAGCCGCGCTGTTCTTTCCAGCTTTTTTCAATAACGCTGTAACTTCCGTTTACGTAGTCGCCGCCTATTCTGGCAGTCATAATTGAAAAATTCTGTGGAAAATCTCTTAGCGGATGGCGCATTACAACCTTATCGGCTTTTCGCGCTGACTGAAAATCCTTTTTCAGGTAGTGTTCGTAGTCGGCAAAATAATGCTTAATATCCATTCCCCACGTGTGCTCCGCAACACACAGAAGATTGTCAGAAAAGCCGTTGTATTCAGGGGTATTCCTCTGCATTGAGCCTTCGCTAAGCCACTCTCGCTTTAACTTCATAAGTCTGCGCAGAGCCGCTGATTTGTAGGGGTCTGAGGCACTGCCGTGTATCCAGGTGTCGCCGATTTCTCCGCAGAAAACAGGCAACTTTGACCGCTGTTCCCAAAGAATATCTGCGTATTCGTCCATAGTTCCCGCAGTTATTTCGTAATCGGGATATTCTTTTTGAATTTTTGCAAGTTTACTTTTGATTTTAGTTGCTGACGGCGCGCCGTGGTTATCCAGGGTGTGGTCAAAATAAAGAATTTCATCAATAAAGTCACATTTGAACGCTCCGCCGTATGTGCCCGAATAAATAACGATTATTTCGTATTTTCCGTCTTTCCATAAAAAGCACTCGGGAACATCGGCAAGGGCGGAAGCCCCGTTTACCCCGATGTGAAGAAGTTTTATTCCTTTTTTTGCCAGCAGGGGAACCAACGAACGGGTATGACCCGGTACGTCGGTCATTTTTGCCGCAACCGTTTTCCTTCCACGAAGAGCGTCAAGGTCATCCACTATTGAAAGACCGTAGTTCAGAGTTTCCTCATCCAGCAGTTCGGTATGGGTGGTAAAAGGCATTGCGTGGGGCACGATATCACCGCGTCTGATTGCGTCTTCAAGTTTTTTGCGCCTCGCGGTGTCTTCGTCCTGAAGCGCTTCTTTGAGAATCCACGAACCGGTGGTCCAGATGAATTGCTTTTTATTCGGTGTGTTCAGCTGTTTTGCAAGCGAGATAGCTCCGGGAATATACGATTCTATATACTTTCTGCGTATATTTTCGGCGTAATCCGTAAAACCCAGGTCGAGATGAGTTTTTGAAACAACAAATACTTTTTTCATGTCTTTTCCCCCGCAAAGGAATATTTTCAGTGTACAAACGTTACTGTTTCTTTTTCGTATTTAGGCTGATATTTATCCTGGTAATAGTTTTGGGCTTCGCAGTCAAACGAACCGTCAGGGTTAACAGTTATCATTGTGCAGCCTCTGTAATCCCCCTGTTTGTCGATGCCTTTGTAGGCAAGATAATCTACGCTCATCCCGTATGTAAGGCGTATTCCGTTATATTCCACAGAATAATTGTTTACGTGGTCGTGGCCGCAGAATATGCCCTTTGTGCTGTCCAGCGACTGCATTGTTTCAAACAAATTATCGCTTCCCGCTCCACAGCAAACATTTTCGTCTTTGATACCGTAATAATACTTAAGAATTTTGGAATTTTTATTTGAGTTTTCTGTGTAGACGGTCCATGCGTCGTCAAATTCTTTAAGCGGAATATGGAAAAATGCCAGTGATTTTACGTTTTCATAAGTTTCGGCAGAATAGGGGAGTGCGTTTTTGTCTGCTTTTTCAAGTACCGCTTTGTTTTCTTCGTTCAGCGCTGATATTGAACTGCTGTACCAGTCAACCTGATTTTGGTGAATATTGTCGTATTCTCCGTTAATTCCGAATTTATCCGTGTAGGAGTGGGAATCAAAAAGGAAAAGCGACTGGGTAATAATTCCTTGAGAATTTCTTATGTTGATAATCTGGTTTCCGCATCCATCAACATTTTCAGGCCCCGGCTGAAAAATGCAGTATTTAAGGTCTTCTCCCGCGTAAAAATCCCCTATATCCTCTCGGGAATAATAGCCGTATATCTCTGTGTCGTGGTTCCCGAAAGTCACCGTCCAGTAAACGCCGAGAGTTTCCATCATTTCAGCGAATATCTTCGCTCCGGTTTTGTTGTTAAGAGTTCCTGCATCGGTTGGTGTCGGAAAAACCACGTCTCCCGTAACTATTACAAGATCAGGCTTTTCGGCGCTTATCATTGCGGCAACGCAGTTTAGAGCTTTTTTATCCTTTGCCGCTGAAATCCAGCCGCCGCCGATATGGATATCGGTCAGCTGCATTATTCTTATTGGTCTGTCTGCAGTGAACTGCGGATAGCCGTCTTCGCCGATTGACGGTACAAGCTGTTCCTCGTACTGAACTTTGTCAAATGAAGTGGCAACTTTAAGATTTTTACTGCTGGTTATTGCTGTTGCCGCAGTGTTTGCGCAGAGCAAAACCGCTATTACAATAACAAGACATAAAACTACCTTTAAAATAATTTTCCCCGCCTTTGATTTAATCATATTAAATTAACCCCTTCTCCTCACCGCAGAGCTGTTATTCTGCGGTATCTGATATTACCGAACCGTTCCAGACGTCAAAAACAAGCGTTTGGGTTTTGTTTTCGCAGCTGTATTTAACTTCCATAATATGCGGTTCGATAAATCCTGCGCTGATTACATTGTAATCCTCTTTTGAAAATGCTTTTTTCAGCGCTTCAAGCTGTTTGCTGTCATATTTTCCAACATTATCGGATACAAACAGAAGACTGCCGAAAATAGAGTTTATTCTGGAAAGCAGTTTTCTCCTGTTAAAATCCATTCTGATATTCTCGTCGCGCAGAAGAAATACGTCAGGGTCGTTCATCCAGGCTCTGCCGTTAAGATGGCGGCGGAAGATCGTATTTGAGACGGCGTGAGGAGTTGAAACGTCCTCGCGGGTGGAGTGGCGGCGGTGATGCCAGTTAAGAGCAATATCCGAACCAATACGGCAGTAATCCACCTTGCCGAAAGCGGGCATAAGCGGAACACCGCAGCCGAGAATAAGTTTGTCGCCGCAGCAATCTCTCAGTAAATCCATTGCGTCGCACATGATCTCGCCTCTTGATTTGTTGTGCATGGGCAAAACGCAGGCGCCGTAAAGGAAGTCCAGTTTAACAAGGTCATAGCCCCACTGGTTCAGAACAACGTCGAAAACGTGGCGGATATAGTCTGCGGCGTCTTTGTTGTAAATGTCCAGCGAGTAAAATCCGCCCCAATTGTGGCCTGTCTTGTATGGCTTGCCGTTGGTGTCTTTAATAAACCAGTCGGGGTGATTTTTAAATAACTGCGATGATTTTACCCCTGCAAACGGAGCAAGCCAAAGTCCTGCCGTCATTCCTTTTGAATGAATTTTATCTGCAACGGCTTTCATTCCGTCAGGGAATTTTTTGAGATCGGTGATGAGCCAGTCGCCTACCGCCGCCTGATAACCGTCGTCAATCTGGAAGCAGTCGATTTCAGCGTCAATTGAAGAAAGACTTTCAAGGTCACGTTTTACAACG
>URGA01000083.1 GCA_900547275.1 uncultured Oscillospiraceae bacterium | reverse complement strand
CCGTCAATGGCTTTTGAACCGCCTGCGTCTGTAATTTCAAAAACCTCGGGGCAAATTTCTGCGCAAAGTCCGCATCCGATACAGTTGTCATTAACAAAATACTTCATGAAAAGAACTCCGTTCATATATTATTTTTCATTAGTATAAGTAAGAATTCCCTATTCATGCATATAAAACATTTTGCGTCAAACTGACTTGATATTTTCTATATAGTCTATAAAATATCTTTTCAACTCTGTATTAACTTGTTCTTTATCAAATTCATCATCAATAATTGATTTAACAATTTCCTTAAAATACTCTTTTGGACATACCATAATCGGCAATGCGTTTTCATACACTCTGTCCACGAGATCTTCAGTATATACATCAGCATGTTTTTTTATTATAGGAGGAATAGCAGGAGCAATAAGAATGAAAGCGTCGGACTGTTTTTTTATGTCATTTAGAGTACATAATTTTTCTTTATATAGGTTCAAACTAAGTAAACAATCTATACCGCTAATATCAATATATAAAACCCTCAAAAAGAAATACAGTGCTTCTCGTCGTTTTCTCTCCTCTTCAAGCAACTCTGCCATATGATAATACTCATTTCTGCCAAAGTGTTGTAAATCATTTAAGATTCTCTCATTAAAAATTCGCCAAATTGTATCATTGAAATTTTCGCCATCAATATGATAGTGATTATATTCTTCCCAACTAATTCCCCAACTAGAATGTTTTTTATGAATTTTCACACAATCACTATGCTTTTCTAAAAAGCCCTCTCCTTTTTCAGACAAAGCGTATAAATTGTTTTTGCTATATCTTTTAAGTACAGATTCGTCAGCATTATCAATTATTCTTTTGATTATCGCTTCTTTTTTACCACTGACAGGCTGTCCGATTTCTTTCAGTACATTCTTAAGTTCAGTGAGATTATATGTTTCGAGAATTTGCTTTATATTCGCCTTAACAAGATAACCCTCATTGATTAACTGCATATGAAAAGCTGCTGCATCACGAATCCCACATTCAAAAAGCAAATATCGTTGATAATCAGTTTTCTTCATTACATGAGATGCTTTAGAATAAGCGTTCAAAAAAACAGCCTTTGCATAATCACCCTGAAAAGGAGGAATATCAGAATTATCTGTAGTACTCAAATAATCAGAATAATTTTTGATATTATTAGAAATATTGTTATCAGGAGCACTGCTTTTATTTTTAGAACTAATTGAATTTAACAATTTTGAAAACAAACTCATAATTACAAAGTCCTCTCAGAAATAAATAATAACTCTCTAAACAATTACATTATATAGAAAAAGCACCTGCAATTGCAAGTGCTTTAATGCGCAGAAGTAGAGACTCGAAAAGGCTCTGCATTTTCATTTGCTCCGCAAATATCCGATTATATTTCCCTGCGTCTCTGCCTTCGGCATACCGACGCACATGGATAAGAGTTCGAGTCTCTCCCCGTTTAATAAAAAAAGACAAAAAAAAATAAAAGCCTGCAGAAAATACAGACTTTTATTTGGCGCAGAAGGAGAGACTCGAACTCTCGCGCCGGTTGCCCGACCTACGCCCTTAGCAGGGGCGCCTCGTCACCAACTTGAGTACTTCTGCATACTTTTGTTGTAACTTGTTACCACTGTCAAGTTTTTTCAAAAAAAATGGCGGAGAGAGTGGGATTCGAACCCACGGTGCCTTGCGACACGACGGTTTTCAAGACCGTTCCGTTATGACCACTTCGGTATCTCTCCGTTTGTGCTTTGATATAATATCACACGCAATGGTGGTTTGTCAAGAATTTTTATGAAAAGAAAACACAATATTTCTTATAAAAATCAAAATAACGCTAAAAAGTTGAAATATAAAATTCCCGATGATATAATCAATAAAGAAAAAAATAATATTTGCAGGTGTAGTTCAATGGCAGAATGTCAGCTTCCCAAGCTGAACACGAGGGTTCGATTCCCTTCACCTGCTCCAACTGAGTTCTGGCGTTTTTTTCGTCAGAATTTTTTTATTGAATTTATATTTTTCTCAGTTTCGATGTTATCAGAAAACTCAAAGCCGCATAGCAAATCAAAATCTACCAATAATATTTTAAGATTATCGTGGAGGTAAAAATATGATATCGCTTTGGGAGAAAAATTCTGAGAAGAAAAATTTTGAGAAACTAAACGGTGATATTAAAACGGACGTACTGATTATCGGCGGCGGAATGGCAGGCGTTCTCACTGCTTATTTCCTTCAGCAAAACGGAGTTGATTACGCCCTTGTTGAGGCGGACGAAATAGGATGCGGAATAACGAAAAACACCACGGCAAAAATATCTGTTCAGCACGGACTTATATATGAGAAATTGATAAAAGAATTTTCAATCGAAAAAGCAAAAATGTATTATGACGCCAACGAGCGCGCACTAAATAAATACCGCGATCTTTGCCGAGGCATTGACTGCGACTTTGAAGAAAAGGATTCGTTTGTTTACACTCTTAACGATCCTGATGAAATAGAAAAAGAGGCAATAGCAATTGAAAAGATAGGAAAAATGGCTGAAGTCGTAAAAAATCTCCCGCTTCCGTTTTCTGTTTCAGGCGCAGTAAAAATTGAAAATCAGGCACAGTTTAATCCGTTGAAATTCATTTATTCCATTTCTGACGGACTGCGTATATTTGAACACACTAAAGTTCGGGAATTAGTGAGAACAACGGCGGTTACAGACAGCGGTAAAATCAAAGCGAAAAAAATCATTATTGCCACCCATTTTCCATTCATCAACAAGCACGGCTTGTACTTTATAAAAATGTATCAGCACCGCTCATACGTTATTGCACTGGATAACGCTCAGAACGTAAACGGAATTTATATTGACGGATCTGACAAAGGACTATCTTTTCGCAATTACAAAAATTATCTGCTTATTGGAGGAGGCGGCCACAGAACAGGTAAAAAAGGAGGAAACTGGGAAGAACTGCGCCGCTTTGCAAAAAAGCATTACACAGCTTCAACTGAGGTTTACAACTGGGCCACCCAGGACTGTATAACGTTGGACAAAGTACCGTATATAGGAAAATACTCCTCCGACAGCGACAATCTTTACGTTGCAACCGGTTTTAACAAATGGGGCATGACTGCTTCAATGGCGGCGGCTGAAATACTTTGCGACATGGTTCAGGGCAGAGAAAACCCGTATTCGGAAGTATTTTCACCATCAAGAACTATTTTAAGGCCACAGCTTGCGGCTAACGCTTTTGAAGCCACTGTAAGCATGCTGACGCCTACCGTAAAACGATGCCCTCACCTAGGGTGCGCGCTTAAATGGAATCCATATGAGCGCACATGGGACTGCCCTTGCCACGGTTCCCGTTTTACCGAAAGCGGTAATTTAATTGACAATCCGGCAACGGCCGATATGAAGAAAAAGCGCAGATAACAATAATCAAAAATCTTATTTTTCAAGACAGCGAAGCAACAAATTTCGCTGTCTTTTGGTCTTTCACCCAGTATTTATAGACAATAGTCCTGCTTTATGTTGCAATTCATCAAAACAGTTTCAGATGAATTGCAATAGCTGATTTACAGTGCTATAATCTATTGAAACAAATAATTGGAAGTGAGAAAATTGCAGGAAAACAAAGACTTTCTCGGCAGTGAACCATTGGGCAAATTACTGCTGAAACTCGCTGTACCGACGGTAACGGCGCAGATTATAAACATGCTGTACAACATTGTTGACAGAATTTACATAGGACACATCCCAGAGGTGGGCGCAATGGCGCTTACAGGCGTCGGAGTATGTATGCCTCTTATTATGATAGTTTCCGCGTTCGCGGCGCTGGTTAGCAACGGCGGCGCTCCAAGAGCTTCTATATTCATGGGCAAAGGCGACAACAAATCCGCTGAGCAGACGCTGGGCAACTGCTTCGGGCTTCAGATAATCGTTTCCGCAGTTCTGACGGCTATTCTGCTGATATGGAACAGAGATTTTCTGCTTGCTTTCGGCGCAAGTGAAAATACCATTGAATACGGCGTTAGTTA
The DNA here is from genome assembly GCA_900547275.1 of uncultured Oscillospiraceae bacterium. GTDB lineage: Bacteria > Bacillota > Clostridia > Oscillospirales > Acutalibacteraceae > CAG-217. Next base: position 3,265 of record URGA01000083.1, on the reverse strand, counting down.
TATGAACATATACGCCGTGGGCACAATATTTGTTCAGCTTACGCTGGGCATGAACGCATTTATCACAGCTCAGGGCTTCGCCAAAACGGGAATGCTGTCAGTTTTGATCGGTGCGGTGGCAAACATCGTTCTTGATCCCGTATTCATTTTCGGGTTCAAAATGGGAGTTCAGGGCGCCGCGCTGGCAACCGTAATTTCTCAGGCTTTGTCGTGCATATGGGTTCTCACTTTCCTGACAGGCAAAAAGACTTTTCTCAAAATAAGACCTAAATATATGCTTCTGAAGGCTAAGGTGGTTTTCCCAAGCCTTGCGCTGGGTCTCTCGGTATTTATTATGCAGGCCAGCGAAAGCGTTGTTTCTGTTTGCTTTAACTCCTCCCTTCTCCGTTACGGCGGAGACATTGCCGTCGGCGCAATGACAATTCTCACAAGCGTTATGCAGTTCGCTATGCTTCCGCTTCAGGGTCTTGGTCAGGGCGCTCAGCCGATAATCAGTTATAACTACGGAGCCGGCAACATTTCAAGAGTAAAAGGTTCGTTTAAACTTCTGTTAAAATCAAGCATCTGCTACGCTTGCTTGCTCTGGCTTCTCGTTATGATATTCCCCCACCTTTTTGCGGGACTGTTTACGACAGATACAGAACTTATCAGCTTTACATCAACTGCGCTGAGAATATATATGGGAAGCGCTCTTTTGTTCGGAATTCAGATGGCGTGCCAAATGACATTTACATCTCTCGGAAAAGCGAAAGAATCAATAACAGTAGCCGTTATGAGAAAATTTGTGCTTCTCATTCCGCTTATATACATAATGCCGCTTATCTGGAGTTCAAACAAGACGTTGGCAGTTTACACCGCCGAACCTGTTGCGGATTTCTTTGCGGTTATGTTTACGGCTATTCTTTTCAGTATTCAGTTCAAAAAAGTGCTCAAAAAGATGGAAGAAAACAAGAGCAAAACTGAAAATAAAAACAACTGAGCAAACTTATTTAAAGGACAGGCGCTGTTTCGCCTGTCCTTTTTGTGTCAATATAATATTAAAACGAGTAGAATAAAACAGCAGACAAAAGCCAAAAAGATACAAATCCTGAAAGGAGAAACTATGTCTGCAAAAAACAGCAGGAAACATTGCCATAAAAACGATATTGATGTAGAGTTTGACCGCGCTCCGTTTGTTTTTCCGCTGGTAAGAGGAACTAATCGGAACGAATACTTCCGCCGCGTTATCTGGACGGGAGATCATTTTCAACTGGCTCTGATGTCGCTTCCCTGCTCCGTTTGCACGGGAACGGAACTCCACGAAGGCACCGACCAGTTTATTTTTATAACCCGCGGCACAGCGAAAATTGTTTTTTCCCACTGCGAGGGCAAAAGTGATTGGGAGGAAACGCTTACAGCAGGATGCTGCGCTATTGTGCCCGCAGGCACTTACCACAATATTACAAACATCGGCAGTTCAACGCTCAAATTATTTACCATTTACGCTCCGCCTGTTCACGCGCCTAAAACAGTTCACCGAACAAAAAAAGACGCTGAAAATGAATGGGAGCATTAAACAAACGTCAATTTATAACAGCGCGCGGGATTTACATATTCTGTGCGCTGTAAATTTATCACCTTCTGTTGCCTTTTGCTCTTTATTTGGTATAATTAAGACATACATCTGAAAGGCAGTAAAGAAATGGAAATTACAGTCAGAAAAGCGGAGAAAAACGATTTTCCAATACTTAGAAAACTCTACAAAGAAGCGTTTCCACCTAATGAAAGAAAACCTTTCTTTTTAATAAAAAGAAGCGCGAAAAAGGGATTTACTGAGATACTCAGCATCTGCTGTCCCGAATGCTGCGGAATGGCGGTAACATTCTGCTTTGACGATATTGTCTTGCTGGCTTATTTCGCAGTAAGCCCCAGCCAGCGAGGTGGCGGTATCGGCAGCAAGGCCATAAAAGAAATAATGAACAGATACCAGGGCAAACGCTTTATTCTGGAAATTGAAGACACAGAAGTTCCATGCGGCAATCATGAACAGAGATTAAGGCGAAAATCTTTTTATCTTAAAAACGGCCTTAAAGACAGCCAAATGCGCGTTTTCATATTTAATATGGAAATGGAAATACTCATTGGAGGAGAAAACATCACCTTTGATGAATACCGCTCTATTTACGAAAAAGCCGCGGGACGTCATTTTGCAAACAGAATAAGACTGCTTAGCGGAAAAAGAGGAAGATAAAAAATGTGTACAAGCATAGCACTTAACGATAAAGATATTTATTTTGGAAGGAATCTCGATCTTGAATATAATTTCGGAGAAAAGATTGTAATAACACCCCGCAATTTTCAGTTTAATTTTCGCCACCGCGATCCCATAAAAAGTCACTATGCGATTATAGGAATGGCAAACGTCAGCGACGGTCAGCCGCTGTATGCGGAAGCCGCAAATGAAAAAGGACTTTGTATTGCAGGGCTTAATTTCCCGGGCAATGCATACTATCCCGACTATCCGATAAGCGAAAAAGAAAACATTGCCGCATTCGAGCTGATTTGGCGGCTTCTTTCCTCCTGCGAAAACGTCAGCGATGCAAAAGAAATGCTAAAAAATGCGGTTATTGTTTCAACGCCGTTCAGAAGCGATATGCCGTCTGCCCCGCTGCACTGGCACATTGCAGACAACAGCGGTTCCATTGTGCTTGAATGCACTGAAAACGGAATGAAAATATATGACAACCCTGTGGGAGTACTGACTAATAATCCGCCTTTTGAATACCACCTGACCAATCTCAGAAACTATATTAACTTAACGCCGAAAAGCCCTGAAAACAGATTTAGCCAATCGGTTAATCTCACTCCATACGGACAAGGCATGGGCTCTCTTGGCCTTCCCGGCGATTCGTCGCCCGCTTCGCGGTTTGTCAGGGCGGCTTTTTGCTCAAATAATCTTCCTGAGTTTAAAAGCGAAAACGAAGTTGTCTGCCACTTTTTCAGAATTCTTGACAATGTGGCTATGGTTAAGGGCACAGTTATAACGCCTCAGGGTAAACAGGACTGCACAACGTACTCCTGCTGTATCAACGCTTCAAAAGGAATATACTATTACAAAACCTACGAAAATATAAATATATGCGCAGTTAATCTCTTCAACGAAGATTTGGACAAAAGCGAATTATACATTTTTGAGCCGAACAGAGATTTCACCCCTAGATCGCAAAACTGAATCATAACCACCAGTTGAACTGGTGGTTTGCACAGGCCCTAAAAGGGCCGCCTA
>URGA01000082.1 GCA_900547275.1 uncultured Oscillospiraceae bacterium | reverse complement strand
GGTTGCGGACAAGGCAGGCGTTACAAGGCAGAACCAGTGGTTCGCCGTTGGAAACGGAATTGAACTGCTTGATACTCCCGGAGTGCTCTGGCCTAAGTTTGACGACCCTGAAGTGGGGGACAAGCTTGCGTTTATCGGTTCTGTTAAAGATGAAGTAACCGATATTGAAACGCTTTCATGCCGTCTGCTTTCAAGCCTTGCAAAGACAAGACCTGAGGCAATCGAAAACCGTTATGGTTTCTGCCCCAATGAAAATATGCAGGGCTGGGAAATACTGGAAGAAATCGGAAGAAAAAGAGGCTTCCTTATCAAAGGCGGAGAGATTGACTACGAGCGCGCCGCCGTAATTGTTGCAGATGAATTCAGAGGAGGAAAACTGGGGCGCATAACCCTTGAATTACCGTAAAATGTTGCTTGAATGTGTTTATGAAAATGAAGCCCGTAATGACGGCTTTTGTTGCGTGTGCGGTGTTGACGAAGCAGGCAGAGGCCCTCTTGCAGGTCCTGTTTACGCAGCCGCAGTCGTTCTGCCTGAGGGATGCAGTATAGAGGGGCTTGATGATTCTAAGAAACTGACTGAAAAGAAGAGGGAAGCCCTCTATGACGTAATCAAGAATACCGCCGTTTCATGCGCTGTCGGTATCGCCACTGTTGAAGAGATAGACACTGTTAATATTCTCAACGCCACATTCCTCGCTATGACAAGAGCAATAGAAGGACTGGGTGTTTCTCCCGATTGTGCCCTTATTGACGGCAACCGTGCTCCGAAGATTAACATTGAATGCAGAACAATTGTCAAAGGCGATGCAAAGTGCCCGTCAATAGCGGCGGCTTCCGTGCTGGCTAAGGTCTCCCGTGACCGCTATATGCGGGAAATGGCGGAGAAATATCCCCAGTACCAATTTGAAAAGCACAAAGGCTACGGAACAAAACTCCATTACGAAATGATAGAAAAATACGGCATATGCCCGATTCACCGTAAAACTTTTTTGAAGAAGATTTTGCAAAATGATTAAGCAGGAATATATCGGCAAATACGGAGAAATGGCGGCTGTAAATTATCTGCGTAAAAAGCATTATAAATTATATGATGTTAATTTTCGCTGCCGCTTCGGCGAGATAGACGCCGTAATGACTAAAGGAAAATATATCGTTTTTGTTGAGGTTAAGTCCAGAAGTTCAGGCAGTATTGCGTCTCCTGCAGAGTTTGTTGACTTTTCAAAACAGCAGAAAATAATTAAAACTGCCGAATATTTTCTTTCTTTGAACAATACAAAACTACAGCCCAGGTTCGACGTTGTTGAGGTGTTTTTTGAAAAAGGAAAAATAAAATCAATAAAACACCTTGAAAATGCCTTCACATTATTATAAAATATGTTGACAAGAACCAAGCTTTTATCTAACAGATAATATCTTTTTTAGGAGTTATTGATATGCTTTATACATCTACAAGAAACAATAAGATCCGAGTTACTGCCGCAGAGGCTATTGCCAAGGGCATCAGCGATGAAGGCGGACTTTTTGTTCCCGTTGAACTGCCTTCATTTTCAATGGAGCAGATCGAGGGAATGAAGTCAATGTCTTATATTGACCGCGCAAAGACCGTTTTGCGCACTTTCCTCACCGATTTTTCCGAGGAAGAACTTGCGTATTGCGTAGAGGGCGCCTATAAGAGCGGTAAGTTCTCTTCAGAGGCAGTGGCTCCCACTGTATGCGTTGACGGCAACAAAAACGTTCTTGAACTCTGGCACGGTCCGACCTGTGCTTTCAAGGATATGGCGCTTCAGCTTCTGCCTTATCTTATGACTGTTTCTGCAAAGAAAACAGCTGAGGGAAAGACGATTGTTATTCTTGTTGCAACTTCAGGCGATACAGGTAAAGCCGCTCTTGAAGGTTTTAAGGATGTAGATAAGACAAAGATACTCGTATTCTATCCCGTTGACGGCGTTTCTCCGATGCAGAAACTCCAGATGGTTACCCAGGAAGGGGAAAACGTTGCAGTCTGCGCTATTCACGGTAATTTTGACGATGCTCAGAGCGCAGTTAAAACTATATTTACTGACGACAGCGTAAAAGCGCGCCTTGCAGAGAAAAACATGATGTTCTCATCTGCTAACTCTATCAACTGGGGCCGTCTCGTACCTCAGATCGTATACTATTTCTCCGCATACTGCGATATGCTCAATATGGGCAAAATTAAAGCAGGCGAGGAGATAAACGTTGTTGTTCCCACAGGTAACTTCGGCAATATCCTTGCCGGTTATTACGCAAAGAGAATGGGTCTGCCCGTAAAAACTCTTGTATGCGCTTCCAATTCAAACAACGTGCTTACAGATTTCCTTAAAACAGGTACTTATGACAGAAACAGAGAGTTCTATACCACAACTTCTCCGTCTATGGATATTCTTATTTCTTCAAACCTTGAGCGTCTGCTCTATCATATGAGCGGTGAGGATGACGCAGTGGTAACGGATCTTATGCAGCAGCTTAAGGACAGCGGTAAGTATTCCGTAACCCCCGAAGTGCTCGGAAAAATTCAGCAGATGTTCAGCGCAGGCTGCTGCGACGAGAAATCTGTTGACAATACTATCAAAGAGCATTTTGACCGTTACGGCTATCTTTGCGATACGCATACCGCAGTTGCGCTTAACGTATATGACGCTTATGTTGCCGAAACAGGGGACGATATCCCGACTGTTGTTGATTCTACGGCTTCTCCGTATAAGTTCTCCAAGAGCGTTCTTGCCGCAGTTACGGGAGAAACTCCTGACGGCGACGAATTCAGCATGGTAGACAAACTTCATGAGTTGACAGGCGCCGAGGTGCCTGCGCCTCTTGCAGGACTTAAAAACAAGCAGGTTCGTTTTACCAATGTCTGCGACAAGGAAAATATGTGCGACATGGTTTTCAGCCTCCTGAATCTGTAAGAAAAAATTAAGAAAAGGGCAGGATATCCAAACGGTACCCTGCCCATAATTTATAATTTACAGTTTAGTTGATTTTAGCCCTTGCATCCGTCTGCGCACTGAAATGTTTCGCAAGAAGTCTCATTTGTGTTTTTGGCGTTCTGTGTGCCTACCTGAATGTGACCTGCAGTGCAGCAGTCTGACATATCGTGGTATTTGCAGTTCTTTACTGCGCAGGAAATTCCTTTGATTTCGTTCATTTGATTCACTCCCTTCGCCAGTAGTTTTTGCATTAATTTTCGTTTTATTCAATTTTAAGGAGAGTTTATATGTCGCTTTTTGCCATTGCGGACACCCATCTTTCATTTGGCACGGACAAGCCGATGGACGCTTTTCCGGGCTGGAACGATTATACGCGCCGCCTGGAGGAAAACTGGAGAAAACTTGTTGGTGCTGACGATACCGTGGTTATAGCGGGAGATATCAGTTGGGCAATGGATTTTGAAACCCTTAAAGCGGATTTTGAATTTCTGAACAGCCTGCCGGGTAAAAAGCTGATTGTAAAAGGAAATCACGACTACTGGTGGACGACGATGACCAAAATGAACAAATTTGTTCAGGAAAACGGTTTTACTTCAATTTCATTTCTTCATAATAATTCATACGAGTACGGCTCAGTTTCTCTGTGTGCAAGCAGAGGCTGGTTTTTTGACTCTCCTGAGGAACAGGACGAAAAGGTGCTTATGCGCGAAGTAGGACGTATCAGAGCCTCTCTTAACGCCGCTGTATCCGGTGAGAAAATCGTTTTTCTCCATTATCCGCCGGTAACTTCAAACGGCATATGTACCGAGATTGTCGATTTGCTTAAAGAATACGAAATAAAAAAATGCTATTACGGTCATCTTCACGGCGCAGCCGCGCGCTATGCATTTGAGGGAGAATGTTCAGGTATTGATTTTCGCCTTATTTCAGCCGACAGACTGTCCTTTGTTCCGCTTTTGATAATAAAATAATAATTATTCTTGAAATTAAATTGTATATATGATATAATGCCAATTCGGTGATATTAGTTATAATCTGAGGAGGTCAATAAAATGGCACTTAAATCATCTAATAAAGTAGATACCAATGTTTACGAAATTGAAGTGACCGTTGCTCCTGACGTATTCACTCAGGCTTGCAAGGACGCTTATTTCAAACAGAGAAAGTCAATTCAGCTTCCCGGTTTCAGAAAGGGTAAAGCAACCCAGGGTATGATCGAGAAGATGTACGGTGAAGGCTTCTTCTATGAAGACGCTCTTGAGATCGTATATCCCCAGGCTGTTACCGAAGCTATCGAAGAGGCAGGTCTTCGCGCAGTTGATGCTCCCTATGACCTTGATGTTACAGCTATCAGCAAGGACGCAGGCGTAGAAATGAAAATGAAAGTCACTGTATACCCGGAAGTTAAGCTGGGTCAGTACAAGGGACTTGAGGCTGTTAAGATGGACAGCGAAGCAGGCGACGAGGATGTTGCTGTTGAACTTGCTAATATGCAGGACCGCAATTCACGCCTTGTAAGCGTTGAGGACAGAGCAGCTGAAATCGGCGATACCGCTGAAATCGATTTTGAAGGTTTTGTTGACGGCGTTGCTTTCGACGGCGGAAAAGGCGAGAATTATCCTCTTGAACTTGGTTCAGGCTCATTTATTCCCGGCTTTGAAGAGCAGGTTGCAGGCCACAATGTTGATGAGGAATTTGACGTAAACGTTACTTTCCCCGAAGAATATCAGGCTGAAAACCTCGCAGGCAAAGACGCTGTATTCAAAGTAAAGATTCACGAAATCAAGAAAAAGGAAGTGCCCGAACTTGACGATGAGTTCGCAAAGGACGTTTCTGAGTTTGATACACTTGATGAACTGAAAGCTGACATCAAAAAGCAGATTTCCGAAAGAAAGGCTGAAGAAGCAAGAAAAGATCTTGAAAATCAGCTTATCGAGCAGGTTATCGATACTATGGAAGCTGAAATTCCAGAGTGCATGTTCACAAAGCGCTGCGATGAAATGATCAACGATTATTCATACAGACTTCAGATGCAGGGCATCGACCTTGAAACATATCTTAAGTATATCGGCCAGGATATGGACTCTTTCCGCGCTACATTCAGAACAGGCGCTGAAAATCAGGTAAAGAGCTCTCTTGCTCTTGAAGCAATTGTTGCGGCTGAAAAGCTTGAAGCTACTGAAGAAGAGATTAACGCTGAAGTTGAGAAACTTGCTCAGCAGTACGGCATGGAAGCAGAGCAGATCAAAAAGGCTGTTCCTGCAGACCAGATTGCTGCAGACGTAACAACAAAGAAGGCTCTTGACCTTATCGTTGACTCTGCAAAGCTTGTTGACAAGAAGCCTGAGAAGAAAAAGGCAGCAAAGAAGTCAGCAGACGATAAAAAGACAACAAAAAAATCAACCGCTAAGAAAAAAGAAAAAAAGGAAGACGCTGAGTAACTAAAAGCGATAATTCCTGTCAATACTGTTAAACAGCGGATATAATATGAAAGGAAAGTGATCTTGTGGCATTAGTACCTTACGTTGTAGAGCAGACAGGCGCCGGCGAGCGCTCAATGGATATTTTCTCACGTCTGCTTAACGATAGAATCATTGTTTTGTCAGACCAGGTAGACGATACGACGGCATCTCTTGTTGTCGCTCAGCTTCTCTTCCTTGAAAGTCAGGACAGTGAGAAGGACATCAGCCTTTATATCAATAGTCCGGGAGGTTCAGTAACCGCCGGCATGGCTATTTATGATACGATGAATTATATCAAGTGTGATGTATCGACCATCTGCATCGGTATGGCGGCATCTATGGGTGCGTTTTTGCTGTCCTCGGGCGCAAAGGGAAAGCGATATGCGCTGCCCAATGCGGAAATTATGATTCATCAGCCGTCCGCCGGTACGCAGGGACAGATTACCGATATGGCCATCCATCTCAAGCGTCTTGAGATTATCAAGAAGCGTATGAATAAAATTTTATCGGAAAACACCGGCAAGCCGATCGAGGTGGTCACTGCGGACTGCGAGCGTGATAACTTCATGTCCGCAGAGGAAGCAGTGGAATACGGCCTGATTGACAAGGTGTTCGATAAGCATTGATAAGTGTAGGGTAGAGGTGCCAAATGCCGAATTTTGATGATGATAAGACGCTGAAATGTTCGTTTTGCGGAAAACCGCAGGGACGTGTCCGCAAATTGATCGCAGGCCCCGGCGTATATATCTGCGATGAGTGCATCGGCGTATGCACCAGCATTCTGGAGGATGAACTGGATTTCGCACCGGAGGATCGTGCGGAGCAGACGGCGATTGAGCCGGAAAAACTGCCCACGCCGCAGGAACTCAAGGCGGTGCTGGATGAATATGTCATCGGACAGGAGCGTGCGAAGATTGCGCTTTCGGTTGCGGTGTACAATCACTATAAACGCATTTATCATCCGGAAACCGATGTGGAATTGCAGAAATCCAATATTCTGATGCTTGGTCCGTCCGGTTCGGGTAAGACGCTGCTGGCGCAGACACTGGCAAAGACGTTGCAGGTGCCTTTCGCAATTGCGGACGCCACTACGCTGACGGAAGCCGGCTATGTCGGTGAAGATGTGGAAAATATTCTGCTGCGCCTGATTCAGGCAGCCGACTTTGATGTTGAGCTGGCGGAGCATGGTATTATCTATGTCGATGAGATTGACAAGATTGCCCGCAAGAGCGAAAATCCCTCTATTACACGCGACGTATCGGGTGAGGGCGTGCAGCAGGCACTGCTCAAGATGCTGGAGGGTACGACGGCCAATGTGCCGCCGCAGGGCGGTCGCAAGCATCCGCATCAGGAATTTATCCAAATTGATACCACTAATATTCTGTTTATCTGCGGCGGTGCGTTCGACGGTATTGAAGGTATCATCCAGAAGCGAATCGGAAAACAGGGCATGGGCTTTGGCTCTGAGGTGAAGAGCCAGCAGGAGGATCAGACCGATCATCTGCTTGCCCAGATTGAGCCGCATGATCTGATGAAGTACGGGCTGATTCCTGAACTGATTGGCCGTCTGCCAGCTGTGGTTTCGCTGGATACGCTGGATGAAAAAGCCTTGGTCCGTATTTTGCAGGAGCCGAAAAACGCGCTGGTTAAACAGTATCAGACGTTGCTGGCCATGGACGGCGTGATGCTGGAGTTTGCACCGGATGCGCTCGAAGAGGTCGCAAAGACCGCTCTTGCCCGTAAAACGGGCGCACGTGGCCTTCGCGGTGTGCTGGAAAGTGTGATGACGGATATTATGTTCCGCATTCCGTCCGACACAAGTGTCAACCGTGTGGTTATCACACGGGAAACTGTGACGGGTGAAGGTGAGCCGCTCATTGAACATGGCGGGCGCGCAGCGCTTCCTTCCGAGGCTTCGTCCTCGAAAAAAGGAGAAAAACGCTCAAAACCAACAAAAAGCGCATAAAACAGCAAAAAAACGTGGGGGAACCGCTGGTTTCACCCGCGTTTTTTGTCTATTACTGTTTGTGGATGCTTTACAAACCGAGAAAAATATACTATACTGACTCTATCTAATTATTTTTCCGCGTGTGAGGAGAGAACTATGATAGTAACAACCGAGGCGGAGTTCAAGCGGCTGCCGGTGCTGCCGTTGCGCGGCCTAACCGCCTTTCCTAATATGATTATTCATTTCGACGTTGGGCGCCTGATGTCGATTCGTGCGCTGGAAGCGTCGATGAAAAGTGGACAGATGATT
>URGA01000081.1 GCA_900547275.1 uncultured Oscillospiraceae bacterium | reverse complement strand
CCTGCCACGAAAACGTTTGCGCCCGCTGCGGCGGCGACCTTTACGGTTTCAGGGTTAATTCCGCCGTCAACCTGAATATCTATATCAGGGCACTTTGCGCGCAGAGCGGAAATCTTAGGCATCATATCCTCCATAAAAGACTGGCCGCCGAAGCCCGGCTCAACAGTCATAACAAGCACCATTGAAAGCTTGTCCAGATAAGGATAAACAGCCTCGATCGGAGTTGACGGCTTAACCGCCAGAGCCGCTTTGCAGCCTTTCTCCCTGATTTTATCTATCGTTTTTTCGGTATCGCTGTCACACTCAACATGGAATGTAATAATATCAGCGCCTGCTCTGACATAATCATCGATATAACGAAGCGGCTCGCTTATCATAAGATGAACGTCAAATGGCGTTGAGCAGACCTTTTTCAGCCCTGCGATAACAGGCGCTCCGAATGAAATATTGGGCACAAAATGCCCGTCCATAACGTCAAGATGAATAAGATGCGCGCCTGAAGCGCCGCACTTGTTTGCCTCGCTGCCCATCTCGGCAAAATTGCAGGCAAGCATAGACGGTGAAATAAGCATTTTCATAAAACGATACCCCTTTTATGTAAGTAAATATATTATACTCTCGCGCACCTTCAAAAGCAACAGAAATAACTGACGAAAATTGCAGAAAAAAGAACTCTTTATCTTCACAAATTTTACATAAAAAATCTTTTCCTTGTAATTAGGCATTTTATGGTGTAGAATATAGCCGTATTTTTTCACACAACTATTCACTGTCAGGAGGAGCTAACAATGATTCAGGCTAACAATGTGACAGTTCAGTTCGGCGGAAGAGCGCTGTTTGAACGTGTTAACGTTACGTTTTCAAAAGGCAACTGTTACGGCATCATCGGCGCAAACGGCGCCGGAAAATCAACTTTCCTTAAAGTTCTCAGCGGCGATCTTGAGCCCCAGAAGGGTGAAGTATTCATTACCCCCGGCGAACGTCTTTCAGTTCTCAAGCAGGACCACTTCGCCTATGACGAATACGAAGTTGTCCGCACAGTTCTTATGGGCAACCCCCGTCTTATTGAGATTATGGAGGAAAAAGACGCCCTTTACGCTAAACCGGATTTCAACGAGGAAGACGGAGTGCGCGCAGGCGAACTTGAAGCGGAATTCGCAGACCTTGACGGCTGGAACGCCGAATCAGACGCTGAGTTCATGCTCAACAAGCTGGGCGTTTCCGACGAATACCACTATATGAAAATGGCGGAACTTCCGTCAGACCTTAAAGTAAAAGTTTTGCTTGCCCAGGCTCTTTTCGGCAATCCGGATATTCTTCTTCTCGACGAGCCCACAAACCATCTTGACCTTTCCGCCATCCGCTGGCTTGAAAATTTCCTGATGGATTTTGAAAACACCGTTATCGTCGTATCCCATGACCGTCATTTCCTCAACAAGGTCTGCACTCATATCTGCGACGTTGACTTCGGAAAAATTCAGATGTATGTCGGCAACTACGACTTCTGGTACGAATACACCCAGATGCGCCAGCGCCAGGCAAGAGACCAAAACAAGAAGAACGAACAGAAGATCAAGGAATTGCAGGCTTTCATTCAGCGTTTCTCCGCAAACGCCGCAAAGTCAAAGCAGGCTACAAGCCGTAAGAAACAGCTTGACGCTCTTGAAATGATTGAAATGCCGGTATCAAGCCGCCGCTTCCCGTTCGTTGACTTTAAGCCGGACAGAGAGTGCGGCAACGATCTGCTGAGAGTAGATCACCTTACAAAGACTATCGGCGACCGCAAAGTGCTTGACGATATCAGTTTTGTTATTCACCCGAGAGAAAAGGTTGCTTTTGTAGGCTCTGACGCCGTTGCAAAGACAACGCTCTTCAAAATTATTATGGGCGAAATGGAGCCTGACGAAGGCGAATTCAAGTGGGGCGTAACAACTTCTCAAAGCTACTTCCCCAGCGACAACAGCAAATACTTTGACGGCGTTGACCTTACGCTCATCGACTGGCTCCGCCAGTACACAAACCAAACTCTTGAAACAGATATCAGAGGATGGCTGGGCAGAATGCTTTTCAGCGGCGACGAAGCGCTCAAAAAAGCAAGCGTTCTTTCCGGTGGCGAAAGAGTTCGCTGTATGCTCTGCAAAATGATGCTTTCAGGAGCAAACGTTCTTGTACTTGACGAGCCCACCAACCACCTTGACCTTGAATCCATCACCGCTCTCAACGACGGTCTTATCCGTTACCCGGAAACAATACTTTTCACATCCCACGACCACCAGTTCGTACAGACTGTTGCTGACAGGATTATTGAAATTTCCGGAAACACTATCCTTGACCGCAAGGGCACATACGACGAATTTTTGGCGGACTTCGACGAAGAACAGCTCAAAAAATACTAAATCAAAACATAAAGAAACGGCTGAGATAATTCTCAGCCGTTTTTATTGTTATATGATTTTAATCAGTGCCGCTCCGTGGGGAGCTACAGTCAGTTTTACTTTGTTTTTGAAAGTTCCAACTTCCTTTTTATGCCAAATATCGTAAACGGAATACTCCGTATCGGGCATAAGGAACATTGTAAGGTCAAGTGTAATATCTCTCTGTTTTGACGCGGTATTGAACACTGCGGCATACTTGCATTTTTTGCCGCAGGCAGTCCAAACAACTGTTCCCTGAGAGTTTTTCTCACTTCGCAGAAGTTCATGTGCACCGTATGATTTGCGATGCATCTCAAGAAATTCTCTGTTTGTCAGCATATCCAGGGTTGTACTGTCGGTTTCGGGAAGATTTCCGCCCAGCATAAGCGGACTTCTGAATATTCCCCAAAGGCTCAGCATCGTCTGCTGTTCGGGCAGAGTGAACTGGGTTTTTCTGTTTTGCGGTCCGTGGCACGTTCCGTTTTTAGAGAGAACGCCCAGAGGAAGCATATCGCAGTCGGGGAAAGAGCCCGGTCCGGGCGCTCCCTCCCAAGTCTTACAGCGGTCAAACATATCGTAGAGTTTATCCCACTGATCCCAGAAATCCCCTGTCATTCGCCACATATCGGCGTTCTTTCTCAAATGCGGAAGATTATTTATATCCGCAGGGCCGGGAGACAGCGACAAAACTATATCGCGGCCGCAGCGGTCAATGGCAGAGCGTATCATCTCTATCTCATGGCGGGCATTGTAAGGGTCATCCCACTGGCGAAATTCTGTTACGCAGATATCGTCGCACTTTACAAAATCCACACCCCAGGAAGCGTAAAGTTCAAACAGAGAATTATAATATGCCTGAGCCGCCTCATTGTCCTTCATTCCATACATATCCGTATTCCAGGAGCAGACGGAAAAATGGTGGGCGGCGTCTCTTGCACAAAACGATGTACCTTTAATCGGCGTGTTAAGATAGACAGCCTGGCGTGGAATTCCGCGCATAATATGTATTCCGAATTTTAGCCCCAGATCGTGGCAATACTTTGCAATCGGCGCAAAACCACTGCCGTCTTTTGCGCTGGGAAAACGCTTTACCGCAGGAATAAGACGGCCGTATTCGTCCATTTCAAGATCGGAAGCGAAATTGTTGTAATCGTTGTTTATTGCATTGGGCTCATACCACTGGATATCGCAGACAACGTACTCCCAGCCAAAGGCAAGAAGATTTTTTGCCATATAGTCCGCGTTTTCTTTTAACTGTTTTTCCGTAACTCCCGCGCCGAAACAGTCCCAGCTGTTCCAGCCCATGGGAGGAGTTTTAACAAGCTTTGAATTTGCCATAATCACACCGTCCCGTATTGTTGTTTGAAACAGTATAAACGCTGTAAATACAAATGTCAATAAAGGCGGTGGATGATTAAAAAATATTTTACCAATAGGTAAAAAACAATCAGCAGGCGGCGTTCTTCAAACTGTCTGACGGGGCAAAATCAGTTGAGATACCCGTGGGAATTCCCTGGGAACGGACAAAATCAACGAAATATGACTGGACACGTTTGTCTGCGCTTACGGAAGTAATATTTACGCAGAGAGTATTTTTATAGCCTACTACCGCGCAGTTGATTTTATTGAGCGAAGTTTCGCCGAGAGTTGCTGTCATATAGCGCACCCTGTCTAAAAATTCATTTGGCAGACGAACATAGCCTACGCTTGTAACGGTAGAAGTGTATTTTTTCTCACCGTACATATGAAACGCACTGCGCATAAAAATCTTTTTTACGGCGTTGGGCGCAATGCGGGCTATAAGCATCTTTTCATCCGCAACATTCTGGCAGACATTTTTAAACATTTTTTCCTTGCTTATCTTCTCTGCCATGCCGCGGCGAATGAGTTCCAAAACCTTTTCAAAAGTATATTCGCCGTCAGGGGTAACGTTTATTGTAACGTAAGACGAAAAATTACGCAGTGTATCAGACTGCCAGTAACGGCGAAGATTAACCGGCACGGAAAGTTTTACCGGCTTACGGCTGCCATCAGCGTCGCTTTTGTAAACAGACAAAAGCGCCATAGCATAAACCGCCGCCGCGTACTGGGTAACGGTGCAGCCGTATTTTTCTTTGGCAACGGCTTTGAGGCGGTCAAGGGGCATACAGATTTCCGTTCTTGAAAGATAATTTTCCTCTTTTTTAAGGTCAAGCTGATAAGCGTTGCTGTCGGCTCTGGAACAGCGGTTTCCTTTTTCGTATATGCGCAGGAATTCGTCGCGCATTTCGTTATCCATAGGATTTTCGTCAACCTCCCTTACGCCGGCGGCGTGGAACGGAGCCTTGCCAGCCAGCTGAAGATACCTGAACACAAGAGCTTTTAGATATTCAAACGCGCCTGTGCCGTCAGTTACAGCGTGGAAAAACTCTGCTCTGATTTCACTCTTATCATAAACCACCCTAAAAAGCGGCTTTTCGAATTTTTTTATTTCCATCATTCTGCAGGGAGACTGGGAGGCCTTTTCAACAACATTTAGGTCTGTTGCAGGCACAAGGCAGTCCCAAAGAAATCCCTTTTTCAGTCTCACATACATTGAGGAAAAACGCGGCGCCAGATCCTCCACCGCCTGCTGAAGCATTTTCGGGTCAACAAAAGCGTCAAGATAAGCGGAAACGGCAAAAACGGCGTTCCATTTTTTCGTCATCGCGGCGGGATAAATCTTTCCTGCGTTATCAAGGGCTAACTTTTTGAATGCTTTTTTATCTTTATTTTCAGTATATTTCATTTATAATAACCTCCTGCGGTAATTCGCTTTTTTATTTCGTTCGCTGGGAACGACGCTATATTACCAGCAACGGAGGCGGTTGCGCTATATATTTCGGTTTGCATTTATTAAAAAAGCAAAATGCTACCAAAGGCAACGATGCGCAACGAAGCGCAACCGGGCGCCGGAGTATATATTAATTACGCAAAAAACGGCTGAAGCAAAACTTCAGCCGTTAATATTTTTTTATCCGTTTGCCTGCGCCGCGAGTTTTTCTTTTTCCGCTTTGCGCTGGGCGCGTTTTTTCTTCGCTTTATAATTAAGCAATTTGTCAAGATGCTCCTGGGGAGTTGAGCAGGTGCCGAGGGTTACGGTTTTGGCTCCATAAATTCCGTGGAAATCAGAGCCGCCTGTCATAAGCAGGTCGTGAGCCTTGCAGAAAGTGCCCAACTGCTCTATCTGTTCTTCGCTTGCTGACGGATGCCAAACTTCAATACCGTCAATACCCATATCAACATACTTGCCAAGCTCGTCAAAATTGTCATAAAACGCCGGGTGAGCAAGAACGGCAATTCCGCCTGCGCCGTGGACCTCTTCCAAAACTTCCTCAACAGAGGGATATTTTGTAGGCGCAAGAACGTTAGTCTCGCTTTCGCGATTAAACAGCGCGTTGAAAAGGTCGCCGAAAATCTCGTTTGTATATCCTGCGTCCATCAGTGCGTGCATAATATGCTGCTTATAAAGATTGGTTGAACCGGAAGCATGAGAAATAATGAAGTCCGTTGTAATAGGAAATCTGCTGGCAACCTTAAGCATCATTATCTGACCCGCACGCTTGCGCGCAACCGAAGTACGCTTGCAAAGGCCCTCCAACCTGTCGGGAGCGTCCGCAAGATAGCACAAAATATGAACTTTCTTGCCTGCTTCGTCGTCAAATGCGCTTATTTCGACTCCGGGAATAACGTTTACCCCGTAGCGCTTACCTATTACCTTGCCTCGCACCGTTCCTGCAAGGCAGTCATGGTCGGTTATGGCAATCGTATCAATACCGCTTTTCTGCGCGATTACGATTAAATCTTCAATTCCGACCGAACCGTCACTCAGTTTTGTATGGCAATGTAAATCTGCTGCCATAACCATGCTCCTTTCAAAATACTTCGCCGTATTTTACCCAATGATAATGAAAAAAGACAGTTTTTGTCCCTATCGTATATTTTAACATTCATTTTGTCTTAATGCAAGAGGTTTCCTGTATATCTTCACAAATTTTGCAAATATTCTTTTAGCAAAAATGCCAAATCTTCTAAACTTTAAGTATAAAATTTAGTTAACTCTCGGTATAGTCTGCTTACAGGCAGACCCACAACATTGAAATAATCGCCGTCTATCTTTTCAACAAGCAGTGAGCCGTATCCCTGAATACCGTAAGCGCCTGCTTTATCCGAACATTCTCCCGTAGCTATGTAATCGTCAATTTCTTTTTTACTCAGCGGATAAAAGCGGACTTTCGTTTCGCAGTAAAAAGAGGAACTCTTTTCCCCTTTAATAACGGTAACGCCGGTAAAAACGCTGTGCTCTCTGCCGGAAAGCATTGAAAGCATACGCCGCGCGTCGTCATCGTCTGACGGTTTTCCCAGTATCATGCCGTCAAGAGCTACTACCGTGTCCGCCCCGATAACAATATCTTCGCCGTTATTCAGCGGTTGAGCCTTAATTTTTGAAAGATAGCAAACGGCGTCCGACGGCGAAATGCCCTCGGACAATGTTTCGTCAGCGTCTGCCGAACGCACTTCAAATTCAGTTGTAATAAGGCTCAGAAGTTCTTTTCTTCTGGGCGATTTTGATGCAAGAATAATCATAATGCACCTCGCTGATATAATCCTCTCGTGTATTTAAAATCGGCCTTTGCCCCGGTTTCAAAAAGCGAAACAATATGGTTCACCTCTTCGGGAGTTTCAACCGAAAAATAGAAATGGGCAAAATCCGTTTTTACCTCGTTCATTCTGTCGCCCATATAAAGCGGAACGCTGTTTAGCATTTCAACGCAGGGATAGGACGAACAGACAACGGGAAATGAATAGCCCTTGCGGTCAGTAAGACTGCCGTGCTTTTTGCATTTTTCACAGCCGATATGCGCTTTTACAGGGCAGTTTCTCGTCAGCATAAGCGGCATTCTGCCGTAAACGACGCACCCGGTATCGGCGGCGTTAATTCTGTTTGCCGCGTCCAGCGAAAGTTCAAAAGATACTATCGGATGCGGAAAAATAGAAGCCGTGTTGCTGTTGAAAATGTTCAAAGAGAAATCGGAGAACACATCAAGCCCCGCCTCTTTTGCCAGTTCAACTGCACTGAGACTGCCGCAGAGCGCTTTATTTATACCGGCTTTCTTAAGTATTGCCAATTTTTCCCTTACTTTATTCTCAACGCCGAACAACCCTCTGGGTATCTCAACCCCTGCGCCGCAGGAAAGCATTTCGTCAACATCAGTCCAAATAGGAAGAAAAACACGTTTGAATGGGTGATTTTTCGGTATTTGGTCTGCTTTCAAAAATCTGGCTGTATAATATTTTACGGAATTTTTCAGCTCAGGTTTTACAGGCTGAAAATCATTTTTAACAACTTCCTTTGGCGGAATATCGTCCAGCTTTTCAACGGCGCTTCTTCGCATTGCGTTG
>URGA01000080.1 GCA_900547275.1 uncultured Oscillospiraceae bacterium | reverse complement strand
AATACAGCGGCTTCTCAGCTGAAACCCGGCGATATTGATTGGGATTATATTTTCGGCACCCTCGGCGTTCGCTGGCTCCACACCGGCGGAATTTACGCTGCTTTGTCAGAGACTGCGGCAGAGACAGTTATTGAAGCTGTTAAGGCTGCTAAGAAATACGACACAGTTGTTTCTTATGACCTTAACTACCGTCCTTCACTTTGGAAGGGTATCGGCGGCCAGGAAAAGGCTCAGGAAGTTAATAAAGAAATTGCAAAATATATCGACGTTATGATCGGCAACGAGGAAGACTTTACAGCTTCTCTCGGATTTGAGGTTGAAGGCAACGACGCTGACCTTAAAGAGCTGAACATGGACGGTTATTATAAGATGATAGAAACCGTAACAAAGGCTTACCCCAACTTTAAAGTTATTGCTACAACTCTTCGTACAGTAAAGACAGCAACTGTAAACGACTGGAAAGCAATCTGCTGGGCAGACGGACAGATTTACAAGTCAATGGAATTCCCGGGACTTGAAATTCTTGACCGCGTAGGCGGCGGCGACAGCTTCGCTTCAGGTCTTATCTACGGCCTTATGACTTATGAGGACGCCCAGAAAGCAGTAAATTACGGCGTAGTACACGGCGCTCTTGCAATGACCACTCCCGGCGACACCTCAATGGCTTCTCTTAAGGAAGTTGAGGCTAAGGTGAACGGCGCAGGCGCCCGCGTTCAGAGATAATAATTCGGAGGTAAATACAATGTCAAAAGAAGCAATCCTTAATAAAATCAAAGAAGTAGGTATTGTTGCGGTTATCCGTGCAACATCTGTTGAAGAAGCCGCAAAGATCACAGACGCTTGCGTTGCAGGCGGTGTAACAACTGTTGAACTTTGCTTTACAGTTCCCAATGCTGACGTTCTTATTACCCAGATGGTTAAGAAGTACGAAGGCACAGACGTTACAATCGGTGCAGGCACAGTTCTTGATCCTGCTACTGCAAGAATAGCAATCATCAACGGCGCTCAGTATATCGTATCTCCTCACTTTGATCCTGAGATCATCAAGATCTGCAATATTTACGATGTTCCTGCAATGGCAGGCGTAGGCACAGCGACTGAAGCTATTGAAGCAATGCGCTGCGGTGCGAGCGTTCTTAAGGTATTCCCCGGCGACGTTCTCGGACCGAAGTTCATTAAGTCTCTGCGCGGACCCATTCCTTACGCTCAGTGCATGCCCTCAGGCGGCGTTGACGTTAACAATGTCGGCGAGTGGATTAAAGCAGGCGCTATCGCAGTAGGCGTAGGTTCTTCACTTACAGCCGGCGCAAAGACAGGCGATTTCGACAAGATTACCGAAACCGGCAAAAAGTTTGTTGAAAACATCAAGAAAGCCCGCGAAGAGCTTAAAAAATAATTATTTTTCACTGCTTACCGTACTCAACCAGCGGTTGAGTACGGTTTTCTAAATTTAGTTGAGTTATAACAACCGCAGCGTTATTGTTTGAGGAATATGTTCATCGTACAATAAAATTACCAAATAAAAGGAGGTAATTTTATGTTGTTTACAGGTGAAAAAAATCGAACCCAAAATTCGCTTCAAAAGGAGCAAAACTTTATGTGCTTAGGTGAAAATATTGCCGCGCTGAGAAAAAACAGGGGATTTACCCAGGAAGAACTTGCAAAACGTCTTGGCGTTTCTCCGCAGGCGGTCTCAAAATGGGAAAACGGCACCGCGTGCCCTGACATTGCTCTGCTTCCGGAAATTGCTGATATTTTTTCGGTTACCGTAGACGATCTTATGCGCGCCCCGGCTGAACGGCTGATTTCTAATGAAAATAAGCAGGGGAAAGATGAAAGTGAAGCCGATAAATCAGCAACTGATTTTAAAGACTGCAAACCCTGTGGACTTGAGGCTAAGAAAGTCAACATTTCTATAATTCAGCCAAACGGTAAGCCGGTTAATGTAAAACTGCCGTTTAATCTTGTTAAAACAGGGATGAAGATCGGAAGCATTTACGGATTGCCGCAGAATTTGTTTAACTCTGTGGCAGAGGCATTATCTTCCGAAGAGATAGGCGAGATTTTATCTCTTGACGGTGAAAACGGTGAAAAAATAACAATTACCATTGAATAACAAAAATAAAAGTCTGCTGACATTTTGTCAGCAGACTTTTATTATAAATTATTGTATCACTAAATTTTGAAAGTAATTATCTATTCAGGGTTTAGTGATTATTTTTTTACGCAAATGGTGTATAAACCGGTGTTATGGACCTCGTAAACGTTTTTATCAACGTCGTCAATCACGTCGGACTTATCGCAGAAGATATAGCAATCTTCGGTCATATCTGACGCGGAAGTTATTGCGTCGTAACACCAGCTTCCGTCATTTTTAATGTTAATAAGTCTTGTTTCCGTTTTTTTGCCTGAGGATAGGGCGCCGCGCTTTAGCAGTTCTGTTTCAAGAGACTGTATTTCGTCAAGATTGTCATATTCATAAAATCTAATAAATACAGACTCTCGTTCGCGGTAAAACTGGTTCTCACAGTCAACAAAGGTGATTTTGTCGCAGTCGTTTTCCTCTGCTATTTTCATCACTTCACTAAATGATTTCATATACAGCGGATTGCTTGACTGGGAAAATCTTGCCAGCGTAAAACTTGTAAGCGCAACAGATAAAACGACGCAGACGGGAATAAGGGTTTTGACAGCTTTGCGGATGTTCTCGCCGCTGAGGCTGAATATCTGGTAAATGCAAAGCCCTTCAAAAATATGAAACAGCGGATAAAACACCGCGTATCTGTATCCTGCGTTTTGGGAGTACAAAACAAGTACGCTGTAAATGAAGAAAGTGATTATAAGAGCTCGGATAAAGCAAACCGAAGAGTCGGTAACTCCTGCGTTTGAGCACTTTACTCTCTTTCTTCTGCCGTTTGTAATCCAGCAGAATATTCCGAAACCGACAGTAGCAAGAGCGCCGCCAACGATATGAGAATAAGAATAAGCGCTGATAATTCCGCCGTTTGAGGCATCGGCAAAGACGTTGAACGCGATGTTGTCAGGCATTATAAATGCAAACAGCGCGCCTGAGATGTTTGTCCACACCTGGGCGAAAAATGCTGAAGCGTCTCCCATTTTGCCGAATACTGTTGATGTATCGCCTCTGGCGTAATATTGCATTTTCTCAATAGTGAGACTGCCTAAACTTACACTGTCAATTATTCCTGTCTGAACAAGTCCGAAAAGGATGAACGGCAGTGAAACCACCGCAAGAGCAACGGCGCTGATTACCGCTCTGGAGAATTTTATCTTCTTTTTTGCCAAAAGCATAATAAAGATTAACAGCAGGAAGATCGGGATAAGCAGTGCAGATGCAATGTAAGCGTAAAAGCCAAGAGCGAAAAACACCATTGACAATATAAGATTTAATATCTGTTGTTTGCCGTTTACAGCTTTTGCAAGAAAATACATTCCGAAAAGCATCATATATGGGAAGTAGGCGCAGTCAAGCGTCCATGCTCCCTGAAAAAGGCGCCAGGGTTCTATTGCCGAAACAAGCAGTATAATGTTCTGCAAAAAGCCGTTCTTCGGGAATAATTCACGTGTAAAACCTTTTACGGCAACAAGACCCGCCATACTGCATATTAAAATAGGCAGACGCGATATCCAGAGCTTGTATCCGAAAATCTTTATGAATAAAGCCGCAAGATATGTTGCCAGGGGAGACTGGCCGCCGTAAAGCCAAGTGTCAAAATAAATAGGCGTTTTTTCTCCCAAAATGTCTGTGCCGTTATCGGCAAGGGAGCGGGCGTTTAGAAGGAGCATCGCTTCGTCAACGTGAACATCGCCGATGAGCTGGTATGCGATAAAAAAGCCGATCTGAAGCAGAAACCCAAACAGCAGTATCCATAAAGCCGTGCGTTCTCCGTTAAGATAATTTGATTTTCTGTTGTGATTGTGGTAGTTGCTCATAACCGTACCTTATTTCGTGTGTTCGTCAAGCGTCAGATAATAAGCCGGCAAAAATTCTTTTCTAAAGTAATCAACCTCCGGCAGGTCTATATCTGCGATTTTCTTTTCCTGGGCTTCCAGCGCTTTTTCAAATTCGCGGTTGCCCATTCGCATTTCGTCTATACATTTTATAAGAGCGCTGATTTTGTCTGCCGCTTTTACAAGACGGCGAAGCTCCGCGTCCTTTTCTTCATCGTGAAGCAGACTGTAATAATCTTCACGGAATTCTTCCGGAAGCATCGCCAGCAGTCGGTCGCCGGCAGTGGCTTCAATTTCCTTGTAAACACTCTTTATGTTATCGTTGTAGTATTTGACAGGCGTCGGCATATCGCCGGTGATTACCTCGGTGGTGTCGTGGTAAAGCGCCAGCAGAGCCGCTCTGTCAGCGTCGTATGACTTGCCGAACTTTTTATTGCCGATAAGCGCAAGGGCGTGGGCTATTACCGCCACAGTATGACTGTGCTCGGCAATGTTTTCCTTTGTAGTATTGTTCATCAGCGCCCAGCGGTCAATGAGCTTCATTCTGCCCACCATGGCAAAGAAATTACTGCTCATTTATTCAACCTCTGTTTTCTTAATATCAATTCCAAGTTCTGAAAGCTGAATGTCGTCGATTTCTGACGGGCATCCGCTCATAAGTTCGCTGGCGTTCTGTACCTTCGGGAAAGCAGTAACATCGCGAAGAGAGTCAGCGCCGCAGATAAGCATTGCAAGACGGTCAAGACCGATACCCATTCCGCCGTGGGGAGGTGATGCATAATGGTATGCTTCAACAAGGAAGCCGAATTTTGCGTCTATTTCTTCCTGAGACATTCCCAGCAGTTCAAACATTTTGTTCTGAAGTTCGCAGTCTGTAATACGCATTGAGCCTGAAGAAAGTTCAATGCCGTTGAGAACAAGGTCAAACGCCTTTGCTCTTACGTTTGCGGGGTCGCTTTCAAGATAGGGGAGGCATTCCTCAAGAGGCATAGTAAAGGGATGATGCATTGCAATCCATTCGCCTGTTTCCTCATCTTTTTCAAAGAAAGGCATCTCGGTAATCCAAAGGAAATTCCACTTATTTTCAGGGATAATGTCAAGTTCTTTTGCAACGATAAGGCGCAGTGAGCCGAGAATCGGCAGAGCCTTAGACGCCTTATCAGAAACGATGAATACGCAGTCGCCTTTTTCAGCGCCGAGAGACTGAAGGAGAGTTTCAAGCTGTCCTTCCTTCAGGAATTTTGCAAATGAGCATGAGGGAGTTTCGTCTGCCCAGCGGATATAAGCAAGTCCTGCCGCGCCGATACCCTTTGCGTGCTCAGTCAGTTTGTCTATCTTTTTGCGGGAATATACGGAAGCACCGTTTTTGGCAACGATTGCGCGAACAGTTCCTCCGTTGGAAATTGCATTAAGGAATACTCCGAATTCGGTCTGGGAAGCCCAGTCGGTGATGTCCTGAATAGTCATACCGAAACGTGTGTCAGGCTTGTCCGAACCGTACTGTTCCATTGCCTGAGCAAAAGTCATTCTGGGCAGGGGAGCGTTTGTGTCAACGTCCAGAGTTTCTTTCATAAGTTTAGTGATAAAGCCCTCTGCCATTTCCATAATATCGTCGCAGTCAACGAAGGACATTTCCAGGTCTATCTGGGTAAATTCGGGCTGACGGTCAGCGCGAAGGTCCTCGTCGCGAAAGCAGCGGGCAAGCTGAATGTAACGGTCAAAGCCGGCAACCATGCAAAGCTGCTTGTAGATCTGAGGACTCTGGGGCAGAGCGTAGAATTTTCCGTTGTGAACGCGTGACGGAACAACGTAGTCTCTGGCTCCTTCCGGAGTGGATTTAATCATCATCGGAGTTTCAATCTCGATGAAATCATTGCTGTAGAAATATTCTCTGGCTATTTTCGCAATCTTGTGGCGCATGAGTATGTTGCGTGTGAGTTTTTCATTGCGCAGGTGAAGATAGCGGTATTTAAGGCGTGTTTCATCGCCGACATTTTCTGCGTTTGCGATTTCAAAAGGCGGTGTCTGAGATTTTGCAACAATTCTGAGATCGTTTACCGCAATTTCAATTTCGCCTGTTTTAAGCTCTTTGTTGACGCTTTCTCTGATTTTAACTTCGCCTTTAGCGGCAATAACGTATTCGCTTCTTACGCTCTGGGCTTTTTTGAAAACCTCGCGGTCAGTTGCGTCGTTAAAGGACAGCTGGATAATTCCCGTTCTGTCTCTCAAATCAATGAATATAAGGTTTCCCAGGTCACGCTGGCGCTGAGCCCAGCCGTAAACTGTAACTTCTTTTCCTGCGTCTTCCTTTGAAAAATTTGCGCAGTAGTCAGTGCGCTTTAATCCTTTTAATGTGTCTGCCATTATTTTTATTCTCCCGTTTTGAAAAGACTAGAAAAGTCAAATTCTTCTCCGTTAATTTCAAGATCTGCCAACTGGCTTTTCATGCTTATCTCATAAAAGCCGTTGACGAATGTTGTCAGGTCAATGTCGGTCTCTTCGCCTGTTTCCATGTCCTTGAGTTTCGCTTTGCCGCTGAGAACCTCATCGTCGCCGATAACAACGTTGAATTTTGCGCCCATTTTGTTGGCGTATTTCATCTGAGCGCGAACGCTTCTCTGGTTTAGGTCGTAAAGGACTGAAAAACCTTCTGCGCGCATATCTTTGGAGATTTCAACCGCTTTCATCGTTGCGCTGTCGCCCAGTGCAACAATAAACAGATCAGGCTTTTCCGCTTCTGGGAAAGGACAGTCCTGAGCTTCCATTACAAGCTGGAGACGCTCAAGTCCCATTCCGAAACCAAGGGACGGCGTTTTCTGGCCGCCTAATTCTTCAATAAGACCGTCGTATCTTCCGCCGCCGCATACGGTGCCCTGAGCGCCGATAGCGTCTGAAACGAATTCAAATACAGTCTTTGTATAATAGTCAAGGCCTCTTACAATGCGTGGGTTGATTGTATATTCAATATTCTGCGCTTTAAGATAAGCCTGTACTTTTTCAAAATGTTCTTTGCAGTCGTCGCAGAGATAGTCAAGCACAGCCGGAGCGTCCTTTGCTATCTCGCGGCATATCGGGCTTTTGCAGTCAAGAATACGCATCGGGTTGCGTTCAAGTCTGCCTTTGCAGGTGTCGCAAAGCTCGTCCTGTCTCTCGGCAAAATAGGCGCGAAGCGCGTCGTAATACTTGCTTCTGCATTCGGGGCAGCCGATTGAATTTATTTCAAGGTGAATGTCTTTAACTTCCAGCGTATCAAAAATAGATTTTGCCAGCACAA
Organism: uncultured Oscillospiraceae bacterium; assembly: GCA_900547275.1. Lineage (GTDB taxonomy): Bacteria > Bacillota > Clostridia > Oscillospirales > Acutalibacteraceae > CAG-217. Next base: position 774 of record URGA01000080.1, on the reverse strand, counting down.
TCAGTTCCGCGTCTGCCAGGGGAGACTGGGTTCCGAAGCATTCAACACCGAACTGGTGGAATTCGCGAAGTCTACCTGCCTGGGGCTTTTCGTAACGATAGCAGGAGGTAATGTAGCAAACCTTCTGGGGCAGAGCCTCGTTGCAAAGTCCGTTTTCAAGAAAAGCTCTCGCGGCTCCCGCAGTACCCTCCGGGCGAAGCGTTATTGAGCGGCCGCCTTTGTCGTCAAAAGTGTACATCTCTTTTTGTACAACGTCGGTGGTGTCGCCAACGCCGCGCTGGAAAAGTTCCGTGTGTTCAAAAACGGGAGTGCGGATCTCGTGGTAGCCGTATTTTTCCGCAATGTCAAGGGCGGTGGCTTCCAGATATTGATTTTTATGTACTTCATTGGGCAAAACGTCTTTTGTGCCCTTGATAGCTTTAGTTATCAGTGCCATATTTGCTCTCCGTATAATGTATTTTGCGGTAAAATCCGCAATATCAGTAAAATCGGGTGAGATAACTCACCCGTTTATAATAGTGTTTAGCGGTTGTATTTTGGATTAACGATCTCGCGCCATTCAAAGTCGCCGCGCTCAACGCCTCTGATAAGCGCCTCAGCAGTTGCGATATTTGTTGCAAAGGGGATATTGTGAACGTCGCAGAGTCTTAAAAGGTCGTTGTCGTTTGGCTCGTGGGGTTTTGGAGTAAGCGGGTCGCGGAAAAAGATAAGAAGATCAATTTCGTTGCAGGCGATACGGCTTGCAATCTGCTGGCCGCCTCCCTGGCTGCCTGC
>URGA01000079.1 GCA_900547275.1 uncultured Oscillospiraceae bacterium | reverse complement strand
GCCGCTTTATTCCCATGACAGAGGAAGTCTAATATCCTTGAACGCCGCAGGAAGATAAAGACGGAAATCATTGTAGACGGGTACAGCGGCTTTCTGCTGCTGGATAAGGACGACAAGCCCAAGGTAGCATTACACATAGAAAATGAAATGCGCTGGGCGATGAAAAAGTACAAGAAGCTGTACCCGGACAAGCCGCTGCCACATATCACACCCCATGTGTTCCGCCATACTTTCTGTACCAATATGGCAAACGCTGGTATGGATATAAAGACCTTGCAGTATGTGATGGGACACTCTGACGTTGGAGTAACGCTGAATGTCTACACCCACGCCAGCTATGACCGGGCAGCAGAGCAGATGGCAAAAATTATAGATTTCAAGGGAACTGTCACGCCGGAAAAGCAGAGAAAATCAGGTTGAAAATGCACCAAGTTACTACACCAATTACTACACCATTTGCCCGTGAATTTGCGTAGATTTACGAAGAATAGCGTAGGTTTGGGGCAAAACACAAAAATTGAAAAAAGCGCCGGAAAGCCCATAATATCAAGGTTTGAAGGCTTATGAAGGGATATAAGAGATATGATAAAAATACTATTCGTGTGCCACGGCAATATATGCAGAAGCCCTATGGCGGAGTTTGTTATGAAGAAGCTGGTTAGGGAGGAAGGGCTTGAAAATATGTTCTTCATTTCTTCATGCGCCACCAGCAGGGAAGAAATATGGAACGGTGTCGGCAATCCCATTTATCCGCCTGCTCAGCGGGAGATGAATAAACGGGGAGTGCCTTTTGACAGTTCAAAGCGAGCAGTCCAGCTTAAGGCCGAGGACTACGGAAAATACGATTACCTTATAGGCATGGATAAGATGAATATCCGCAACATTATACGTATTATCGGTTCTGACACTGAGGGGAAAGTTTACAGGCTGATGGATTTTACAGAGAGAAAAGGCGACGTTGCCGATCCGTGGTACAGCAACCGCTTTGATACGGCGTTTAACGATATTTACGAAGGATGCCGCTGTCTGCTGGAAAAAATAAAAACGCAAGTATAATTTTTTACGGAGATTATGTTATGGAATTGTGGGACGCTTATTACAGTAATTCAGAACCTGCCGGATGCGATTTGATAAGAGGGCAGGAGGTTCCCGACGGCCTTTATCATTTGGTGGCGGAGGCTATGGTTCAGCATAAAGACGGCTCGCTTCTTATGATGCAGCGGGATTTTAACAAACCCATCAAGCCCGGCAAATTTGAGGTTACCGCGGGAGGTTCCGTGCTTAAAGGGGAAACTCTTCTTCAGGGAGTAAAACGAGAACTTTTTGAAGAAACGGGAATTGAGTGCGATGAGTTTGTGCCTCTTTTCAGCGAAATCGCCGAGTTCAGCCACAGTATATTCAATATGTTTTACTGTAAAACAGACTGTCCAAAAGACAGCGTTCGGCTTCAGGAGGGCGAGACGATAGCCTTTAGATGGATTGATTTTGACGAACTCAGTCGGATGATGGAAGAAAACGGTGAAAAGATTGCGTCTGTAAAAAGACTTGCAAGAGCGCTTCAATGTCTTAAAGAAAAAGGGCTGCTTTGAGGATTTGAGTTGAAAATTCATGGTGTTTGTGATATTATTCTGTTAACGGAAGTGATATTATGAGCACAAAACTTATCCTCGCCATCATTACGATTTCTCTGGCGTTGGTTTTTTATACCGTCGGTGTATGGACCGAGCACAAACAGAAGAGCCTTAAATGGCAAAATCTTGTTTTCTTCTGGCTTGGCCTTGTTTTTGACACAACGGGCACAACAATAATGACTTTTATCAGCGAAAGCAACGGAACAAACGGCTTTTTGAGCGTCCACGGGATTACCGGCGCGCTGGCGATAGTCCTTATGATTATTCACGCCGTATGGGCTACTGTTGTTTTGGCGAGAAAGAATGAAAAAGCACAGCACACCTTCCACCGTTTCAGCATAGTTGTTTGGTGCATCTGGCTCATTCCTTATCTGCTGGGAGTATTTATGGGCATGAACCACTGATATTGATTATTTTACGGAGTTTTTACCATGGCTAAATCGTTTTTTGAACTTAACAGAATGTTCTATTCTATGCGCTATGCGTATGGAATTAATCAGTTATGTTCATTTTCGGTAAGCTGATATTTTTATAGCAAATTAAAGCCGTTGATGAGCATTCATCAGCGGCTTATTTTTATTTTAAGGAGGAATTAGTATGCTTAATCACAAAGGGACCCGACCAATAAAGACAAAACGTCTTTTGCTCAGAGCGGTTAAAAAAGAGGATTATAAGGATATGTACCGCTATACACAAAAGGAAGAGGTTTCAAGATATGTTTCCTGGAATGTTCACAAAAGCATTGATGAAACGAAGGCTCTTTGTGAAATGTGGGCAGGGGAATACGAAAATTTAAACAGATATAACTGGGCTATTGTGTTTGACGGGACAGTCGTCGGCAGTATAGATATCGTCAAAATCGTAGACACAACAGCATTTATCGGCTGGCAGATAGACAGCGATTACTGGAATATGGGGATAATGACCTAGGCGGCATCCGCTGTGCGCGATTATATGTTTTTGGAAGTTGGTATTGACGCTCTGAACGCTTGTTATATCAAAGAAAATATAGGCTCAGGTAAAGTTATGGCAAAAATCGGCATGAAAGAAATAACAGCAGAAAAATATTATGAAAAGCTGGGCGACGCGAAAGAACATTCAACTGAAATTGACGGCATGCCCATTGGATTTTACGGGCTCACCAGAGAAGAATGGAAAAGTTTATGAAAAATGTTGAATTGGTTGAGATAAAGGGTAATGAGGCTTTTAAATAGTGGATAATTCTTTATAGGAACAGAAATGCAAAAGAATCGGCTATCATAATTTATTCGCAATCAAAACAATTATTGTTTATGAAAAAGCAAACGAGTTGTGATTTTTTTATTAAAATTGATAAAAACCGTACAGCACGAAATCTGTACGGTTTTTGTTTGCTAATGTTCATTTTATTTCCTGTTCTAAATCATCAAATAAATTGCTATCAAAAAACTGTCTTATGCTTATATCAAAGCCGTCACAGATTTTTTTTATTGAAACAACCCCTGGATTTTTACTTTTTTCATTCAGCATGCTATAAACGGTTGATGGAGATATGCCTGAAATGTTAGCTAAAGTATTTACTGCAATGTGCTTTTCATCACAAAGCTCAATTATTCTTTTTTCTACAGCTTCTTTGATAGTCACAGGGTTACCACCTTTATTTCTTATAAATAAATGGTAACCAAATTTACGACAAATCGTGTGGGATATATCGCAATATTTGAAAAAATGTGATATAATTAAATATCATCTAAAATACATGGAGGTGAAATATAGAATTTTGCTTATGAATAACGTATGCTCAACAGATGAAAACGTTGAATATAAATTGATTTTAAGTCAAAAATATGCTATAGTAAATTTGATAATTTTGGTTTGAGGAGGAGTTGCAATGGGATTTGCGGATTTTGTTCGGGGTCAATTTATTGATGTTATTGAATATGTTGACGAATCTAACAAACTTCTTGTATATAAATATACGCGTCAGGGAGATGAGATCAAGCAAGGAGCTAGTCTAATTGTTAGAAATGGTCAGTGCGCTGTTTTTGTATATAGGGGACAGATTACAGATGTTTTTGGACCAGGTTCTTATAAACTTGACACACATAATTTGCCCGTTTTATCAAGTTTAAAAGCTATACCGATGTTTATGAACTCTCCCATAAAATCTGATTTGTATTTTATAAATACAACACAATTTATTGGAAATAAATGGGGGACTAAGAACCCAATACCAATGCGAGACGAAGATTTCAAAATGGTTAGGGTAAGATCATTTGGTACATACTCATTCAAAGTAATTGACCCTAATTTATTTATGAATGAAGTTTTTGGTGCAAGAAAATTAAATATGACTTATGATATTTTATTGTTTTTAAACAGCTTTGTATCCGAAGCTGTTGCGGTAGCAATAGGAGAGTCACATATACCAGTTTTGGATCTTGCGGTTTCATATAGAAGTTTGTCTGATTCTATTAAGAACAAAGTGAATGAAAAAGTAAAAAATTTAGGCTTGCTATTAACGGAACTGGTTATTGAAAATGTTTCTTTGCCTGAAGAGGTTGAAAAGTTAATAGATGAGCAAACAGGGATTGGAATGGCATCAAAGAATATGGATGACTTTATGCAATACCAAACTGCAAGGGCAATGAGAGATGCATCAAAACAAGAGGGAGGCTTAGCAGGTTTAGGTGCCGGCTTAGCTTTTGGTAATAAAATCGCTTCTTCTGTAAATGAGGGTAACCAAAGTGAAAATAGAATCGAAAAATTAAAAGAGTACAAGCAGTTACTTGATGATGGAGTTATAACAGAAGAAGAGTTTTCAGAAGTTAAAAAGAAAATATTAAAAATATAATTAGGAGAACTAAATATGAAATGCGATTCTTGCGGTGCACCAGTGGCAAATGGTGTGTGTACTTATTGTGGAAAGCGATTTAATGAGGAACCACCGATGCAGACACAGCAACAAGTCCCTCAGCAAAAACAGTTTGAACAGCGTACATATGCGGACTTTACACGAGTTAACAGCAATATGAATAAGCAGAATAAACCGAGTTTTTTAAGTAAAACTTGGGTTACAATATTGTTTTTAATAGTTTTTTTCCCGGTGGGACTATACTCAATGTGGCGATACAAGAAGTTTAATATGGCTGTAAGAATAATTATTACATTTATTTTTGCTTGTTTGCTCGTGTCACCATTTTCAAGTAGTTCGGAAGAAAACACTGCATATTTGAACAATCTAATCTTCATGTTAAATAGTGTGTGTTAATGGCATAAAAAAAGATTTCGATGAGTATTACATCGAAATCTTTTTTATTATATATTCAATTTGAAAATCAATAACTTTTTACGGTTTGATTGCTACTTTGATAACGTTGTCTGCTTTTTTCTCGAAGAGTTCATACGCTTCGTCAATATCTTTCAGCGGGTAAGTGTGGGTGATAAGGGGTGTTGTATCTATTTTCCTCTGTTCAATAAGTGCCAGTATTTCTTCACAGTCACAGCCGTCTACTCCGCCTGTTTTGAAAACCAGATTTTTGCCGTACATATCCGGCAGCGGCAGTGTTTGGGCTTCATCGTAAAGAGCCACTATCGTAACCGTTGCGTTTGGTCTGGCGCACTGCCAGGCGGTTTGGAATGTAGAGGCTCCGCCTGCCGCTTCGATTACAACGTCTGCGCCGCCGTTCTCGCTGTTTTTGAGGGTGAAATCATAAACTTCATTTGGCGATGTCGTCAGCACATTAGGATAATGCTCTCTTACGAAATTTATTCTCTGGGGGTCCTTTTCGCAAACGATAATACGTTTCGGTTCTTTCAGCATTACTGAAATAAGAGTGCAAATTCCTGTGGGACCTGCTCCGATAATGAGAACTGTGTCATCTTTGGATATTTCAGATATTCGAGCCGCCCAGTACCCCGTTGCGAGAATGTCACCTGTGAAAAGCGCCTGTCGGTCAGTTACCGTGTCGGGGATTTTGTTGAGCCCCTGGTTTGCCAGCGGAACTCTTACGTATTCCGCCTGGCCTCCGTCAATACGACAGCCCAGCGCCCAGCCGCCGTTGGGGTCAGTGCAGTTGTTTACAAAGCCGTGTTTGCAGAAAAAGCATTCGCCGCAGAATGTTTCAACGTTTACCGTTACTCGGTCACCGGGTTTGACTTTTGTTACAGCGCTTCCGGTTTCTTCAACAATGCCCACCATTTCGTGGCCTACCGTAATTCCGGGCACCGCTCTCGGCACACTGCCGTGTTTTATATGCAGATCGCTTGTACAAATGCTGGCAAGCGTTACTTTTACTATTGCATCGGTATCTTTTTGAATGATGGGCTTCGGCTTTTCCGTAAGCTCAAATTTTCCGTGTTCTTTGTATGTATAAGCAAGCATCAGACCGCCTCCTATGAATTTCTCTATATAAAAATATATCATAATTTTGCTCAAGCGGCAATACAGCGGTGGTTTAAAATGCGTTAGTGTGAATTGCGATTGGCAAACGTATAATTATATGGTATCATTAAATCAGAAAACAAAACAGAGGGGAGAATTTTGAAAAGAAAAATAATGCGGATAATTGCTGTCGTTTTGGCGGTAGTGTTGATTTTTGCAGGAAGTTTTGGCGGATATGTCCTTTACAGGTTTAACCGAAACACTTTGAAATGCGACATCAATTATGAAGAGGTTTATTCGAGAAATTCAATTTCTCTTAAAGCTGAGGATGATGGGTTGTTCCGAGTTCTCAAAATCAACGACACTCATCTTTTTAACGGAACAAGTGAAAATGATGAGCGCACCCTTGCGGCTGTTAAATCCATACTGGACGAAACGCCCTGCGATTTGATTATTGCGGACGGAGATATTGTTGACGGATTTAATCTCAGTTCAAGTTACGATAAGAAAAACGCAATTGAGAGTTTTGCTCAGCTGATTGAAAGTTATAATGTGCCGTGGACATTTGTTCCCGGCAACAATGACGGCGAAATTGACAGCGACAATGACGATATTATCGCTTTTCTTATGCAGTACCGTAATTTCCTTTGCGGAAATGAAAAAGGAATTGACGGCTCAATGCAGTTCTTTATTGATATTACTTATAATTCAAAGACCGTTCACTCAATAGCAGTTTTGGACAGCGGTATGAGAAAGCCGAAGGCAATAGGCAGTTATGATTATATAAAAGAAAACCAGATAAAATGGCTTCTTGACGGCGTTAATGAACGACAGGTAAAGACAAGTGTGTTTTTCCATATGCCAACACCGGCATTTAAAACAGCTTACGATAAAGGAACTGCGTATGACGGGATAGATAGATTTGAGACGTACGCGTACGACGATATAGAAAAGAATGAGCTTTTTGATAATATGACAGCTGATAATGAGTACATATCTCTTTTGTCCTGCGGTCATGTCCACAGCAATAATATGTGTTCCTATTATAACGGACGATATTATCAGCTCAGCGCGGTGAGCGGCTACAACGCTTCCCATGATGATTTCATTACCCCGTCTTGTACCCTGACGGTTATTGATACTTTGTCAAACGATGTTCAGAATATGTATCAGTTTGAACAGCTTGCAAAATAAAAAAAGCTTGGCAGGTTAACTGCCAAGCTTTTTTATGTGTGGATTTTGAAAACTATTTTTCTTGCGGAAACGTCTTTTTCAGCTGAAAGACCCGGAAGATGGGCGTCGTTTGGCGCAAGGAAAAGGAAAGTTCCTTTTGTAAGTGTAAAGTCAAACTGAGCGTCGCCCTCGTAAAAGGCAATATCTTTGCCTTTGCTGTATTCTTCGCGCACAAGGTCAACTTTGTCAAGGCTTGCCCAGCGTATGCGCTCAATTCCTGAAACGATATACTGAACGTCAATATAGTCGCGGTGGGCTTCAAACATCATTTCTTCCGTCTGCTGTTTTGTTCTGTAACTCTGGATCATTGCAAAAACACGCTTGCCGTCAATTTCATATGTACCGTCAGCCATGTCGCTGTTGTTGAACTTATCCACAAAATCATAGAGAAGTTTCATGTCGGGATAAGCGTCGTAATAATCCGGAGCATTTGCCATTTTGTCAAAAATCATTATAATCACCGCTTTTATTATATTATACTTTTATTGCGTTTTCAATCTTAAAAAGAGTAAAAACAGTTTTCATAATATTTATTATTTGTTAATTAAAATTACACAAGGTGTGTGGTATATTTTAGGAAATAATAAAATCGGAGGTGAGATAATTGCAGGAATACAGATACGACACCCAGTTGCTTATCGACGGCGAAAATCTGGACGAGGACGCAATCAACGAATATTTTACCACTCGTTTTAAGGGTGACTGCCTGCTGGCTGTGGGAGATGAAGATTTGATAAAAATTCATTTCCATACGAATGAGCCGTGGGACGTGCTGAAATATTGCGCTTCTCTGGGCGAAATCTACGATATAGTCGTTGAAGATATGGACAGACAGGAGAGGGGACTGAAAGGATAGTTCTTT
>URGA01000078.1 GCA_900547275.1 uncultured Oscillospiraceae bacterium | reverse complement strand
AAGCTTTTTATTTCCCCCGGTAGAACCGGGGGTTTTTTCTTTGCTGAAGAAGCAACAACAAAAAAACGGACTTGAAAAAGTCCGTTTTTTATATTCACATATGCGCTTTAAAAAAGTCTGTCATCTCGTCAATTACCTTTATACCGGGGCCAGAGAACGGATCGGTTACCGAAAAGACGTGGCCGAGTTTTTTCCCGTTTACTTTACCCTGCCAGTCAAGGAATTTATTTTCAACGCCCAGCGTATCAAGAAGAGAATGAAGCGCTCTTCCCTGCTTTTCAACAAAATCCCCTGCGGATGTAACAATATAAAACGGAGGCAGAGCTTCTGTGGCAATGTTTGAAAATTTCATCAGTTTATAACACGGATCAGACGAATAGGGGCGTTTTAGCAGTGCAGTAAGATTGGCATTCATCATAATATTGGGACTTAAAAGGTCAATTACAGGAGACGTTGCTCCGACGCACTTGAATTTAAGAGAATTATTCGGGAGTGAATACTCCTCTCTCAGTTTTTCCGAAAGGTTAACAGCGGAGGAAACGCAGACAAACTGACCGCCTGCGCTGTCGCCCGTCAGAAAAACATTATCCCTGTCGGCAAGATATTCATCCATATGGTCGCCTATGTATTTATAAGCCGCAAATAAATCCTGAAGCTGATGGATAAAAAGCACGGCATCGTCCATTGCCAGTCTGTAACTAAGCGAAAAAACGCAGAAACCGCGCTTGGCAAGTTCAAAACAATAATTTTTATTCAGTTCTTTGTAGCCGTACATCCAGCCGCCGCCGTGAACATCAATAATTACAGGCAGTTTTCCTTCAGTGTTTTCCGGATAATAGACGTCAAGAAGATGACCTCTTTCGCCGTCGTCTATATAAGCTATATCGCAAATCTGATGAACTCCTGTTGGTCTGATCTGACCTGCAAGGCGCTTATTGTCAGCCTTTTCTGTTCCTGACCAAATCATCTTGAATAACGGTTTTAGAATTTGCATTATAATTCCTCCTGTTTTTGCATAAAATACTGATGGTGATTGCAATGCATAAAAAACGAATAAAAATGGAAATTATCGGCTTCGTTTTCGTCAGCATATTAGGAACGCTCTGCCACTTTTTCTATGAGTGGAGCGGATATTCAAACGTCGTGGGAATGTTCTGCCCTATCAACGAAAGCACATGGGAACATCTGAAACTGTTATGGTTTCCGTTTTTGATATGGACAATAGCGGAATATTTTATCTTAGACAAACCCTCGGGCTACTGGGCTCCTAAATGCACCGGAATTCTTATCGGGCTTACAGCAACAACGTCGTTTTACTACACTTATTACGGAATTGGCGGCAAAGGCATAATGTTCTGGGATGTCTTCTCGTTTTTCCTTGGAGTTGCCGCGGCGTTTATTACGGGTTATCTTCTTAACCAGTGCAAAATATTTCAAAAACCCGCTGCTCAAGCGGCGGCGCTGATACTTTTCATAGGCGTTTCGGTTATATTTGTTATTTTCACGTTTTCTCCGCCGCTTATACCGTGGTTCAGAGACCCGATGTCGCTAACTTACGGAATTTAAGCATTTATTAGTGCCGTTGCTTCTTTAATTTTTCTGCCCACGTCTTCAGGTCTGTGAGCGTCTGAGCCTGTGGTAAATCTTACCCCTTCTTCTTTGGCGATTTTAAGAAAATCACTGTTTATGCCAATGGAATGTGAAGTGTTCATCTCTACTGCAACCGAATTTTCAGCCGCCTTTTTGCAGAGCGAACGATAAAAATCAGCCAAATCACAATCGGGATATAGCCCGTGGCACATAACAAGATCCGGATGGGCAATAATATCAAAAATGCCGCTTTCTACGAGTTCATTTTCCAGTTCAAAATACCTGGAATATATCTTGTTCCAATCTTTCCCCAGCCACTGATACTTGCGCTGGTTGAACGTCCAGTTGTCAATCCAATGAACAGAGCCTAAAAGATAGTTAAAATATCCGTCGGCAGTAAGCTGTTTTATTATATCCGCATGCTGAGGAAACCAGCAGATCTCAAGGCCAAGACTTACTTTGATTGGATAAGAGCGGCTTCTCAGTTCATCCCCAAGCTTTTTAAAATCCGAAAGAGAAACAGCCGCTTTTGCTTTTTCATCAAACCATTTTTTCTGGTAAAGATTGTAACTGCGAGCCTCAGCAAATGTCGGGTGAAATTCACGAAAGCGGATTGAATGCTCAAGAAGACAAATCTCGTCCATACCCGTTTCAACAGCTTTATTGATAAATTTTTCAGCCCATTCCACCGTATATGGTCCGCGCTCTATATGGGTATGTAAATCTTTCATAATTGATGAATCAGCCGTGCAAAAAATGCACGGCTGTCTCCTTATTTTAATTATGTCCGCGTTTAAAGCGGCGTCTTCCGTCTTCCCTGAAAGCGTCGATACCGCCGTTTTCATCATAAAGTTTGGCGGCTTCAAGACAAATATCTAGTGAAAGGTTTATACATTCTTCGCTGATGTTGTCAGGAGTGTCAAGGCGTGTATGGTAATAAGTTTTTGGGTCATGATTAACTCCGCAGAAACCGGCGGCCTCAAAGCCCTGTCTGCTAAACGCCTCTGCGTCAACAGCTCCGGGATAAATATCCGCCTCTATCATCTCAATACCGCAGTTAACACCTGCCTGATAAATAAGTTCTCCCACTGCGTTGGAGTTTTTCTGGGTTCCGGTACAGCCGCAGGTATATATCTGAAGCTGTTCGATTTCTCTCATTGTATCCATGGATATGATAACGGTCTCAACGTCTTTCATATCGTTTTTATGTTTTTTAGCATAGGCGGCGGCGCCTCTGAGACCTGCCTCTTCAGAACCTGACAAAAACGCGCAAACTTCGGTATTTTCAAATCTTACTCCTCTGTCTGCCATCTCTTTGAGCACGCCAGCGGCAATAAAATCTGCTGAAAGATTATCATTCGCCCCGTCCACAACGACTTTCCAGTTGATAAAGAAGAGGACAGCAACGAAAAACGGAACAAGAAGTATTTCGATAATTCCAGCCACAAGCCAGAATTTAGAGTAGTAGCCCGTACCGAAAATGGCGTTGAAAAGCCAGATAACATTAAACACCGTAACTAAAATTAGTCCGCCGATAGAGCCGAAGATAACAGGTGCAAGAGCCTTCATTCCGCCATGAAGCGAATAAGTCCACTCATTTGCCGCGTCAGTATGGCCGCCGAAAATAATTCGCCTCTTTACTTCGCCCGACGGTTTTCTTCTTGCCATAACGTTTCTTGAAGTTTTCTGTGGAAACAGGCCGTCGACAAACTCACGGTAAAGGATAAATTCAAACACGAGGCATAAAACGGCCGCCAATGTAAGAATTAAAGACAAAACAGCCAGAGAGGCGTTTTCAACAACTCCCTTATAAGTCAGCCAATAAAAAATAACCGAAAGAATACCGATAACTCCGGCGGGTGGTATCCAGCCCATAAAAGCGTCGGGATGAAGTTTAAAATCTTCAGTCTCAACCGTATCGGCCCACTGCTCAAGCTCTGAAGCCAGAAACTTCTGAGCCTTTCTTTCGCTGTGAGTTCCCGGGGCTCTTTCCTTGAAATTTTCGCACACATAGCGTATGCCATCTGTCATATATTTTCTTGTGCTTTCAGAAGCACCAGTTGTCAGTCTCACGGTATCACCTCTTGCAACATATTCAATCTGACACTATTATACAATAAGGGAGAATAATATTCAAGAAAAGCCAAAGAAAATTAAATTAAATCTTGACATTGTCCATATAACCAGTTATAATACAAGTCGCAGTAATTTGGCCCGGTAGTTCAGTTGGTTAGAACGCTAGCCTGTCACGCTAGAGGTCGACGGTTCGAGCCCGTTCCGGGTCGCCATTTTCTGCTGATATGGCTCAGTAGGCAGAGCACGTCCTTGGTAAGGACGAGGTCACCGGTTCGAATCCGGTTATCAGCTCCAGTCCCCGTACTTAAAAGTGCGGGGTTATTTTTTTACGCAAAAACAGCCCGGAATATCCGGGGCTGTTTTATTTTAGCTGTTACCTTTATTTAACAAATGTCTTGTCAATATCGTGTTCCCACACGCAGAAGTAGCCGCTGGGTATCTTTGCCCAAAGATTACCTGTTGAAAGCAGTTTTGTTTCCGAAATAGTTACCTTTGTTCCCGCTTTCAGGTAAGCCTGGCTGTTGGGCTTAGAAGACGTGGCGTGCTTCTGGCCGTCGGCTGTCAGTTCCTTAACGTCTTTTCTGCCTGTAACAGCTCCGTAGCCGTTATACACACCTCTTACATTTGTAAGCGTATAAGTTCCGTCCTTAATTGCAGGCGCCTGGGGTTCAGGCTTTCTGTAATTCACATCGTTTACAGAATAGCGGATATACTTTGTTGTGCTGGGCGTAAACAGCCAGATGGCCGAAACGTCGCTTTTCAGCGCTGACGGTGAAACGTAAACCTCGCGGCTGTTCTTTACCTTACAATACTTTCTCCTGTTTGCGGTAAGAGTAAATTTGCCATCATACCAGTAAGGGTCAAGAATTATAAGGTTGCCGCTTTCGTCTATGCCTCCGGCAAAAACATAGTGGCCGCTGTCTGAAAACAATTGTTTCCCGCCTCCGGAAACATTTATAACGGCTTTATAGCCCTTGTTGAGGTGGCTGACAAGTTTATTCATGTCTGTTGTTCGGCTGTACTCAAAATTGAAATTCTTCTTGAGATATTTTGCCACAACAGCCATATCCGTCCCCTCAGCCGCTCTCGCTCCCATAGCGATGCATTTATTTGTCCACGCTCTCGTATCATAAGTTGCCGAGCTCTGATTGCGAAGAGCCATCAGCGAAGCGCATACACCGCACCCTGATGTGTAGACACACCCGCTTGTGCCGTATTTATACGGGTGTGTTGATGAGGGGTAAGGAATACCCTTGCAAACGGTGGTGGTCTGTCTGCAATAATAAAGATTACTGCTCATTCTCCTCACCGCCTTCCGCTATGCTCTCGGTTACGTTTTCGTCTTCGGTATTACCCTCCGCTTTCTTGATTTTAAGAATATCGTCGGCTTCAATAGCTTGGGTTGTAAAGCTGTTATTTTTCCACCACGCAACCAGTGACGCAATCACGGTAATAAGCGCCGAAACGCCGCTGTATACTTCATCATCGGAAAACGGAAGCGGATTTTTTCCGAAAGCGGTAAGCGCCATGTTGATAAGCGCAATCACCAAAACAACTGTTCTTATTATGGTTCCTGTTTCAATATTTTTCATTTCTGTTTCCTCCTTTAATTTTTTCGGGCTTTCCCCGATGTAAATTTCTTATTCTGTCTGCAAATAATTCTCTATCCAATATATGAAAATTCAATTTGATTGACATAATCAGGGGCGTATGATATTCTACAGATAATCAAGGATAAGGGGTTAATAATATGTATACGCTCAGAGCAAAGTTCCTTAAGGACGAATACTGGTACGGCGGTCATACTAACTACGGGTTTATGATGCCGGTATCCGCAAACAGTATTTTCAAGGTAGATACAACGGTGATAAAATCCTACGGTCAGGCAAACACCCTTTTTGTCAGCAACAAGGGGCGTGTTATATGGTCTGAAAAAGGCTTTGCCGCCGCATTTGTTTTGGGAAGCATTTTCTGCAAATCCCAGAAAGCCGAAATCAATATTTATACCGCTGAAGAACAAACGCTCAAAGGAGCATACAAATTCGCTGTAAGCCGTTTTATAAAACCTGACGGCAATTATCCTGATGAAAAAATGTTTCGTGTTCCGCAATACTGCACATGGATACAGTTTGAGCATAATCAGACACAGGACGGAATTATTAAATACGCCCGTTCAATACTTGACTGCGGAATGCCTGCCGGCGAACTTATAATTGACGACGGCTGGCAGAAGGAATTCGGCGACTGGCGCTTTGACCCCAAAAAGTTCCCGGATCCGGAAGCTATGACAAAAGAACTTCACTCAATGGGCTTTTCTGTAATTCTTTGGATTTGTCCCTTTGTCAGCAAGAAAGCCGCCGATTTTGAAAAACTTCAAAAAGAAAATCTGCTTGTCCGCGACAGCAACGGCGAGACCGCTGTACGCCACTGGTGGAACGGCAACGATTGCCTGCTGGATTTTTCCAATCCCGACGCGCGCCAATGGTTTACAAACTGCACTGACGAACTTACCGACATATACGGCGCAGACGGATTTAAGCAAGACGCCGGAGACGCTATGTACTACAAAGACAGCGACATTACATACGGTAATGTTGACGCCAACACCCAGTCTCTGCTCTGGGCCCAATCAGCAAAGCGTTACCGCTTTAACGAACTGCGCGCCTGCTTTCAGTGTGGCGGCATGGGCGTTGCACAAAGGCTTGCCGACAAGTCCCACAAATGGAATTTTTTAGGGCTTGGCGCTTTTATACCGAACGTACTTATTCAGGGGCTTTCCGGCTACCCGTTTTCATGCCCTGACATGATAGGAGGCGGCCAGATAAATGACTTTAAAGGCGTTTCTCCGGAAAAACTGGACCACGAACTCTTTGCAAGATACTGTGAAACTTCAGCGCTAATGCCGATGATGCAGTACAGCCTTGACATCTGGGATTTAGGCAACGAAACAACTAAAAAAATATGTCAGTCAATGTCGTCCCTCCACGCCGAATATGGCGAATATATAATAAAATTTGCCAAAATTGCCGCAGAAACGGGAGAACCGATAGTACGCTGTATGGAATATGAATATCCCGGTCACGGCTACGCTAAGGTGAAATCACAGTTCCTTCTGGGAACTGACATTCTTGTTGCGCCTGTGCTGAAAAAGGGACAGCGTGAAAAGAAAGTACTGATACCTCCCGGAAAGTGGGAATATAAAGGAAAAATCTACTCCGATGAAGAGGTTACTCTCCCCTGTCCCATCGATGAACTTATATACTTTAAAAAATGCTCAGATAATCAGTGAAGCTGACAGATATCATCGTGATTTGAAATATGCTCCAAGTCCTCGACCCTGTGGTTGAGGACTTTTATTTTTTCCTCAACTACCGGCATTCTTTCAACAAAACGGTTATGCTTATCCACCTTGCTTTCAAGCAGCTGTAATCTGTAGGACGTGAGTTTTGATGACGTTACAATACCTGCAAAAGAACCGAGAAGAGTTCCCGCCAGAGAAATAAGCGCAACAATTACTTCGCTTTTCATTTATTCATCATTTTGCATACGGAAAAGAAAAATTTATAAGGCGCGTAAGTGCATGTTTTTTCACTTACCAAATTTTTGTTTGAGTTAACCTGTTTCATGCAATCTCCTTTCTGCAATCCTCCCCGAGACCGATTGCATCTTTACAGATTAGTTAGTTTTCATTTAAGGTCAAGATAAAGTACCTAAATAGTCCCTTGTTCAACATACTTTATTTACAATAATAGCTATATCAAACAGCATAATAGAATGGTATAAATATTCATAATTATACATATTTGTGAATATTTTTACATTTACTATTGACATTGATAATAGAGAGTGTATAATAAATAAAAGTTTATATATAGGCAGGAATGAATAATTATGACAAAAATATTCATAGACGGAAAAGACGGCACAACAGGCCTTAAAATATATTCCCGTTTTGGAAACAGAAACGATATAGAATTGCTTTTAATTGACGAGGACAAGCGAAAAGACCCGGAAGAGAGAGCTAAATTCATAAACAACTCAGACGTTACTTTTCTTTGCCTTCCGGATGAGGCGTCCCGTCAGGCGGTAACGCTTGTTAAGAACCCAAATGTTAAAATTCTTGACACTTCAACTGCCCACAGAACAAATTCGGACTGGGCATACGGTTTTCCGGAACTGTCAAAGGAATTCAGACATAAAATCGAAACTTCAAACCGTATTGCTGTTCCCGGCTGTTATGCCAGTGGCTTCAACGCTCTTGTTTATCCACTTGTTTCGTCAGGACTGATAGACGCAAACGACGCAGTTGTATGCTACGCAATGAGCGGCTACACAGGAGCAGGCAAAAAAGGCATTGCTCAGTACGAGAGCGACGAAAGAGACGAAGAACTTGACAGTCCAAGGCAGTACGCACTGACCCAGCAGCACAAACATCTTAAAGAAATGGCGGCTGGCCGCGGGGTTTACAAACTGCCGCTTTAACTCTTTCG
>URGA01000077.1 GCA_900547275.1 uncultured Oscillospiraceae bacterium | reverse complement strand
AACCTGTGACCCTCTGCTTGTAAGGCAGATGCTCTCCCAGCTGAGCTAAACTCCCACGTTGTCGCTATCAGCGACGGGTTATATAATACTATAACTCTTTAAAATTGTCAACACTTTTTTGGAAATTTTTTAACAGGATTTTTTAATTATTTTTTCTATGTCTTCCGGAGTAAATGTATACACCTTATCGCAGAAATGACATTCAACCTTTGTGTCCTTTCCGCTGGAGGCCATTTCCTTCAAAGCGTCTGACCCGGCAGATATAAGCGCCGCTTCCACACGCTCCTTCGAGCAGTTACAGCGATACTCGATCATATTTTCATCCAGTTTATCAATTTTAATATCTTTCATTGCCCTTTTGGCAATATCGTCAGCCGTCATTCCATTATCCAACATTACGGTAACCGGCTCAATATCAGATACCGCCGCTTCAATTGCGCTGATGGTTTCCTCAGGGCATCCGGGCAAAAGCTGAATAATAAATCCGCCGGCGCGCTTAACGGTAAGTTCCGGATTGACAAGAACGCCCAAGGCACAGACAGACGGCGTCTGTTCTGATGAAGCAAAATAATTTGTTATGTCCTCGGCAATTTCTCCGCTTACAATATTAGTCTGGCCAACATACGGCTCTTTAAGGCCAATGTCTTTCATAACATAAAGATAGCCGTCAGTTCCGACAGCGCCTCTTACGTCAAGCTTTCCTTTGTCATTAAGCGGTATTTCGACAATAGGGTTCTGTACATAGCCCCTAACGTTGCCGCAGCTGTCAGAAACAGCGATAAGGGAGCCTGCAGGGCCTCCTCCGTTCATTCTAAGCGTTACGCTGTCATCCTTACCCTTAAGCATATCGCCCATCATTGAAGCGGCTGTCATAAGGCGCCCAAGCGCAGCTGTAACAACAGCAGAAGTATGGTGTATCTGCTCCGCTCTGGCGATAACGTCAGTAGTATCTGCGGCAATTACAAAAGCACTGCCGTCTTCGGTAATGTATCTTACTATTTTTCCCATTTTACTTCCTCTTGCACACGAAATAAAGCCGCTGGCTGACTTCCTTCGGTTCGTCTTCCGTGAGTTCATCATAAATTCCGAGAACTTCAAAATCATCAAGTGATTTTTTAAGTGTCTCTATATCATATGCCGTTTCCGTAAATTCATCACTTAAACGGTCATAATTTTTTCCGTTAAAACAAAAAACATCTATCATTATTCTGACAGTACAGTCGTCAACAGCCTCATTGTCCCAGGAAAGGAAGAAATCCTCCTCGTCAAAGACAAACGTCCTGTCTGCTAAAACACAGCGGTGCTTATACGGCGTATTTACATCGAAAATAAAAATTCCGCCGCTAATAAGGTTTGTCGCAACAGTTGAAAAGCATTTTCTAACCTGCTCTATCCCCTGCAAATGATTGATGCTGTCAAGGCAACACACGCATCCTTCAAACTGTTTTTCACTTCTG
Source organism: uncultured Oscillospiraceae bacterium (assembly GCA_900547275.1). GTDB lineage: Bacteria > Bacillota > Clostridia > Oscillospirales > Acutalibacteraceae > CAG-217. The sequence continues at coordinate 6,755 of URGA01000077.1, read as the reverse complement.
TATTCTGTCATATCACAGCAGAAGAATTCTGTATCAGGGCACTTATTTTTTGCAACGGTGAGCATTTCCTCAGAGAGGTCTACTCCCCTCATTTTGTAGCCCATATCTGACAGACATTTTGTTACAGAGCCTGTTCCGCAGGCAAGATCAAGCACACTGCTGCCCGGCGCTACCCCGTAACGTAAAAAGAAGCCGGAAACGTAAGCACTTCTGGCTTCATAGTCAACATTCTCAGTCAGCGCGTCATAAAATAACGCAAAAGTGTCGTAATTACTCATCGCTTTCCTGCTGTCTAATTCTTTCAAAAATCTTGTCGTAGCCGTCACAGCCATACTGAAGTGAACGGTTAACGCGGCTAATCGTTGCAGTGGAAGCTCCGGTCTCATTGACGATGTCTGTATAAACGCATTTTTCCGAAAGCATCTTTGCTACAACTATGCGCTGGCTGATTGCGTTTAACTCCTGAACGGTGCACAGATCCTCAAAGAAGTCATAGCACTCATCAACAGTCTCAAGAGCAAGAACAGCCTTAAAAAGAAAGTCAAGATTTTTATTGTGTATATTAAGTCCCATATTTATGAACCTCCGTAAACAGATAAATAATCAGTAACAATATTTTAGCACAGCAGTGCGTGATAGTAAAGAACAAAATGTAAAAGCATTAAAAATTCCGGGCATAAAAGCCCGGAATTTACATTTTATTCACTGATTAAATCGTTATAGAAATCAAAGCAGTCAAAAGTAGCGAAATAATCCTTAGGAGTTTCGGCACGTCTTATCATTTTAAACGAGCCGTCTTCTTTGAGGAGAATTTCTGCGCTCTTAAGTTTGCCGTTATAATTATAACCCATTGAGAAGCCGTGGGCACCGGCGTCATGAATAAAGAGATAATCTCCCTTTTCAATCTTAGGAAGCATTCTGTCAATAGCAAACTTGTCGCAGTTTTCGCAAAGAGAACCTGTTACGTCATATTTGCAGTCGCACTCTTCGTCTTCCTTGCCCAGCACAGTAATGTGGTGGTACGCGCCATAAATTGCCGGGCGCATAAGATTTACTGCGCAGGCATCAACACCGATATATTCCTTATGAGTATGCTTTTCGTTAATAGCTTTTGTAACAAGGCCGCCGTAGGGACCCATCATATATCTGCCCAGTTCTGTGTAGATAGCAACGTCGCCCATTCCGTTTGCGGCAAGCACCTCATCATAAACCTTATGAACACCCTCGCCGATTGCGAAAATGTCGTTTGGTTCCTGGTCAGGACGATAAGGAATACCGATACCACCGGAAAGATTGATAAAGGAAATCTTAACGCCGACCTTTTTATAAATTTCAACGGCTATTTCAAAGAGAACTTTTGCAAGCATAGGATAGTACTCGTTTGTAACAGTGTTTGAGCAAAGGAAGGCATGAAGTCCAAACTCCTCTACACCTTTCTTCTTCAACTCTGCATATGCTTCAAAGAGCTGAGGAGTAGTCATTCCGTACTTAGCGTCGCCGGGGTTGTCCATAATATCATTTGAAATTTTGAACATTCCGCCGGGATTATAACGGCAGCTCATTTTTTTAGGCAGTTTGCCGCAGGCTTTCTCAACAGCTTCAATATGGGTAATATCGTCAAGATTGATAATTCCGCCCAGATCGTTGCAGTATTTAAACTCATCAAGCGGCGTGTCGTTGGAAGAAAACATAATGTCGTCTCCCACTGCGCCGATTGCCTTTGAAAGCATGAGTTCTGTTTTTGATGAGCAGTCACAACCGCAGCCGTATTCACGCAGAATGTTAATGAGAAACGGGTTTGGAGTTGCTTTTACAGCGAAATATTCCTTATATCCCTTATTCCACGCAAACGCCTTTTTCAGATCTTCAACGTTTTTGCGAATTCCCGCTTCGTCATAAAGATGAAATGGAGTTGGGTAAGTTTCTGCAATTTCCTTTACTTTTTCAAGTGTTACAAATGGTTTCTTGTTCATTATTTTTCTCCTCAGGATTTATATATCATTGAGCACAGCTTTCGATAAGCTGTTTAAGTTCTTCAACGCCGGAACCGTTAACCGCTGAAAACGGAATAACGCTGACATCACCTATATTGGGAAGTTCCTCTTTAATTTCTTCAAGTCTTTTCTTATACTGAGTGGGTTTCAGCTTGTCCGACTTTGTCAGCACAACGGCAAAATTAAATCCATAGTGCTGTAAAAATTCAATCATCCCGTAGTCGTCGGCAGATGGTTTATGGCGTATATCCACCAGCAAAACTACAAGTTTGAGATTTCTGTCGCTTCTGAAGTAACCTTCCATAAGCTCGCCAAAGCGCTTCTTCTCGTCTCTGGAGATCTTGGCATAACCGTAACCCGGCAGGTCAACAAATTTTACGCCATCTACATCGTAGAAATTTATCGTTATCGTCTTTCCGGGAACAGAACTTACTCTCGCCAAAGCTTTTCTGTTAAACAGCTTGTTAAGAAGCGAGCTTTTGCCAACGTTTGAGCGGCCGGCAAAGGCAATTTCCGGACAGTCAGACTTAGGAAGCTGAGCGGAAATGCCGTAAGCTTTTTCAAATTTTGCAAGTTGATAATTCATGCTTTCACCTACTGTGCAACAGCCGTACCTTCGCATGAACTGCCTGAAGGTATACGGTGCTTTGCGTCGTTTTTCTTAGACGACGGAGTGGGAGCGGAAACAAGCGCAACAGGAATTATGTCGTCAAATTTTTCAGCGGTAACAAATTTCACACCGCATTTGACTTCATCAGAAATTTCCTGGAGATCTTTTTCGTTGTCCTTAGGTATTATTACAGTTGTACAGCCAGCCTTATAAGCCGCCATACTCTTCTCTTTGAGCCCACCTATGGGCAGAGCCCTGCCTTTAAGGCTTATCTCGCCTGTCATTGCAACATCACAGCGGATGGGAATTTGGCAAAGTTCGCTTAACAATGCGGTGGTAATTGCAAGACCGGCAGAAGGACCGTCCTTTGGAATTGCCGCCTCAGGCGCATGGATATGAATATCCTTTGTTTTGTAAAAATCACTTTGAACGCCGTAATCATCTACTCTTGAGCGGATATAACCAACAGCTGTTTTGGCGCTTTCCGTCATTACGTCGCCGAGATTACCTGTAATTTCAATCTTACCTGTTCCGTCAAACACAGATACTTCTATGGGAAGCATAGTTCCGCCTACGGATGTCCACGCAAGGCCGTTTACGGTTCCGATAAGATTTTCCTTGGGAATAATATCGTCCGAATACTTAGGAACTCCCAGGTATTCTGAAATGTTTTTCTTTGTTACTCTGAAAGATTTACAGCCGCTCTCAAGAGCAACGGTAGCTTTTCTGCAAAGTGTGCCGATAGTCTTTTCCAGCTGACGAACACCCGCCTCACGGGTATAATGTTCAATCATCTCATCTATGGCGTCATCCGATATACGGAATTCTCTGCCGCTGAGAGCATGCTTTTGCATTTCTTTCTTTACAAGGTGAGATTTCGCGATATGGAATTTCTCCACCGCTGTATATGAAGTAAGTTCAATGACCTCCATTCGGTCATAGAGAGGCGCTGAAATTGTGGAAGCATCATTTGCCGTAGTGATAAACAGAACCTTTGAAAGGTCAACCGGGAATTCTATGTAATGGTCGGTGAACGTGCTGTTCTGCTCCGGGTCAAGGGCTTCGAGCAGAGCTGACGACGGATCCCCTTTATAGTCGTTTCCTATCTTATCTATCTCATCGAGCAAAACGATTGGATTAAATGAACCGCTTTTTATAATAGCTTCAATAATACGACCCGGCATTGCGCCGATATACGTTTTTCTGTGGCCTCTGATTTCCGCCTCGTCGTGAACACCGCCCAGCGCTACACGGACATATTTACGGTTCATTGCCTTAGCAAGTGATTTTACAATTGACGTTTTACCTACACCGGGAGGACCCACAAGGCAAATTATCTGGCCGGAAAATGACGGATTACGCCGAAGAACAGCCAGAGACTCTACTATTCTGTCCTTAACTTTTTCGAGACCGTAGTGGTCTTTATCAAGGATTTTTCTCGCGTTCTGGAGATTTACGCTGTCCTTTGTATATACTCCGAAGGGAAGTTCAAGACATTTATCAAGATAGTTCCGAACAACGGTTGCTTCGTGGGAGCCCTGAGGCATTTTCATAAGTTTGTCGCATTCTTTGAGCAAATGCTCCGCAACTTCGCTGCTGCAGCCGGACTTTTCAATTCTTTCGCGGTAACGGTCTGCTTCATCGGCAGGATTGTCGCTGTCTCCCAGCGTTTCGGAAATCACCCTCATCTCTTCGCGAAGGTAATATTCACGCTGGTTTTTATCTATCTCTTCCTGTACTTTTTCGTGTATCTCGTTTTCAATCTGCAAAGTGCTGTTTTCCTTTTTAAGGAGAACAAGAAGTTTTCTCAAACGCTCTATTGGCGAAAGACAGGAAAGTATCTGCTGTTTGTCCGTATATTCAAAAAAAGTATTTGAGCAGATGAAATCTGCCATTTCTCCGCTGTCTTTAAGAGAAATGACCTTGCTTATAACCTCACTGCTGATTTTCGGCACCATTTCGGCGTAATTTTCAAATTCTTTTTTAACGGCACGCTGATAGGCATGTTCCTCGTCGGAAGAAACGCTGCACGGCGTATCCTCAAGAAGGTCAACAACGCAGCTGAGGAACGGTTTTACTCTGGTCAAAGCCATAAGAGCGGCGCGCTGATTGCCTTCAACAACTACCCTGAGGTTGTCGCTTCCGGGAATTTTTATCATCTGGCGTATAGTGCAGACAACGCCTATTTCAAACATATCCTCAAGACCCGGATCGTCAACAGAGGCATCCTTTTGGGACACTATAAATATTTTTTGGTTGGTGCCCATAGCACTTTTCAGCGCCGCAACGCTTTTTTTGCGCCCGACGTCAAAATGGAGCACCATGTCGGGGAAAACAACAAGTCCCCTCAAAGGAATGACCGGCAGTTCAAGCTGGTCATCATTCAAAATGTAATCTTCCATATAATAAACCTGCAATCTTCAGATAAATTCAAGTAAACAAGGCCGATAAACGGCAAAATACTTTTACTTCTTGCAATTATATAATAAATTATATAAAAAGGCAACAGCAAAATCAAATTCACAGAATATAACAGAGCATTAAAAATAAACCAAAAGCACACGCATTGGAAATTTCCAAAACGTGTGCCTTTTATATTTATGCGTTTTTGAGCGACGACGCCGTCAGGCTCTTTGTCTCCTTTTTCGGATTTTTAAGAACGATTGGTTCAGCGCCGTTTTTAACTGTATCAGCAGTGATAATAACTTTCTCGATTGTTCCGTCGCTGGGCACTTCAAACATGAGATCTGTAAGGATTTTTTCAAACACACTTCTCAATCCGCGGGCGCCCGTCTTTCTTTCAAGGGTCACGTCTGCGATAGCCTCAAGTGCTTCATCCTTAAACTCAAGCTGAACGTCGTCCATCTCAAAGAGACGAACATACTGCTTAACGATTGAATTTTTCGGTTCAGTCATAATACGGATAAGAGCGTCCTTATCGAGATTGTCGAGAACAGTCACAACAGGAATTCTGCCGATAAGTTCCGGAATAAGGCCGTATTTTACCAAATCGTGCTGAACTACCTGCTTTAGCACTTTATCTTTATCAACCTTTTCAGAATTGATATCAGCGCCAAATCCCATCGACTTACCGCCGATTCGCTTGTCAATTATCTTCTCAATTCCGTCAAAAGCACCGCCGCAGATAAACAGGATATTTGTTGTATCAATCTGGATAAATTCCTGCTGGGGATGCTTACGTCCGCCTCCGGGCGGAACATTTGAAACAGTGCCCTCAAGAATTTTAAGCAGTGCCTGCTGAACGCCTTCGCCGCTGACGTCACGGGTAATTGAGCGGTTTTCGCTCTTTCTGCTGATTTTATCGATTTCATCAACATAAATTATGCCGCGCTCAGCTTTTTCAACGTCAAAATCAGCCGCCTGAATAAGGCGAAGAAGAATATTTTCAACGTCCTCGCCCACATATCCAGCTTCTGTCAATGTTGTAGCGTCTGCGATTGCAAAAGGAACGTTGAGTATTTTAGCCAGTGTCTGGGCAAGCATAGTTTTACCTACGCCTGTAGGACCGAGAAGCAAAATATTGCTTTTCTGGAGTTCAACATCGCCCTTGCTCTGGCTGAATATGCGCTTGTAGTGGTTGTAAACGGCAACTGACAGTGCTACTTTAGCGTCATCCTGACCGATTACATATTCGTCAAGTTTAGCCTTAATTTCTGCAGGCTTCGGCAAAACGGTGTCTGAACTCTCACGTGTGTGAGATGATGAGGGGGCTCTTCTGTCTGATTCTTTAATTAAATCGTTGCAGAGACGGATACATTCATCACAGATGAATACACCCGGACCCTCAATCAGTTTGTGCACCATTGCCTCAGACTTTCCGCAGAAAGAGCATCTGGTCATCTGGTTATAATTATCGTCGCGTGCCATCTAAACACCTCTAAACAGAATATTATGGGCGGATATAATATCCGCCCTTTTTTGTGGTTTTATCTTTTTTCAATAACCTTGTCAACCAAGCCGTACTCCATGGCCTCCTGAGCGGTCATGCTGTTGTCTCGGTCAGTGTCACGAAGAATTTCTTCATAAGTTTTGCCGGTATTCTTAGCAAGGATCTCATTAAGACGTTTCTTTGTGCGTAAAAGGTTCTTAGTCGCAATCTCAATATCGGTAGCCTGACCGGTAAGTCCGTT
>URGA01000076.1 GCA_900547275.1 uncultured Oscillospiraceae bacterium | reverse complement strand
TACCCATACGGGTGTCGGCAGGTCTTGCTGTAACGGGCTTGTCGGGGAAAATCTTAATCCATACCTGACCGCCACGCTTTGTGTATCTTGTCATTGCGATACGGGCTGCCTCAATCTGAGCTGCTGTGATCCAAGCCGGCTCAGTTGTCATAAGACCGTACTCGCCGTAAGTCACTTTGTTACCGCGTGAAGCTACACCGGTCATACGACCTCTGTGCTGCTTACGGTGTTTAACTCGTTTAGGTAAGAGCATTACTGATTTCCTCCTTCCCTGCGATTCCTTCTCTTATTGCGTGATTCACGAAGAACCTCGCCCTGATAGATCCAAACCTTTACGCCGATACGGCCGTAGGTTGTTTTAGCTTCTGCAAAGCCGTAATCAATGTCAGCACGAATTGTCTGAAGCGGAATTGTGCCTTCCTTGTAAGTTTCTGTACGAGCGATTTCTGCACCGCCGATACGTCCGCTTACCTGGATCTTAATACCGCGAGCGCCGAGACGCATTGTGTTGCGGATAGCGCCTTTAACAGCACGGCGGAAAGAAACACGTCTCTCCAGCTGGCCGGCAACGCTCTGTGCAACGAGTGTTGCGCTCAGATCGGGCTGCTTGATCTCAACAATGTTGATGAATACTTCGCTGGGGTCTTTACCCAGTTTCTTTGCACAGATAGCCTTGAGCTTTTCGATTTCAGCACCCTGCTTACCGATAACCATACCGGGCTTTGCGCAGTGGATGTTGATGCGAACTCTCTTAGCATCTCTTTCGATTTCTACTTTCGGAACACCTGCGCTGTAAAGTGTGCTCAGAAGATACTCACGAAGCTTGTGGTCTTCCACAAGTGTATCGCCGAAGGCACCCTTCTTAGCATACCAGCGGGAGTCCCAGTTTTTGATGACACCGATTCTGAGACCGGTAGGATTACATTTCTGTCCCATTTAACTTTTCCTCCTCGCTTAGTCTTCCATTTCCTTAAGGGTAATGGTAATGTGTGATGTTCTCTTATTGATTCTGTAAGCTCTGCCCTGAGCTCTTGCCTGAATGCGCTTGAGTGTGGGGCCTGCACCAACGTTGCAGTCGCTTACATAAAGTCTTGATACGTCCATATTGTGGTTGTTCTCAGCGTTTGCCATTGCAGATTTGAGAACCTTCATAACCGGCTCACAAGCTGCCTTGGGCGTGTACTGAAGAATAGCCATAGCCTTATCAGCAGGCTGTTTTCTGATTAAATCAAGTACGATCTGAACCTTTCTGGGAGAGATACGGACGTACGTTGCTTTTGCTGTAGCTTCCATAATTATTCTCCTTCCGATTACTTAGATGACTTGGAGCCTGCGTGGCCTCTGAATGTTCTTGTTGGTGCGAATTCACCAAGCTTGTGTCCAACCATATCCTCTGTAACATATACCGGAACATGCTTTCTTCCGTCATGAACAGCAAAGGTATGACCTACGAATTCAGGGAAGATTGTTGAACTTCTTGACCAGGTCTTGATAACCTGCTTGTCGCCTTTTTCGTTGAGAGCAGCAACCTTTTTGTACAGGCTTTCTTCAACGTAAGGGCCTTTTTTAGTACTTCTACTCATTTAATCTTCTCCTTTCTTCTTACTTACCGTTACGACGGCGAACGATCATCTTGTCAGACTTTTTCTTCTTATCTCTTGTCTTATAACCAAGAGCGGGCTTGCCCCAAGGAGTGCAGGGACCGGGACGACCGATCGGAGCTTTACCTTCACCACCGCCGTGGGGGTGGTCATTGGGGTTCATTACAGAACCGCGAACTGTGGGACGGATACCCATGTTGCGCTTACGGCCTGCTTTACCGATTTTAACATTGGCATGGTCTGCATTGCCTACAACGCCAACGGTTGCCATGCAGCCGCAGGGAACGTTGCGAAGTTCGCCTGAAGGCAGACGAAGCAGTGCGTAAGGACCTTCCAGAGCCATCAGCTGAGCGCTGTTTCCGGCTGAACGAGCAAGCTGAGCGCCGTTTCCGGGATAAAGCTCAACGTTGTGAACCATTGTACCTACAGGGATGTTCTTCAGAGGAAGAGCGTTTCCTGTTACGATATCAACATCTGTGCCGGCGATAACTGTGTCGCCTACTTTAAGACCTTCAGGAGCTGTGATGTAGCTCTTTACGCCGTCTTCATACTGAATGAGAGCGATGTGGGCGCTTCTGTTGGGATCGTATTCGATTGTCTTTACCTCAGCGGGTACATCGAACTTATTTCTCTTGAAGTCAATAACACGGTATTTTCTTCTGTTTCCGCCGCCGCGATGACGAACGGTAATTCTTCCGTAAGAGTTACGGCCGGATTTCTTGTTGAGAGGCTCAAGAAGAGATCTTTCAGGCGCAACCTTTGACAAAGAAGAATAATCGGTAACCGACATGTTACGTCTTGAAGGCGTTGTCGGCTTGTAAAATTTGATTGCCATTATTTTCTCCTTTCCGGATAACTTTGCGAAAGGATGGCTCCTTTCATACCTCATCATCCGAAATATTATCGTTTTTGCGTCCTATATATAATGTATATAGGGAGATTACATCATATCGTTGAAGAATTCAATTTCCTTTGAATCCTCGGTAAGAGTAACGACTGCCTTTTTCCATGAGGGAGTGTAACCAACATTTACACCCTGGCGGCGCTTCTGGCCTCTTACGTTAAGAGTGTTTACTTTAGCAACCTTAACGCCGGGGAATAATTCTTCAACTGCCTTCTTGATTTCGATCTTGTTGGCATCCTTCGCAACTTTGAAGGTATATTTCTTCATCATGATACCGGTCATGGATTCTTCCGTGATAACCGGCTTAATGATAATGTCCTGTGCAGATTTCATTATGCATATACCTCCTCGATTTTCTTAGCAGCGTCCTTGAGAACAACGAAGCTGTCGCAGTTGAGGATATCATACACGCAAAGTGTATTGACTGTTACAACCTTAACGCCTTCAATGTTGCGGGCGCTCTTGTAAATCTTTTCGTCTGTCTCAGCAGTAACAATAAGTGTCTTCTTGCCTGCTTTCAGCTTTGTAAGCATATCAGCCATAGCCTTTGTCTTGATCTCTTCAAGTTCAACCTTGTTAACAACCATCATTTCTTCGGCTGCAACCTTTGTTGAAAGAGCAGACTTCATAGCAAGTCTCTTTACTTTCTTATTGATGCTGATGCCGTATGTTCTCGGCTTCGGGCCGAGAGCTACGCCGCCGTGTGTCCACTGAGGGCTTCTCGTTGAACCCTGACGTGCACGGCCTGTACCTTTCTGTCTCCAGGGCTTTGCACCGCCGCCGCTTACCTCTGAACGAGTGAGAGTTGACTGTGTGCCCTGACGCTGATTAGCAAGATAGCTAACAACTGCAAGATGCATTGCTGATTCGTTTGGCTCAATAGCGAAAACTGAATCTGCAAGTTCCAATTTTGAGGTTTTCTTACCTTCCTGGTTATAAACCTGAACCTGTGCCATTCTTATCTCTCCTTTCGTTAAGCTTTAACTGCGTCTGCGATTACAACAATTCCGCCCTTGGGACCGGGAACGGCACCCTTGATAGCGATGAGATTGTTTTCAGCGTCAACCTTAACAACCTCAAGATTCTGAACTGTTACGTTTTCGTGACCGAGGTGACCTGCCATCTTCTTGCCCTTAAATACTCTTGAGGGGCTGGAGCAGGCGCCCAGTGAACCAGCGTGACGGGCGTTAGGACCGGTACCGTGGCTCATTCTGAGTCTTGAGAAGTTCCAGCGCTTAATAGCACCGGCGGTTCCTTTACCTTTGCTTGTTCCCTTAACGTCAACTTTTTCGCCGGGAGCAAAGATGTCAGCCTTGATGATATCGCCAACGTTCATGGCTGAAATGTCTTCAAGACGGAACTCTTTAAGTGTTTTCTTGGGAGCAACGTCAGCCTTGTCGAAGTGACCCTTCATCGGCTTGTTTACGCGAGTAACTTTTACATCGCCGAAACCAACCTGGATTGCTTCGTAGCCATCGTTCTCTTTTGTCTTCTTCTGGGTAATTGTGCAAGGACCGGCTTCAACGACTGTAACGGGGATTGCATGTCCCTGCTCGTCGAAAACCTGAGTCATGCCGATTTTCTTACCGATAAGACCTTTTTTCATTGCATATTCCTCCTTTGGTTATTGGTTGGGCTTTCCCCAACATGACCTCGACGGGTTGAATTAGAGTTTAATCTCGATTTCAACGCCTGCCGGGAGCTCAAGACCGGTCAGAGCTTCAACTGTTTTGTTTGAAGGTCTGAGAATGTCGATGAGTCTTTTGTGTGTTCTCTGCTCAAACTGTTCACGGCTGTCCTTGTACTTGTGAACTGCGCGAAGGATTGTAACAACTTCCTTCTCTGTGGGAAGCGGGATAGGACCGCTTACCTGAGCGCCTGTGCGCTTTGCTGTGTCCACAATCTTTTCAGCTGCCTGGTCAACCAGGTTGTGGTCGTAACCTTTCAGTCTGATGCGGATTTTAACTTTACTTGCTGCCATTTGAATTCCTCCATGAATTTTATGGTGCGAGCCAATCGATAAATTTTGACCACCCAGCCGTGTGTTTCAACCCTTTCCGTTAATAAAACCGAATGAGAAATATCATTCGGGCACGGATAAAGAAAAACTGCAGATGTTCGCAAGTCAACTGCATTGCGGCAGGGCAAAATATGCCCATGGCAAAACTTACGATTATTTTTCGCCCGGTTTTAAATCGGACATACTCCGCCGAAATTACCGCTTGGGTTAAAGCGCAACCTCCGGCATCATCGCATATCTTGTTGTGCTACTCAGAGCCTTATATATAAATATATATAATATGCCCCTTCACACGCAGGTGTTATTATATTATATAGAAGTGGCTGTGTCAAGCATTTTTCTAGATTTTTTTTAGTTTTTTGGAAATTTTTTTCTTGTGCATTTTTACAGAAATTATTGTGAAAATTTCGTTGTTTTGCACAACCACCAGTTTGTATACAATATATTCACTGCTTGCAAGCATTTCCAGCAATCATATACCATATATTGTATTAAAAGTCGAACAAAAAAAATGCGGTGACAGAATGATCTTTCCGTCGCCGCATAACAATATCTGTTACTTTTAATGTTCCTGTTTCATTCTCTTTTTTGCTTCTTCTACTGTTTCTCCGTTTTTTGTCAGATATCTGTCAACAAAAAAGTCTTCTATTTTTGTGTATCTGCCAACAACGCTTTGCTCAATCTTTCCGTATGTACCAGCAACTTTTTTCGCAATTTTTTCATTTGCTTGAACCAGTTTAGACTTAGCCATAATTATTTCTCCAAGTTATCGATTATCTTAATTATCTATTATTTATTCCTTTATCCCTTTGGTCAACGGTATAAGGCATAGCAATATTACAATGCCGGCAATTCCGACTACTATGCCTGTAATAAGTTTATCCCATACCATGACAAAACACATTCCTACTCCAAGAGCAAGCACTCCCGCAACGCCTGAAACGAATACAAGAAATGTTTTTCCTGATATATGTATATGCTCTTTGTGTTCCATTCTTCTCCATACAATAACTGTTATAAGTGCAAAAAGCAGTCCAACGCTGCCAAATATAATACCCGGTTTACGAGCTCCCCATTCCGGAATAAGAGCCATACACATTCCGATAGCAAACATAAGACCGCTTACTGTGCCCAACACCATTGCAGTTATACTGCTCTTTTTCATATTTCACGCCTCCGATTTCATTATTCCGACAGTTGTTGTTTCTGTCTGTTTTTAGTATAATGATGTTATGAAGTAAAAAACAATCATCAATTATCGTTAAATCGTTGGAATAATGAAAGGCATGATTATGAACACAAAAAATAACCGCCGCAGACGCGAATCCGTTGAAAAAATTGAAAAAGCATTTATAGAACTTCTCAGCAAAAAAGAATTAAACGAAATTTCAGTTACAGAAATCTGTAAAATATGTGAAATTAACAGAAGCACTTTTTACGCCAATTTTATTGATATTTATGACCTGGCTGACAAGCTACGGGAGCATCTCGAAAAGGATGTTGAAAAACTGTATCAAACTGAGACGGAAGAAAAATACAACAGCAATAATTATCTTAAACTTTTCCGCCACATAAAAAACAACAGCGAATTCTACAGAACCTACTTTAAACTTGGATATGACGACAAGCACGAAGTGACAGTATATGACACAAAACAAGCGGAAGAATTTTTTGACAACAAACACATTAGCTATCACATTGAATTCTTTAAAAGCGGACTTAATGCAATTATCAAGAAGTGGCTCCAAAGCGGCTGTGCCGAAAGTCCGGAGGAAATGGACGAAATAATACGATATGAATATCAAGGAAGAATAAAATAAAATAAAATAAGTTAGATAAAAAGAGGCTCAGTTTTACAACTGAGCCTCATAATAATTACCCTATAAAAAATACGGAAAAAATCATTTATGCGCTTTTAAATGTAAGTTTCAGTTTGTCTGCAATCATGGCTATAAATTCGGAATTAGTGGGCTTGCCGCGCTGAGACTGAATAGTATAGCCGAAATATGAAGAGAGAACGTCCACGTCTCCCCTGTCCCATGCTACTTCGATTGCATGGCGGATAGCACGCTCAACTCGCGACGATGTAGTCTGATACTCTTTCGCCACCGTGGGATAAAGCAGTTTTGTTACCGAGCCCATCATTTCAGGATCCTCAACAGACAGCCTGATTGCACTTCTGAGATACTGATAACCTTTGATATGGGCCGGCACTCCGATTTCACGCATTATCTCTGAAATCACCATATCAAGATCTACTTCCTGAAGCGGAGCAGGGCGCTTTTCCCTGTACTGGGTCTTCCATTTTGCCAGACGAGCAATTCTGTTTGCCACAGACTGAGGATTAACGGGTTTGATGAAATAATAATCAGCGCCCGCCTTTATCAGATGCTCCTCAAACTCGGGGTTATCGACAGCTGATAAAAGTATTACCAGCGGCTTTTCCGGCAAAGACGTATTGATATGCTCCAGAACCTCCAGAGCGTCTGCATTGCTCATAAACACATCCATAAGCACCGCGTCAAAATGCTGTGAATCCAGCAGCGCCATTACCCTCGCGCCGTCCTTCTGGGTTGCAACACTTTCAAATCCGGCGTTTTTCAATTCCTTCTGACACGCTTTGCCGAACGCCGTTGAATCATCGGCAATAAGCACTCTCATTCTATTCTCCATTTCAAAAACCTCCTTCTTTATTTCTTCCATATCTTACCACTTGTGAATTTATTTTGCAACCCTTTTTCACTATTTTTTGTGATTTTTTTTCACTTTTTCACTGAAATGAGGTTTTCGGACACATTGTACATATTCTCGGCAAATATCGCAAATCCCTTCTCAGGATCATCAACAATTACGTGGGTCAAAGCGCCTATGAGACGGCCGTTTTGTATGATTGGAGAACCGCTCATTCCCTGAACTATTCCCCCTGTTTTTTCCAGCAGATTTTCATCCGTGATTTTAACAATCATGTTTTTCTGCTCACTGCCGCCTCGGTAACTTATATGTGTTATCTTTGCAGAGTAGAGTTTCGGTCCGCCGTCATCTACGGTAGTAAGAATCTGGCACTCCCCTTTCTCCACCTGCTGTGAAGTTGCTACCTCATACATCGGCAGATCGGATATTGAACAGGTATATGTTCCGTATATACCGCTCTGGGTGTTTTCTGTAAGGGTTCCAATACTGCTGTTAAGGAAGTTACAGCATATAGATCCAGTATTGCCTGAACTGCTTGGATAAATTTTTGTAACAGCCGCATGGACAGCTTCGCCTTTCAAAATAGGCATTATTTCCCCGGTGTCAACGTCAGTTACAGGATGACCGAGAGCTGCGATTGTGCCGTGGTCAGGATTATAAAACGTTACAGTTCCTATTCCGGCAGTAGAATCTCTTACCCAAATACCCGCTTTATAACTTCCGTCGCTTTTTGAGTAAACAGGCTTCAGTGTAAAAGTTTTGTACTTTCCGTTTCTGTTTACTTTAATTTCGTGGGACTTGCCGTTTCCGGAGGAAAGCATCTGCTCAACTGCGTTTGAAGCGTAAACACTTTCACCGTCTATGCTCAAAATAATATCTCCCGCTTCTATTCCCGCTTCTGAAGCAGGATTGACACTTTTTCCGTCTACGGTAATATCCTTTGTTCCCACCACCATAACGCCGTTTGTATATATCTTTATACCGAAAGACTGACCGCTTACAGCGACTTTATGAACCGCCTGGTTTTTAACTGAAACTGTTTTTACGGGAATTGCGCCCAGCAATTTTATTTCTTCATTTGTAGTGGCTAAGGAGAGGTCGGCTCTTTCATGCACCGGATTTAAGCCG
>URGA01000075.1 GCA_900547275.1 uncultured Oscillospiraceae bacterium | reverse complement strand
ATCTGTTCCGTCAGTACAATACATACGTTCGCGATTACGACCATAACAACAAGATATACCGTATTGCCTGCGGTCCGAATGCTTTTGATTTTAAGTGGACTGAGCAGGTTATGCGCAAGGCAGGAAATAAGGCAAACGGTCTTTCACTTCACTACTATACCGTTCCTCACGACTGGGACCATAAGGGTTCTTCAACCGATTTCAATCAGAAGGAATATTATCTTACAGTTACAAAGGCGTATCGTATGGAAGAGCTTGTTCGCCGCCATACAGAAATCATGAACGCTCTTGATCCTAAAAAGCGTGTTGACCTTATTGTTGACGAGTGGGGCACTTGGTATGACGTTGAACCCGGAACAAATCCGGGCTTCCTTTACCAGCTTAATACAATGCGCGACGCTATGGTTGCGGCTCTTACTCTTAATATCTTCAATAAGCACGCAGACAGAGTTCGCATGGCAAATATTGCTCAGACAGTAAACGTTCTTCAGTCGGTTATTCTTACCGAGGGCGACAAGATGGTTCTTACACCGACTTATCATGTTTTCAAAATGTATAAGGATCATCAGAACAATACACTTCTCGGTTCGTATATTACAACGGATGAAGTTTCTTCAGACGAGTGCAGTGCTCCTCAGCTTATTGAATCTGCTTCTGTTGATGAAAACGGCGTTATTTACGCTACTGTTGCAAACATCAGCGCTACAAAGAAGAGCAAGATCAAATGCCAGATTGCGGACACAAAGGTTCAGAATATCACTGCTGAAATTCTTACAGGCGATATCCACGCTAAGAATGATTTTGAGCATGCAGATGACGTTAAACCCGAGAACTTTGAAGGTTTCCGCAAACTTTCAGACGGTTTTGTTGCTGAACTTCCGCCCTGCAGCGTTGTTAAGTTTGTTATCAATAAATGAGCGGAATTTGCAAAAAGTGCCTTTTGCTTGAAGCAGGTGAAAGAGCCGCGCTGAAAAGCGTAAAGGATTATTTAGAACTGCTTTCACCCGAAGAAAAAGTCAGCGAAAGCGTTTATAATTATCGACTTGAAAAATGCAGAAACTGCGATTTTCTTATTTCGGGTATGTGCAGAAAATGCGGCTGCTATGTTGAAATAAGAGCCGCGCTGAAAAATAAAGAATGTCCCAATGCGGATAATAAATTGTGGTGAGGATTTAACCATGAACGATAATATTAAGCGTATGAATGAGGGCCGTCTTTACGACCCCGGTGACGAAGAAATAATGAGCGAGCAGATTCAGTATCTTGATCTAATCAGTGAATACAATAAAACCAGATCAAGCGAATTTAATCGCCGCGAATCTTTGCTGAAAATAATGCTGGCTGAGATGGGCGAAAACTGTTACATTGAAGCGCCGTTTTTTGCGAACTGGGGCGGAAAGCACGTCCATTTCGGCAATAATGTCTACGCGAATTTTAATCTAACGCTTGTTGACGACGGCCATATCTATGTTGGCGACTGCGTAATGTTCGGCCCGAATGTTACCGTTGCCACAGCCGGCCATCCCGTTTTGCCTTCACTGCGTGAGAGGGCGATCCAGTTTAACCGTGACGTTCATATCGGCAGCAATGTCTGGATAGGCGCCGGGACGATAATCCTCCCGGGCGTTTCAATAGGGGATAACACGGTAATCGGAGCAGGCTCTGTTGTAACAAAGGATATTCCTGCCAATTCAGTTGCCTACGGAAATCCATGCCGCGTTGCAAGACCTATAGGAGAAAAAGACAAACAGTATTACTTTAAAGACTGTCCTGTAGATATGGAATAAATTTAACCTGCGAATTACAGATTTTTACTTTTCTGTAATTTGCAGGTTTTTTTGTATATATTTTTATGTCTGTGTCCATACTCTGGATATGAATATGTATAAAAAAAGCAACAGATTGTTGCAGGCGATTGAACTGCCGCTGACAGCAGGAGCGGCTGTATATTTAATATGTGAAGCGGCACGTATTTTGGGAGATGTCTGGCAGGGAGCTCAAAGCGCTCTTTCTGTTTTTGCCGATGAGTTTGAATATATTGTGCCGTGCTTCTTTGCGTTTTTTATTCCGTATAAACTATGCGGTAAAAAATCCAGCCAAAAGGCGTTATGGTCTCTGCTTTGCTTTTTTGCTTACAGCAGTGCTTATAACGCTGTTTCATCTCAAAGGGCAACGGTATTTGCGGGAATACTAGCAGGTTTGCTGTTTGCATATATTTTTAATTCATTGCAATCAACTTATCCTTGGGTTGTTACTGCTTTTTTGGGTCTGGTTCTAGGAGTTGCCTGCGGTTATCTTTATGATATTTATGAGAATATCCTTATATATATTTTGAATGGTATCGGAAGCCGCGGCAGTATTACTTCTTTTCTTTTCGGATTTCTTAATAATATTTTTGAACTGATTTCGCTTGATTTTAAATTGCTGGTATATGAAAAAAGTTACGGCGGCGCGCTGTTCCTTGACGGCTCAGTAGTTACCGGCGCAAAACATATTTATGCCGCTTCATCAGGCGCAACGGCTGTTTCCACCTTCCTCTCGGGAAGATTTGTCCAGCTGTTTGCCGTTCCCGGAATTGCTATGGCCGTTGCCGAACTTCTCAAGGGCAGAAAGAAAAAGGAGTTTATAGTGCTGGCTGTCTGCTGTGTTCTCAGCGGCAATACATCACTGCTGTATATATATATTCTCCTTGAAAGTCCTTTCCTTTTCCTTGCCGGTGCGTTTTTGGGCGGCATTTCTTATCTTGCGGCGTCGCTCCTGGATTTCAGCGCAGGTTTTGCCTACAGCGGCGGGCTTGCTGAACTGATAATGAATTTCGGCGGCAATATCCTTTTGCCTGTTGTGGGAATAGTAATAACCGTTTTGTCTTACTTCGTCTTCCGTTACAGCATCATAAAATACGACGTGTCAGAAAGTGAAAATCTCTATATTCCTCATCGCCTAAAAAACGTTGTCGAAGCCCTTGGAGGCATTCATAATATTATAAGGCTGAGGGATAACGGGGTTGAATTGCGAAATATCAAAAAAGTAAACACGCTCAAAATAAGCGGCGAGATGAAAGAAAATATTTTTGTTACCGATGACCCGGAAGTTGTTGCGCTGGGAGAGTATTTGTGATATGCTCATTTCGGGTGATTTATTTGGATATACGCAGTGAACTGTTCAGCCTTCAGGATAAAAAATACCGCGAATTTCAAGCTTCGTTGGTTCCGAATATTCAACCGGAGCGCATAATCGGTGTTAGAATTCCGCATTTGAGGAAGCTTGCTCGAAAAGCGGCGGCGGACGACAGCGTTACTATCGAAACGTATTATTATGAGGAACGAATGCTTATCGGTATGCGCGTCGGCTATGCTAAGTGCGATTTTGAGCGGCGGCTTGAAATGCTCAGACAGTTCGTACCTCTTATAGATAACTGGGCGGTGTGCGACAGCTGCTGTTCCACTTTTAAATTTGCTTTAAAGCATCTTGACGAAATGTGGCGGTTTATTCTGCCTTATATTGATAAGTCAGAATATGAAGCGCGTTTTGCCATAATCATGATGATGGACTATTATCTCAATGACGAATATATAGATAGGGTGCTTCAGCTTATCTCTTCTGTTCGGCGAGAAGGATACTATATCAATATGGGGGCGGCTTGGGCGCTGGCAACAGCCTACGTCCGCTATCCCGAAAAGGTTTTGAAACTTATAAAAAGTTCTGTGCTGTCAGATGAGATGCACAACAAAACTATTCGCAAGATACGGGAAAGTTTTAGAGTTTCAAAAGAAGATAAAGAAATGCTTTTGACACTTAAGAGAAAAAAGTGATTTAATCCAAATATTGTAAAAATAAAAACCAGGTGACTAGGTCGCCTGGTTTTCTTGCTTTATTCTTTGTTTTCTTTCTCTTTAAGACGGTTGACCATCATTCGGTTAACCTTGTAAACGTCGCCGCAGCCAAGGGTGATAACCAAATCGCCCGGTTCTGCGTTTGCAAGCACATAATCTGCAATTTCTTCAAAAGTATCAAGCTGAACGGAGCCCGGTACTTTATCTGCCAAATCCTTGGCGTGAATACCGATTGTGTTGACCTCTCGGCTTCCCATAATAGCGGAAATTACGCATTTGTCGGGAATTTGCAGTACTTTTGCAAAATCGTCAAGCAGAAGACTTGTGCGTGTAAAGGTGAACGGCTGATGAACCGCCCATACTCTCTTGAAGCCCATTTTCATTGCCGCTTCAAGCGTAACTTTAAGTTCGGCAGGGTGGTGGGCGTAGTCGTCGGCAAATGTTATACCGCAGTAAGTTCCCATAAGTTCAAATCTGCGGGAAGCACCTTTGAACGCTTTTAATCCGCGGCAAATAGATTGAACGTCGGCTCCGCTTTCATAAGCGGCGGCAAATGCCGCAAGAGCGTTGAGTACGTTGTGTTCGCCGGGAACAGATATTTCAGCGTGGCAGAGGAACTCGCCGTCGTGGTATACGTCAAAATCAGAGCTAAATCCGCCAGGAACGTTAACGTTCTTAGCCTGCCACTGACAGCTGTCGCTCTTGCCGAATGAGATCATCTTTTTATCTTTAATATCTTTTACAGTATCTACCGTGTTGGCGTCGTCGCCGTTATAAATAATCGTTCTTGAGGTGTTCTCGCAGAACTGATGAAACGATTTCTTTATATTGTCAAGATTTTTGAAGAAGTCGAGGTGATCTTCGTCAATGTTAAGAACTACCGCAATATCTGCGTTCATTTTAAGAAATGTGTTGTTGAACTCGCAGCTCTCACAAACAAAGTTCTGGCTCTTTCCGAATCTTCCGTAAGCGTCAATTGCCGGCAGTTTTCCGCCGATTACTGCGCTGGGGTCAAGACCTGCCTCAAGAAGTATCTGAGTTGTCATTGAAGTTGTTGTGGTTTTTCCGTGAGTTCCGCAAACGCCGATGCAGTTTGAGAAAATGCGGCTTACGGCGCCGAGCAGATCCGCGCGTTCAAAGCAGGGAAAATGCTCTTTAGCCCATTCAAGCTCTTCGTTGCCTTTAAGGATTGCGTTTGTATATATTACAAGTTGAATGTCATCGGTAAGATTTTCTTTTTTTTGGCCGAGATATACTTTTGCTCCTTCCCGCTCAATTCTGCGGAAAGTCTCGGTATCGTTGTTGTCGGAGCCGGAAACGCTGTAACCCAGTGAAATGAGAATTTCAGCCAAAGGGCACATGCCCGAACCGCCGATGCCTATAAAATGTATTCTTTTTGATTCTTTCAGTAAACTGTCAATATTGTTCAAGACTCAACGCCTCCGTATTTCTTTTAAGTTATTATACTACTGCCGGGCGAAAAAATAAATACAAAATCTGTTGGAACTGAAAAATTTTTTCATCATAGTATGTGGAGTAGAAGGCTGTAATTAGATTATTGCCTACGGACATTACGAGGTGCAGATATGAAATTTGATACATTTGCCGTTCCGTTTACGGATGACAGAAGAATGATTTATGCAAAAGAATATCTTGAGAAGAACTCATATCGCTGTGTGTCTTCAGTAGGGGAGGCAGATTTTGTTGTTTTGCCCCTTCCTGTAAAAAAAGAAATGCTCAGCGGACTTGACGGAAAAACCGTCTTTCTCGGCAAGGGCGATTTTCCGGGAACTTTTGACTACTACAAAAACGAAAATTTTGTTATGAAAAACGCTATCCTGACAGCAGAGGGTGCCGTTGCGCTTGCAGAAGAGGCAACCGATATTTCGCTTTACCGCTCGAAAATACTTATATGCGGTTTCGGCAGAATAGGGTGTGCGCTTGCCAGCGTGCTCAGCGGTTACGGCGCCGATATTACCGTTTGCTCCAGAAGTGAAGTGTCAAAAACCAAGGCTCTTTTTGCCGGAGCAAAGCATATTACACTGGAACAGCTTGTAAATAAAAATGACTACGACATTGTCTTTAATACTATTCCCCATATGATCTTTACTGCAAAGGAACTTAAGGCGCTGAAAAGTGAAGCTGTGATTATCGACCTTGCGTCGTTCCCGGGCGGAGTAGATACTCTTATGGCAAGTTCACTGGGACTGCGCCTTGTTGACGGTAAGGGGATACCGAAAAGATACGCTGTAAAAACAGCGGGTTACCTTATCGGTGAGGCTATCACCGAAATGATAGAGGAGGAGATATCATGAAAATCGGATACTGTCTGACAGGCTCCTTCTGTACGTTTTCCAAATCAATAAAAGTGCTTGAGGATTTGGTGCGCGCAGGGCATGAGGTCACGCCAGTTATGAGTCAGAACGCATATTCAACCGACACGCGCTTCGGCGACGCGGCGGATATTCAAAACCGTATTATAGAAATCACTGGAAACAGCATAATCCATACGATCCAGCAGGCGGAGCCTATAGGACCTAAAAAGATGTTTGACGTGCTTGCTATTGTGCCCTGCACCGGCAATACTCTTGCAAAGCTTGCAGCGGGCATAGCGGACACTTCCGTAACAATGGCGGCGAAAAGCCATCTTCGCAATTCACGCCCCGTTGTAATCGGTGTTTCAACAAACGACGCGCTGGGTGCGGCGGCCAAAAATATCGGAAATCTTCTTAACTATAAAAACTTTTATTTTGTACCTTTCGGCATGGATAATTGCATTATGAAACCGAAATCAATGGTGTGCGATTTTGATATGGTTCAGAAGACGATAGAACTCGCTAATGAAGGCAAAGAAATTGCTCAAAAAATTTTCTGATTTTTATTGACAACGGGAAGTAAAACGAATATATTAGTCTTAATCGACTGATGTCGAAATCGGGTTACAATGAGGAAGTGCATAATTGGAAAAGATAATTGATCTTAAGAACATAACTGTTCGTTATGGCGACAATGTGATTTTAGACAAACTGAATCTTTATATAAACAAAAAAGAGTTTATAACGCTGCTTGGTCCCTCCGGGTGCGGCAAGACTACAACGCTCAGATGCATTGCCGGTTTTGTTCAGCCCGATGAAGGCGAGGTCGTTTTCGAGGGCAAGGTTATCAATGATGTTCCGCCGCATAAGCGCAGAGTGAACACCATTTTTCAGCGTTATGCTCTTTTTTCTCATTTAAACGTTTATGAGAATATAGCGTTTGGCCCCGAACTTCAGAAAATGCCGAAAGCGGAAGTTAGAAAGACGGTTGCCGAAATGCTTGAACTTGTAAACCTTAAAGGTTTTGAGAAGAGAAGCATTAGTTCTCTTTCAGGCGGTCAGCAGCAGCGTGTTGCAATTGCCAGAGCGCTGGCGAATAAACCCCACGTTCTTTTGCTGGACGAGCCTCTCGGCGCTCTTGACCTTAAACTGAGAAAGGATATGCAGAAGGAGCTGAAAGCTATTCAGAAACGCCTGGGCATAACCTTTATTTACGTTACCCACGATCAGGAGGAAGCTCTTTCAATGAGTGATACCGTTGTGGTAATGGACAAGGGTAAAATCCAGCAGATCGGAACTCCAGAGGATATTTATAACGAGCCTGTAAACGCATTTGTTGCGGACTTTATCGGCGAGTCAAATATAGTTGACGCCGTTATGGTTAAGGACTATGTTGTTCGTTTCGGCGGAGTTACATTTGACTGCCTTGACAGCGGATTTGCGCCAAATGAATTTGTTGAGGCGGTAGTGCGCCCCGAAGATATAGAAATATGCGAGCCGGGTCATAAAGCATCTCTTACAGGAACTATCACAGACGTTACGTTTATGGGAGTTTTCTTTGAGATATTTGTTGACGTAGGCGGTTTTATCTGGATGGTACAGACTACTGATTATCACGAGATCGGCAAAACTGTGGGCATGTATATCGAGCCTGACGCTATCCATATTATGAAACGAAGCGAATACAGCGGCGAGTTCGGCGACTATTCCACGTTTTCTGATGAAATGGACCATATATCCGACGCGGATTATAACTGGGAGGAAGAAAATGAGGGGTAAATTGGGGCGCCACTTGCTGGACAAACCATACGCAGTATGGGCGCTTCTCTTTATAATCGCTCCTCTGTGCATGGTAGTTTATTATGCTTTTACTGATTCAACCGGAGCTTTTTCCCTTAATTCAATTGCTCAGATTCCGGCGTATTTTTCTACTATACTGGAGTCGGTGCTTTACGGGCTTGCGGCAACGGTTATCTGTCTTGTATTAGGTTATCCATTTGCGTATTTTATATCGCGCCATTCTGAGAGAAAACAGCGAACGACAGTTCTGCTTGTTATGCTCCCGATGTGGATGAACTTTCTTATAAGAACATACAGCTGGATGACTATTCTCGGCGACACGGGAGTTATCAACTCAGTTCTTGAAGCGGTTGGTCTTTCACCCGCAAAACTTATAAATACCGGCGGTGCCGTTATCTTGGGCATGGTATATAATTTCCTGCCGTATATGATTTTACCGATTTATTCGGTGCTTTCAAAACTTGACGGTTCGCTTATCGAAGCGGCTCAGGATTTAGGAAGCAATAAGCGCCAGGTATTTCAGCGCGTAATAATGCCTCTTTCAATGCCGGGTGTTCTTTCCGGAATAACAATGGTGTTTGTGCCCTGCGTTTCAACATTTTATATTACACAGAAACTGGGCGGCGGCCAGGTAGTGCTTATCGGCGACGTTATTGAAACTCAGTTCCAGAGCGCAAACAACTACAATCTCGGAGCAAGCCTTTCGCTTGTGCTTATGGTGCTTATTCTTGTAAGCCTCAGTGTAATGAACAAATTCGGCGCTGACGATGAGAATGACGGAGGTGTGATTATATGAATAAAAAGACATCTTCCTCATTCTTTTCAAAATTTTATACCGTGCTGATTTTTATTTTTCTTTATGCGCCGATCGTTATTATCGGGCTGTTTTCTTTCAATTCGTCCTCAAGCACATATACATTTGAAGGATTTTCAACACACTGGTATAAAGAACTGTTTAACAATACTGCGGCAATGAAAGCGCTGGAAAATACGGTGATACTTGCTGTATGCACGGCGG
>URGA01000074.1 GCA_900547275.1 uncultured Oscillospiraceae bacterium | reverse complement strand
CTCTCGTATCACTGAAATTTAAAAACGGTGCTATCGGCGTCATCGATAACTGCCGCAAGGCTTCATACGGTTATGACCAGCGTCTTGAAGTGTTCGGTTCAAAAGCTCAGGCTTCTGCCGCAAATGACACTCCCACAAACGTTTCTCTTATTGACGAAAACGGTAAGGTTACCGATAAACCTCTTTATTTCTTCCTTGAAAGATACATGCAGTCTTTCACCGACGAAATGACAGAGTTTATCAACTGCGTTCAGAACGGTGAGGATACAAAGACCACCGTTAACGACGGACTTGAGGCTCTTCGCTTGGGTCTTGCCGCCAAGAAGTCTCTGGCTGAGCACCGTCCGGTTAAGCTATCTGAGATTGAAGAATAATTTTGTAAGGGACTGTTTTTAGAATGAAACGAACAAGATTGACTATGTCACAGGCACTGGTTAAGTTCCTTGACAATCAATACATAGAATGTGACGGCGTTGAGACAAAATTTGTCAGCGGCATTTTCGGCATTTTCGGCCACGGCTGTGTAGTAGGTGTCGGCCAGGCGCTTGAACAGGGCGGTCACGATCTTAAATTTTACCAGGGTAAAAACGAGCAGAATATGGCTCTTGCCGCTGTTGCTTATGCAAAGCAGATGGACCGCAAGGCGATTATTCCATGCGTATCATCAATCGGCCCCGGCGCTACCAATATGGTAACAGCCTGCGGCTGCGCCACTGCCAACAGAATTCCGCTTCTCGTTCTCCCAGGCGACACATTTGCCTGCCGTCAGCCCGACCCGGTTCTCCAGCAAGCAGAGTTTTTCGATAACTACGGCAGAACTGTTACTGACGCTTTTAAAGGTGTTTGCCATTATTTTGACCGTATTCTGCGCCCGGAGCAGCTTATGACAGCCTGCATAAACGCAATGCGTGTTCTTACCGACCCGGCAGATACCGGCGCAGTATGCCTTGCTATGCCCCAGGACGTTGAGGGCGAAGCTTACGATTACCCCGAGCATTTCCTGGCTAAGCGTGTTTGGCATATGGACAGACGTCCTGTTTCCGCTTCTCAGCTTAAGCGCGCTGAAGAACTTATCAGAAGCGCCAAAAAGCCGATTATTGTCTGCGGCGGCGGTGTTCGTTACAGCGGTGCTGAGGCTGAACTTCAGAAACTGGCTGAAACATATAATATCCCGATTGCCGAAACTCAGGCAGGAAAAGGCCTTATTGATTGGAAACATCCTCTCAATCTGGGCGGTATCGGTGTAACAGGCGGTAAAGCCGCAAACGTTATTGCACGTGATGCTGACCTTGTTATCGGCGTGGGCACCCGCTTTACTGACTTTACAACTTCGTCAAAGTGGCTGTTCAACGAGAACAGAAAAGTTCTCGGTATCAATGTTTGTCCTTTTGACGCATATAAGATGGACGCTGAAGCTATCGTTGCTGACGCAAAAGAGACAATTACTGCTTTGCAGACTGCTCTTGAGGGCTACAAGACTGCTTACAGCGGTGAAATCGAAGCCGCTAAGAAAGAGTGGGACGCAATCGTTGACGAGTATTATTCAACAGAACTTCCCGGCGGACTTAACCAAACCCTTGCTCTCGGCATAATAAACTCATTTATGGATGACGATGCAATCGCAGTAGGTTCCGCAGGTTCTCTTCCCGGTGATATGCAGCGCCTGTTCCGCCCCAAGAACAGAGGCACTTACCATATGGAATACGGCTATTCCAACATGGGCTACGAAGTAAACGGCGCCCTCGGTGTTAAAATGGCTTGCCCCGATAAGGAAGTATATACTTTCTGCGGCGACGGTTCATTCCTTATGGGTCACAGCGAACTGTATACTGCTTTGCAGGAAGGGCTGAAAATCAACGTATGCCTGTTTGACAATATGGGCTGGGGATGTATTGAAAATCTTCAGAACAACCAGGGTACTCCTACTTTCGGTACTGTTTTCCGCTCAAGAAATCCTGTTACAGGTATGCTTGACGGCGAAGAAATCGACGTAGATTTCGCCAAGATTGCAGAGGGCTACGGCGCAAAGGCTTATACCTGCCGCACTTCTGACGAACTGCGCGCGGCTCTTGAAGACGCAAAGAAGCAGGACAGAGCTTGCCTGTTTGATATCAAAGTGCTTCCCAAGACAATGACTCCCGGCTTTGAGAGCTGGTGGCGAGTAGGCGTTGCGGAAGTATCTGAGAGCGAGACCGTTGCGGCCGCTTATGAAGATATGCAGGCGCATATTAAAAATACATTTGACTATTAAGGAGAACTGAAATGCTCAATCCCGATAAAGTAAAACTTGCCATTGCTCCTATTGGCTGGACAAATGACGATATGCCGGATCTTGGCGCAGAAAACACCTTTGAACAGTGCATCAGCGAGATGGCTCTTGCGGGTTTCAAAGGCTCTGAGATCGGCAACAAATATCCCTCTGACCCGGCGGTACTGAAAAAGTATCTTGATATCAGAGGACTTCAGATCTGCAACGCTTGGTTTTCTTCTTATCTTACAAGCAAGCCTTATGAAGAAACCATCGAGGCTTTCAAGGCTCACTGTGATAAGCTTTACGCTCTGGGCGCCAAGGTTATCGGTGCGTCAGAGCAGGGCAATTCTATTCAGGGCTGTCTTGATAAATCTATCCTTGACGAAAAGCCTGTTTATACTGAAGAACAGTGGGCAACAGTAGTTAAGGGCTTCAACGAAATGGGCGCATATGCCAGATCAAAGGGTATGTATTTTACCGTTCACCATCATATGGGAACAGGCGTTCAGACCGCGGAAGAAATTGACAAACTCATGGAAATGACAGATCCGGAACTCGTTTACCTTCTGTTTGACAGCGGTCATCTTACATTTGCCGGTATTGACCCTGTTCCGGTGCTTAAAAAATATGTTAACAGAGTTAAGCACGTTCATCTTAAAGACGTTCGTATGGATGTTTACAACAACCAGGTTGTACCTAATCATATGAGCTTCCTTGACGCTGTTCGTGCAGGTGTGTTTACCGTGCCAGGTGACGGCGACGTTGATTTCCAGCCTATTTTTGATATTCTTGACGAGAATAATTATGAGGGCTGGGTAGTCGTTGAGGCTGAGCAGGATCCCGCAAAGGCTAATCCCTTTGAATACGCTGTTAAGGCAAGAAAATATATCCGTGAAAAAGCCGGACTTTAATTCGGCGGTTCAATAAACAAAAAACGCTTTCATTCGCTGATTTCAGCGGTGAAAGCGTTTTCTTTATTGTTTAAAGATATTAAGTTTTTTATGCGCAGTCGTCATTTGCCCGCGCTCTTTTTTATTGCTTCAAAACTTTCCGCGCTTATTACGTGCTCAATTCTGCACGCGTCCTCTGCGGCAACAGATTTATCAACACCGAGGGACGTCAGCCATGTGGAAAGGAATGTGTGGCGCTCGTAAATTCTTTCAGCAATCTCGCGCCCGGGTTCAAGCAGGGTGATAAAGCCGTTAACGTCAGTTTCAATAAATCCGTTTTCTCTTAGGTGCTTCATGGCAACGCTGACGCTTGGCTTTGAATAGTCAAGTTCGTTTGCAATATCGATTGAACGGACTTCGCCGTTTCGGTTTTGAAGAATGAGAATTGTCTCAAGATAGTTTTCCGCCGATTCCTGAATTTTCATTTTATCACCGTCCTTGTTTTTAGGGTTATTAAATTTAGTATACACCAATTTTATATTTTCTTCAAGTAAAAAGTACTTCTTAAACGGTAATGCTTCGTCATATAAAATATTAAAAAGAAAAGTGAAAAAGTCTTGAATTTTTTTACAATTATGTCTTGACAAATGAGTTAGTCAGTGCTAACATATAGACGGTTAGAAAAGACTAACCCTTTTAACAGTCCGGTTTATCCGGAATAAATGGTAAGAAGGGATGTTATATGATGCCATTAGTTTTAGCTTCTCCCGGAGAGGAGAACATGATACGCAAAGTGGGCGGTAATTCTCAGGTTAGAACTCATCTTGAGAATTTGGGATTTGTGCCCGGCTCAAGCGTAACTGTTATTGCCAAGATCGGCGGCAATTTGATAGTAAATATAAAGGAATCAAGAATTGCGATAAGCAGGGAAATGGCCGGAAAGATAATGGTCTGATAAATGATTGAAGCAGATATTCAAGGAGGACGAACGATGAAAACATTAAGACAAGTCGGCGTAGGTGAAGATGCAACCGTTGTAAAGCTTCACGGCGAAGGCGCTGTAAAACGCCGTATTATGGATATGGGAATAACAAGGGGAGTAGGCGTTCATGTGCGCAAAGTGGCTCCGCTGGGCGATCCTATCGAAATAACTGTCCGCGGTTATGAACTTTCTTTGAGAAAAGCGGATGCGGAAATGATAGAGGTTGAATAATTTTCTGTAAAAACAGGGGAATGGGCGAAAGCCCTTTCTTCTTTGGTTATATGGTTAGTTATAACTAACACATTTGCACTGTTAAATCTGTAAATCAGCAACAGAGAAAGGAAACAACAAAATGGAGATTAAAATTGCGCTTGCCGGCAATCCAAACTGCGGCAAAACAACACTTTTTAACGCTTTGACCGGTTCAAATCAGTTTGTGGGAAACTGGCCTGGTGTAACGGTTGAGAAAAAAGAGGGAAAGCTGAAAAAGCACAGCAATGTGACTGTAACGGATTTGCCCGGTATATACTCGCTGTCTCCGTATACTTTGGAGGAGGTTGTTGCCCGTAATTATCTTATTAACGAGCAGCCGGATGCGATATTAAATATCATTGACGGCACCAACCTTGAGAGAAACCTTTATCTTACAACTCAGCTTACGGAATTGGGTATCCCCACTGTTATTGCCGTAAACATGATGGACATTGTAAAGCGCAACGGCGATAAAATAGATACAAATGAGTTGTCACGCCAACTTGGATGCCCCGTTGTGGAAATTTCCGCTCTTAAAGGCAGCGGCGTTATGGAAGCGGCTCAGGCGGCTGTAAGAGCCGCCGAAAGCGGAAGCACAGAACCTCAGCATCGCTTTTCTGGAGTTGTTGAACATGCCCTTGCTCATATTGAGGAAGCGGCTGTCCACGATATGCCCCAGGAGCGCCAGAGGTGGTACGCAATAAAGATTTTTGAGAGGGACGACAAGGTTTTACAGAACTTAAATCTTCCCGATAACGTAATGAACCATATTGAAGAGGACATTACAGCCGCTGAGACCGAGCTGGACGATGACGCTGAAAGTATTATTACTAATGAGAGATATGTTTACATAGCGTCTGTAATCAAAAGCTGTTACCGCTCAAAACGTAAGGGGAAACTAAGCACCTCGGATAAAATCGACAAAGTTGTTACAAACAGATTTCTGGCATTGCCGATATTTGCCGCTGTAATGTTTTTAGTTTACTTTATTTCTGTAACTACGGTAGGAACCTGGGCGACTGACTGGGCAAACGACGGAGTGTTCGGCGACGGCTGGCATATTACGGGCAGCGCTGAATATCAGGAGGCGATGAACGAATATGCTGAAAAAACGATATTTACCCCCGACGTTATGACCGCTCTTGAATCGGCCGCTGGTGCGGATGTTGCAGGTGCAGAAGATGTGCTTGCCGCCGCAAAAGAAAATGATTTTGCCGCATTTGACGAGGCTTACGGCTCTTATGGCGATGCACTTGCAGAAGCGGGATACGACATATCCGAAACGTACGATTTGGCTATGGAGAATGCTCCTGATACTGCTGATTACGGAGTTTACGTTCCCGGTATTCCTGTACTTGTGGAAAGAGGATTGAACGCAGTTAATTGCGCCGAATGGCTCAAGAGCCTCGTTCTGGACGGTATCGTTGGCGGCGTAGGCGCTGTTCTGGGCTTTGTTCCCCAGATGCTTGTGCTTTTCTTCTTCCTTGCATTTCTTGAGTCCTGCGGCTATATGGCGCGTATTGCGTTCGTCATGGACCGTGTGTTCCGTCGTTTCGGCCTTTCCGGAAAATCCTTTATCCCGATGCTTATCGG
The DNA here is from genome assembly GCA_900547275.1 of uncultured Oscillospiraceae bacterium. Classification (GTDB taxonomy): domain Bacteria; phylum Bacillota; class Clostridia; order Oscillospirales; family Acutalibacteraceae; genus CAG-217. The sequence goes on along the minus strand of URGA01000074.1, from coordinate 3,365 downwards.
AACGGGATGCGGTGTTCCCGGAATTATGGCATCAAGAACTATTGAAAATGAGCGTGACCGCCGTATGACGGTTATGACAACTACTTTTATACCGTGCAGCGCAAAACTGCCTATAATCGCTTTGATTGCAGGCGCGCTGTTTCACGGCGCAGGCTGGGTTGCCCCCAGCGCGTATTTCATCGGAATCGCCGCAATCGTCGTTTCGGGAATTATGCTGAAAAAGACGAAAATGTTTTCTGGCGACCCTGCGCCGTTTGTTATGGAACTGCCGGCTTACCATTGGCCGACTGTGGGCAACGTGCTTCGCTCAATGTGGGAACGTGCTTCATCCTTCATGCGTAAAGCCGGAACAATCATTCTGCTGTCATCTATTCTGATTTGGGCAGGTTCTCATTTCGGCACGTTGTCCGCCGGCGGCTTTGGTTTTGATATAGATATGGAATTGGAAAACAGCGTTTTGGGAATGATAGGCAACGTTCTCCGCTGGGTATTCGTTCCTCTCGGTTTCGGAAGCATTAAAGCGACAATAGCAACAATAATGGGACTTGTTGCAAAGGAAGAGGTTGTAGGCGTATTCGGAGTGCTTGATTTTGAAGGCATGAGCGCACTTGCGGCTTATTCATTCCTGATATTCAATCTGCTTTGCGCTCCCTGCTTCGCCGCAATCGGCGCTATTCGCAGAGAGATGAACTCGCCGAAGTGGACTTGGTTTGCTATCGGTTATCAGTGCGGATTTGCTTACGCCGTATCTCTTATAGTTTACCAGCTGGGAATGCTGTTTTCAGGTCAGGGCAACGCAGTAGGCGTTATTGTCGCTGTGGCTCTTCTGGCGCTGATGATGTATATGCTTTTCAAACCTTACAAGGAGAGCGAAAAACTCCTTATAAAAAGCAGTTCAAAATCGAAGATGAAAGTTAAATCATAAGAAAGTCAGGGTGATATTATGCTTGATTTTTTAGCCCAAAACTGGGGCACAATTATAGTGGGCGCAATTGTTTTGGCGTTAATTGCAGGAATTATTTTAAAATTGCACCGCGACCGAAAAAAGGGTAAAGGCTCTTGCAGCTGCGGAAATTCCTGTGAAGGATGCCCCTCATGTTCAATGTGCCATAAAAAATAATAATACTTATACTTCCTCTCCTGGCGGGCGTTACTTTGCCGACGTTCGCAAAAAAATTAAGGCGGCTGACAAATCAGCCGCCTTTTGCTCTATCTGTTTGTTTTTTTATTGTCCGTTCTGCCTAAAATGTAATCAACTGAAACGTCGTAATTATCAGCAAGTTTAATCAGAATTTCGGTGGGAATATCAAGATCTCCTCTTTCGTAATTACTGTATACCCGCTGGGAGCAGTTAAGTATTTCGGCAAGTTCTCGTTGCTTAAGGTCGTTGTCTTCTCTTAAATCACGGATTCGCGGATACATAATTGCCACCTCCGATTTAAGTATATCCCAGCGGAATATCCGCTATTGACATTTAGCGCATAATCCGCTAAAATTTACTGAGAGGTGCATTATATGAAAAGAATATCGGCGTTGCTTTTTTTATTGGTTTTCTTTGCCTTGTCGTTTGAAATCGTTCATATGTGCTCCGAGTATTACGAACCGTCGTTGACAGTATTCGGCGAAAGCGACTGTATGAAAATATATTCGAAAAATGACTGCTTTGCTGTAGTTTTTGCGTTTGGAGGGGAAAGTAAAGAGCCTGTTGACTTCAAGAAAGCAGATAAAAATATTATCGGCGGCAGAATTATAAAAGGCAAAAATTTTATTATCGGTAATATGGACGGCGGCGAGTATTCCGAAATCAGCAAAACTGACAGAACGGCTTCCGTCTGGGTAATATTATTTGATAAGTTATATAAGAAATTAGTGGTTGAGCATTTTTAAGAAAAAATCGAAAAAGAAATGAAAAGAGACAGGGACATCAGCCCTGTCTCTTAAATGTTTATTGTGTTTATTTTCTGTCTGGGGAATTGTATAAATGTATTCTCCCGCTGTCGTTGAATGCTTTAATTATCATAAGAGCAAGTGGCACTATGAACATACCCATAAATCCGAAAATCTTAAGACCGAAGTAAAGACCCATAAGTGTAACCAGCGGGTGAACTCCGAGAGTATTTCCTACGATTTTAGGTTCGATATACTGTCTGACAACTGTTATGATAAGGTACAATACAATAAGTCCTATACCTTGCGCGATGTCACCGGTAATAAAACTGAACAGCGACCACGGAAGAAGAATTCCTCCTGAGCCCGCAACAGGGAGAATATCGAATATTGCAATGGCGATGGCAATTACCAGAATATAAGAGTTGTGCATTATTCCCACTGCCGTCATTATTGTCATGCCAATGAAAAGCTCGCAGAAAGTGATAAACATGATAATTGCGTATGCTCTTATCATTTTGACAATAGTGTTTGAGAATATCTGCTTCGTTTCGGAAAGCAGATTTTTGTTTTTCTCAGGAAGCTGTCTGCGGATAAATCCGACGATCATATTGTAATCTTTTGTAAAGAAAATCCAGGCGATTATTCCGATTACAAGCGCAAGCAGTACTGAGGGAACGCTTTTAACTACGTTAAAAACCCCTGAAACGCCGCTGGTGATACCGCCTTTGATAGTGTCCATATCAATTCCGATTTTTGTTATATCAAAGTCATTTATCAGATTTCCGAAGAAATTGCTGATTGACTGGGAAACAGAAGTATATATTCCGTCGGGCAGGAATTTAAGAAAGTCCAGCAGGCTGTTTTCAATCATTGCCAGGAAAGTAGGAAGGTCGTCCAGCTGACCGGTAAGGTAAGTTATAAAACTTGAAATTTCCTTAAACAGCCGCATGAGCAAAAGTATAATCGGAACCACTACAACGCAAATTGAAAACAAAACTATCAAAAAAGACCACAGCGAGTGGCATTTGTTATTAGTTTTTTTGTCCAGCCAGCGAAGAGGTCTCTGGTTAATTACTGCAAAAAGAAATGTCAGCACAAACGGAGCCGCAACCCAAAAACAGTACTTGAAAAAAAGATATAAAATCGCAAGTATGGCTGCTATATATGCAATGTTGATAAGCGTGTCACGCCGTTTAGCAACTTTTTCGTTCATAATTATCGTTCCTTATCAAATTTTTTATATGTTTATTTTAGAGCATATACGTCTATTATTCAAGTATAATCTGTGCAAAATATATGAAATAAGCCAAAAATTTGAAATTGGGTCTTGATTATCGCAATGAATAGTGCTAATATACTTAAGTGTTCGCGAGAGCAAGACAAATGTCCATAGGTGGTGAACACTCTATGCGTAAAGTGCATTATGTTATGGTGGACGCAGACATATTGCCTGAGGTGTACTCCAAGGTGCTGGC
>URGA01000073.1 GCA_900547275.1 uncultured Oscillospiraceae bacterium | reverse complement strand
TCATCTCATAGGTTCCGCCCCAAAACCCCCCCCTGCTCTGCCGCCGCTGAGGACAAGATAATGGTAGCACATATTATTTTCTTCTTTCAATATAATTGTAATAAAAAGCGGCCGTGGCGCAACGAACTGCGAAAAGGCTGAATTATTTTGCATTTTAAATACCATTTTGCAAGCAAGCGACTGATAAATATTTTACTAACAAAATTTTCCTTTTATTGCTGATGATTATATGATATAATTTACAAAGAAAAGAAATTAAAGTAAAAACTCCAACCACACATTTTGACTAACTATTCTGCAAGGTGATTATTATGGAAGACAGAGAATGGAAATATATAATAGGGTTCGATTTAAAAAGTTTAATTCCCGGTCTTATCGGGCTGATAATTTTTTCGGTGATTACGATACTGCTTTACAAGAGCACCAGCGGCGCTTTCATTTTTACTATGATATTTTCTATTGTGATGCTTGGAATCAATCTTTATTCTTTATATAATATTTTGTTTGTAAAGATATACGCAGCAGAAGACTGCTTCTGCCACAGAACTTCTCCTGGAAAAGGAGAATGTTACAGATACAGCGAAATTTCCAAAGCGTGGAGAGAGCCTTATGGCAACGCATATTATTTCAAATACAGAACTCCGGAGGGAAAAATAAAAAAATTCCTCTTTTACCCTTATCAGTTTGAAGAGATTAGTTTTCTTTTGGAAAAGATCAACGGCCCCGAAGAAAATCAATACGAATAAAAAATCAAGCCCTTTGAATTAAAATCAAAGGGCTATTACACTGCAAAAAAGCGGCAGAAGCCAAAACTTCTGCCGCTTAAATTGTTTATTTTATCAGTCACAAATAATTGACTCGCCTGTCATTTCCTTAGGCTGAGCCAGTCCCATAACTTTAAGCATTGTGGGAGCGATATCGCAAAGTTTGCCGCCCTCACGGAGCTTGCAGGGATAGTTTACAACAATAAAGGGAACAGGGTTCGTTGTATGAGCGGTGAAAGGCTCGTCGTTTTCGTCAAGCATCTTGTCTGCATTGCCGTGGTCAGCAGTTACAAACAGAACGCCGTCAACGTCAAGCACTGCCTGAACAAGTGAGCCGACGCACTCGTCAACAGTTTCAACAGCCTTTACAGCCGCCGGGATAATTCCTGTATGGCCTACCATATCGCAGTTTGCAAAGTTTACGATAACAACGTCGTACTTGCCGCTGCGAACGGCCTCATTGAGCTTTTCGGAAACTTCCGGAGCGCTCATTTCAGGCATAAGGTCAAATGTTGAGATCTTGGGAGAATCAACAAGAATTCTGTCTTCGCCCTCATACTGCTTTTCTTCGCCGCCGTTGAAGAAGAATGTAACGTGGGCATACTTCTGGGTCTCAGCGATACGAAGCTGGGTTTTGCCCTGAGCTGAAAGATATTCGCCAAGTGTGTTTGTAAGAACTTCCGGCTCGAAAGCAACTTTTACGTTGGGCATTTCCTCGTCGTACTGTGTCATGCAAACATAGTAGAGCGGGAAATAGCCGTTCTTTCTCTCAAATCCGTTGAAATCCGGGTCAACAAACGCACGGGTAATCTCTCTTGCGCGGTCGGGACGGAAGTTGAAGAAGATAACGCTGTCGTCAGCCTTAACTCTGCCCTCTTCGCCGATAACGGTGGGAAGAACGAACTCGTCGGTAAGGTGCTTTCCGTCAGCGTCAACTGTTTCGTAAGACTGACTTACAGCCTTAACAGCGTCGTCAGCATGAACGCCCTCGCCGTAAACCATTGCGGCATAAGCTTTTTCAACACGATCCCAGATATTATCACGGTCCATAGCGTAAAATCTGCCCATAACGGAAGCAATTTTACCTACGCCGATCTCTTTCATTTTTTCTTCAAGTTCAGCAAGATATTCAACAGCTGAAGCGGGAGGAACGTCTCTTCCGTCAAGAAGAGCGTGAACATAAACATTCTCAAGTCCATTATGCTTAGCCATTTTAAGCAGACCGTAAAGATGGTCTGTGTGGCTGTGAACACCGCCGGGAGATACAAGGCCGATAAGATGGAGAGCCTTGCCCTTTGCGTTTTCCATTGCGCCGACAAGAGCCGGATTTTCAAACGCTGTGCCTTCGTCAAACGCTTTTGTAATACGGGTAAGGGGCTGATAAACAACTCGTCCTGCGCCCATATTTGTATGGCCTACTTCGCTGTTGCCCATCTGGCCGTCAGGCAGACCTACGTCCATGCCGGAAGCGCCGATATAAGTCATGGGGCATTCTGCCATAAGTTTGTCAAGATTAGGCTTTTTTGCCATGGCAATGGCGTTGCCGTGGGTAGATTCGTTTTTGCCATAGCCGTCCATTATACAAAGTACAACTGTCTTTTTCATTTCACTAACCTCCAAAAAGCAAGGGGAGCAGAATAAGTCCCAACGACCTGCTCCCCCCTGTATGCTGTTTTTATATTATTTAGACGCAGCTTTTACGATAACTGAGAAATCCTGAGCCTTAAGTGAAGCGCCGCCGATAAGGCCGCCGTCTACGTGCTCTTTTGAAAGAAGTTCCTCAGCGTTGCCGGCGTTCATTGAACCGCCGTACTGAACAACGAAAGCGTCTGCTGCAGCCTGGCTGTAAAGTTCAGCGATGACTGAACGGATATAGCCGTTAACTTCGTTAGCCTGGTCAGCAGTAGCAGTTTTGCCTGTGCCGATTGCCCAAACAGGTTCATAAGCGATAATAACGTTTTTCAGTTCTTCTTCGCTAACGCCCTGGAGAGCGATCTTTGTCTGCATTCCTACAACTTCAAACGTTACGCCCTGCTCTCTTTCCTCAAGCACTTCGCCGACGCAAAGGATTACTTTAAGGCCGTTGTCAAGAGCGGCGCGAACGCGCTTATTAACTGTTTCGTTTGTTTCGCCGAAATACTGACGGCGTTCGCTGTGGCCGATGATAACATAGGGCACGCCCATAGCCTTGAGCATGGGAGCGGAAACCTCAGCGGTGAATGCGCCCTTTTCAGCCCAGTGGCAGTTCTCAGCGCCTACCATAATGTTTGAACCTTCGGTAGCGTCAAGAGCTGCCTGAAGATCAACAAAGGGAGCGCAGATGATTACGTCGCAGTCTGCGTCAGCAACCAGCGGCTTCATTTCGTTGAGAAGCGCTGTTGTTTCAGCAGGTGTATTATTCATTTTCCAGTTACCGGCAATAACTGCCTTACGAAGCTGTTTATTCATTTCAAAAATCTCCTTCAGATTATTTATCCATCAAAGCCGCGATACCGGGCAGTTCTTTACCTTCAAGGAATTCAAGTGAAGCGCCGCCGCCTGTTGAAATGTGGCTCATCTTGTCAGCAAAGCCGAGCTTTGTGATAGCAGCAACTGAGTCACCGCCGCCGATGATTGAGATAGCGCCGCTTTCAGCAATAGCGTTTGCAACAGCGATTGTGCCGCTTGCGAAGTTGTCCCACTCGGAAACGCCCATGGGTCCGTTCCAAATTACTGTGCCTGCGCCCTGGATAGCGTCAACAAACAGTTTTTCGCTCTTGGGACCGATATCAAGACCCATCCAGCCGTCGGGAATATCGTCTGACTTGCAGACCATAACTTCTGTATCTTCCTTATATTCTTTACCGCAGCGGTTGTCTTCGGGGATAAGGAATTTAACGCCTTTTTCCTTGGCTTCGTTCATCATTTCGCCGGCCTTTTCAACCCAGTCTTCCTCAAGAAGAGAAGTACCGATATTGTGGCCGAGATATTTCATGAATGTATAAGCCATACCGCCGCCGATGATGATAGTATCGCACTTGTCGATAAGGTTTGTGATAACGCCGATTTTGTCTGAAACCTTAGCGCCGCCGAGGATAGCAACAAGCGGTCTCTTAGGATCAGCAAGAGCGCCGCCCATAAAGCGGATCTCCTTCTGGATAAGGTAACCGCAAACAGCGGGAAGGTAATCAGCAACGCCTGTTGTTGAGCAGTGAGCTCTGTGAGCTGTGCCGAAAGCGTCGTTTACGAAAATATCAGCAAGTGAAGCAAGTTCCTTTGAGAACTCGGGAGCATTCTTTGTTTCTTCAGCGCGGTAACGAACGTTTTCAAGAAGCATTACATCGCCTTCCTGAAGAGCTGCTGCCATAGCTTTAGCGTTTTCGCCGACAACTTCTTTGTCCTCAGCGAGTTTTACTTCTTTGCCGAGATACTCGGAAAGTCTCTTTGCTACGGGAGCAAGGCTGAACTCAGGCTTATATTCTCCCTTCGGACGGCCGAGATGCGAGCAAAGGATAACCTTTGCGCCGTGCTCAATAAGGTATTTGATTGTAGGAAGAGCGGCAACAATTCTCTTGTCGTTTGTGATTTCGCCGTCTTTAAGCGGTACGTTGAAATCGCAGCGGGCAAGTACTCTTTTGCCTTTTACGTCAATGTCTTCTATGGTTTTCTTGTTCAAAGCGTCCATAACATAAACTCCTTTATAAAAATGAATATAATACATATATTTAACCTTTACAATTATATATGATTTCCATAATCTTTGCAAGATAAAAATACATATTACAAAATTTTTGTTATATTTTTCACAAATTGCGGCGGCAATAGGAGCCGCAGTATGTAATGATTTAACGCTTAAGCCCGTTTTAACGCAAAAAGGAGCGAATGAGAGACCTCATTCGCTCCTATAATTTTAAGCAACCGTAAGAGTGCCCTGATTAATTTTCAAGGTTTTCTTTAACGGTGTTGAGCTCGTCAACAAGCTCCTGAGGCAGAGTGTCGCCGAATTTAGCGTACAGCTCTTCAACGCCCTTGAGTTCTTCTTCCCAAGCGTCCTTATCAACGTCGAGGATCTTCTCAAGGTCAGCTTCTGTCATGTCAAGGCCTTCAAGGTTGATGTCCTTAGCATAAGGAAGATAACCGATAGCTGTTTCCTGAGCGTCAACCTTGCCTTCGCAGCGGTCGATGATCCAGTCAAGAACACGAAGGTTGTCGCCGAAACCGGGCCACAGGAAGTTGCCTTCGTCGTCCTTACGGAACCAGTTAACATTGAAGATCTTGGGAGCCTTGTCGGGATCAAGTGTCTGGCCGATCTCGATCCAGTGCTTCCAGTAATCGCCCATGTTGTAGCCGCAGAAGGGAAGCATAGCCATGGGGTCACGGCGAACAACGCCTACAGCGCCTGTTGCAGCAGCTGTTGTTTCAGAACCCATGATTGAACCTACGAATACACCGTGGTTCCAGCTCTTTGACTGGTAAACCAGAGGAGTAAGCTTAGCGCGGCGGCCGCCGAATACGAATGCAGAAATCGGAACACCGTTCGGATTTTCAAACTCGGAAGAAATGCAGGGGCAGTTCTTTGCCGGAGCAGTAAATCTTGAGTTCGGATGAGCGCCCTTTTCTTCGGATTCTTTACCGTTCCAGGGGTTGCCCTTCCAGTCTACTGCGTTTTCAGGCGGGTTCTTGTCAAGGCCTTCCCACCAAACTGTGTTGTTGTCAAGATTATGAGCAACGTTGGTGAAGATTGTGCCCTTCTTTGTTGACATAAGAGCGTTGGGGTTGGACTTCATGTTTGTGCCGGGAGCTACGCCGAAGAAACCGTTTTCAGGGTTGATAGCGTAAAGACGGCCGTCCTCGCCCTTTCTGATCCAAGAAATATCGTCGCCTACGCACCAAACTTTGTAGCCCTTCTTCTGGTAACCTTCCGGAGGAATAAGCATTGCAAGGTTTGTCTTACCGCAAGCTGACGGGAATGCTGCGCAGATATATTTGATGTCGCCGTCCGGCTTCTGGAGACCGAGGATAAGCATATGCTCAGCCTGCCACATCTCGTTCTTACCAAGGTAAGAAGCTATACGAAGTGCGAAGCACTTTTTACCAAGAAGTACGTTTCCGCCGTAACCTGAGTTAACAGAAATAATTGTGTTATCCTCGGGGAACTGGCAGATCCATCTATTTTCAGCGTCGATGTCGCATTTGCAGTGCATACCGCGAACCCAGTCGTCGCTGTCGCCGAGAACGTCAAGAACGTTCTTGCCGACTCTTGTCATGATCATCATGTTGAGTACAACATAGATAGAGTCTGTAATTTCGATACCGATTTTTGAGAACGGTGAACCAACAGGACCCATTGAATAAGGGATGATATACATTGTTCTGCCTTCATAAGAACCGGCAGCGATATCGTAAAGCATTTTGTATGCTTTCTGGGGATCCATCCAATGGTTTGTGGGACCGGCGTCCTTTTCGTCTCTGGAGCAGATTAAAGTTCTGTCCTCAACACGAGCAACGTCGTTAACAGCTGTTCTGTGAAGATAGCAATCAGGAAGAAGTTCCTCATTGAGCTTAATCATTTCGCCCGTTGCTACACTTTCTGCCTTCAGCGCATCAGCCTGCTCTTTTGAACCGTCGATCCAAACGATCTTTGAAGGTTTCAAAAGTTCAACCTTTTCGTCAAGCCAGGCAAGAAGTGACTTGTTTGAAGTCAAATTCGTTTCCATAACTTTATTCTCCTTACAAATTATTAGCTATTATGAGAAAGCAAAACCGAAAAAGATATTGCTCTCCGAATTGATAAACGCAAAAAAATAGCCGATTTTTTCGTTATTATCATTATACCAAAGAGGTTAAAAAATTCAATAGATAATATGACTAATTATTTCAAAAAGTTGCCAAATCTATTGGCATAGTTGCATAAGCATTCAGACTTTCATCTGCTCTGACGCCCGCAATATATTCAAAATATCCCTGGCTTGCAACCATGGCGCCGTTGTCGCCGCAATAACGCAGTTCGGGCAGTTTAAGCGACCAATAGTTGTTATTGCACATTTCCTTTGCCCGCCTGCGAAGGCATGAATTTGCGGAAACGCCGCCGGCAAGAACGATTTTGTCATAGCCGAAATCCACCGCGGCTTTTTCAAGATTTCCGATCAGACAGTCAACAACGCCTTTCTGGAAAGAAGCCGCAAGGTCTGCAACGGGAATTTCCTCTCCCTTTTGCTGAGCGTTATGAACGGTATTTATTACAGCGGTTTTCAGTCCGCTGAAGGAAAAATCATACGGCGAACTCATTTTCGGATGGGGAAAAGAAAAAGCGCTGTCGTCCCCTTCAGGAGAGATGCGGTCAATACTTATTCCGCCGGGATAAGGCAGTCCGAGAGTACGCCCCGCTTTATCAAGCGCCTCGCCCGCCGCGTCGTCTCTTGTTTTTCCGATAATTTCAAATTTTGTATAATCTTTCACCGCAACAATATGGCTGTGGCCGCCGCTTACAACAAGGCAGAGAAACGGCGGTTCAATGTCTGCATCTGAAATATAATTTGCGGCAATATGGCTTCTTAAATGGTGGACAGGGACAAGCGGCTTTCCCGAAGCCAGAGCAAGCCCTTTGGCAAAATTAACGCCAACCAGCAAAGCGCCGATAAGCCCCGGCGCATACGTTACCGCAACCGCCTCAATATCATCCATAGTGCAATTTGCATCCTCCAGCGCCTGCTTTACAACCCCGCTGATAGACTCAGCATGGCGGCGGGAAGCAATCTCAGGCACAACTCCGCCGTAAAGCTTATGCTCTTCAAGAGAACTTGCCACCGTGTTTGACAAAACAGTTCTTCCGTCCTCAACAACGGAAGCCGCCGTTTCGTCGCACGAACTTTCAATTCCTAATATTTTCATTCTTGTTCAAGCTCCTCTTCAACTCCCGGCACCTGCAGTTCATCCTTAACCGAGATGGGTTCTACAGAATTATTTGCCAGAAGTTTCAATACTTTTTGCTGATCCTCATCCGGCTCTTCGCTTTCCGAATAGTCTGTTTGGTAAAGTTTTCCGCTTTCCTTATCCTTTATCCAAATAACTGATGACGGGCTGTATTCTCCGCCGAAAGAACTGCCTTGGCAGATATAAAATTCATAGTCGGAATAAGACTTGTCCTGCTGTTGGAACTGCCCCAAATTCATGCTGACAACTTTATCTTGCTGAAGACCGATACCACAGCAGCCCTCGTAAAACGCAAACGCCACGGCGAGCGCAACAGCGACATATGACAAATTGCCGAGAATTTTAATTGATTTCTTTGAAAGACCCTGGGCACTGGTATATTCAGCAGCTTTGTCCTTATAAATTATTTTCGACATAAGTTTAAATATCGGAATATCAAAGATAATACTTGCCGCAAGCGCCGCTGCAAACGACCAGTCAAACATTGTAAAAGGCATTGAGGCGCCGAAAGCCGTCATCGTTCCCAAAACGTTGGCGACCAAGGCAAGGCCGAAGCAGACAATAAGGCTGATAATAAATGCGGCAGCGTAAAGAATACCCGAGCGTTTTTTCGGCGAACGCCTGTAATCGGATTTTGACGGAAGATTTACTCTGCCATCCTGAAGCGCTTTAAGCAATCGCTTTTCAAGCAAAAGCAGTTCGCCTTTTCCGTCCTCTTTTTGAAGACGCTTTATCGCTTTTGCAGAATTCCCCTGCTCAAGGTGTTCTATGTAACTTTCAAGATCTACGGAAAAACGGAAGCCAAGCAGGCAGTCAAAGAAATTCATCATTTCTTCCGCAGTCATTTCTTCTCTTGATTCGCTGTCAAATCCAAAAGTTTCCAGGTCGGTTTCAAGGTTATTATGAATTGCTGTTTTCAGCGCTTCGTCATTTGCTATCTGGGTTATATAAGGTGTTATCGCCTCAATCTTTCCTGTCATTTCGGAAAGATTTTGGAGCATCTTGTCTTTTTCTTCCGCATAGTGGTACTCATAGCGTGAAAAATCGCAGATGTCGAGTGTATTAAACACATCGTAAACCGAATATCTCCACTCATCGCCGCTGAAACGAAATACGCTTCTCAGCGTTGAATTTGAATTTCTGTCATAAACGTAGCCCAGAACATTCGGTGAATAAATAATATCCCAGACAAAATCGCCCATATACAGCGAAGCGATATACATTGGTTCCTTGTCGTCGTACCTGTCGGTATAACTTCGGATATTTCTGTTTGCTGCGGCGTAAGTTTTAAGGTAATCCTCTATTACATTTATAAGCGGATATTTACTTTTCGGATAAGTTTTTTCTTTTTTCTCTCTCTTTTTCATTTCTTCTCTTCTCCTGAAATTCTTTTTATTTATCGAAAAAGCAGGTATAAAGCAGAGCGTCCTCTTCGGGGTCGGAATAAAAATTCCTGCGCTCTCCCACCTTGTAAAAACCGAGTTTTTCATAAAGTTTTATTGCAGGGGCATTGCTCTTTCTCACCTCAAGAGTAAGAAAATCCATTTCGTTTTCCATAATCTTGAGCATAAGCGCTTTTGCAATACCTTTTCGGCGGTAACGGGGCAAAACCGCGACGTTTGTTATATAGCCCTCGCCGCAGATTATTTGCACCCCTGCATAACCTGCCACCGTGCCGTCTTCATCAACAGCCACAGCAAAATGCGACTGCTCATTTTCTATCTGGGCGGCAAGGTCCTCCCTGCTCCAGGGATGGGCAAAACATTCTTTTTCAATTTCCCACACCCCGTCAAGGTGTCTCGGTTCAAAATCAGTGAGCGTCATACCATGTTTTTCCTATTTTTCCGTCAGCTCGCAAAAGCACTTTCATTTTGCAGGCGTTTTCCATTTCCTCGGTTACAATCTCCAGCGCCTTTTCAGCCTCGTCCTCAGGAGCCTCAACGATAAGTTCGTCGTGGACTTGAAGAATAAGACGTGATTTCATGTTTTCATCGTGAAGACGTCTGTCAACACGAACCATTGCTATTTTTATAATATCAGCCGCGGTGCCCTGAATAGGCATATTCCTTGCAACACGCTCACCGAATGCGCGAAGCATACGGTTAGAAGAAGTGAGCTCCGGCAGATAACGGCGGGGG
>URGA01000072.1 GCA_900547275.1 uncultured Oscillospiraceae bacterium | reverse complement strand
GTAAGAGGCTAAGAGCTCAGTCTTTTCTGTGCAGTGGGCCCCGCCACAATCTTTAATAAAGCAGAAAAAACGGCTGAAGCGATTTGCTTCAGCCGTCTTATTTTTCATTATATTATTTTTTCTTTTTTTTGCTGATGTGCATAACTCTAAGGCTGTTTGCAACAGCGATAAGGCAGACACCCACGTCGCCGAACACCGCAAGCCACATTGCGTTTTCATCAAAAATACCAACGGCGCAGCCGATGATAATGAGAAGTTTTACCGCGATACTGAAAATAATATTTTCTCTGGCGATGCCAACCGTTTTTCTGGCGATACGAACTGCAAGAGGAATTTTTGACAGCGAGTCGCCCATAACAACCATATCGGAAGCCTCAATGGCAATATCCGAACCCGCAGCGCCCATTGCAATTCCCACGTCTGCTTCAGCGAGAACGGGAGCGTCGTTTATTCCGTCGCCAGTATAAAGAACGGTGTCGCCGTTTTTGCGCAGTTCTCTCATTTTTTCAACCTTTTGCTCAGGCAGAAGTTTTGCAAAATAGCCGTCCATTCCTGCCTTAGCGGCAATGTCCTTTGCGATAGGCTCTTTGTCGCCTGTGAGCATAACGATTTTTTTCATGCCAAGTTTGTGGAGATCGGAAATCGCTTCACGGCTGTCTTCCTTAATAATATCGGCAAAAACTATGTCGCCGAGAAATTCCTTTTCACTGCAGCAGTAAACGGCGGTGCCTATCTGCTTCGTTTCCGGAAATTCTATGCCTGCGTGTGCCATCATCTTTTCATTTCCCACGTAATACTTTACGCCGTCAACAACGGCGGAAACGCCCATGCCCGCGTAATTTTTCGCGTCTGTTACATGGCACTCGTCGGCGTACTGGCCGAAAGCAAGGCAAATGGATTTTGCGATGGGGTGGTTTGAATAACGCTCGCAGGCGGCGATAATTTTAAGCAATTCCCTGTGCTCCTTGTCGTGGCAGTGGCAATGATAACATTCACAACGAACAAACTCAAACTTTCCGCTGGTAACGGTGCCCGTTTTATCAAAAACTCCGACAGAGCACTTAGCAAGCATTTCAAGATGGTTGCCGCCCTTTACAAGAACGCCCTCGCGAGAGCAGGTTCCCAGACCGCCGAAGAAACTGAGGGGAACGGAAATAACAATTGCGCAGGGGCAGGAAACAACAAGAGCGGAAAGTCCTCTGTATATCCATTCGCTCCAGGAGCCGTGCATAAACAGCGGAGGGATAAGCATAATTCCCAAAGCGATAACGCAGACAACGGGGGTATATATTTTTGCGAAGCGGGTAATGAATTTTTCCGCGTGGCTCTTTTTGTCCTGGGCGCTTTCCAGCATTGACATAATTTTTGACACGGTTGATTCGGAATAGGGCTTTTCAACCCGAACTGTCAGCGCGCCGTCAATATTTACACTGCCTGAAAGCACCTGTTCTCCGGGAGACATTGAAACAGGGATACTTTCGCCTGTAAGTTCCGCCATGTCCACCTCGGCGGTACCCTCGGTAATAACGCCGTCAAGATATATCTTTTCACCGGGTTTAACGATAATGAGTTCACCCACTTCAACTTCTTCGGGGCTTACCTCAACTGTCTCGCCGTTTCTCAGCACGTTTACTGCCTCCGGCTTCTGCTCAAGCATATTGCGGATTGAGCCTCTGCTCTTGGCAACAGCCATACCCTGGAGAAATTCGCCGATGGTATAAAGCAGTACAACGGCGCAGCCCTCTGAGTACTCCTTGATTGCGAAAGCGCCGATGGAAGCAATAGCCATAAGGAAATTTTCGTTGAAAATATTTCCTTTGATTATTCCCTCTACCGCTTCCCTTATAATTGAAAAGCCGACAATTATGTAGGAAAGACCGAAGGAGAGAAGGCTTATATACTCAGGTATCTGGGGATACTGGGCGAAAAAGCCGTTTGCCGTAATCTGGGGCATCAGTTTTTCAAAAAGAATACCGACAACGAAAAAGAAAATGCCGAAGCCTATTTTCTTATAAAACGCCGCTTTGTCGATATTTTCATGGTCGTGGTCACAGCCGCAGCCGCATCCGTCAGAATGAACGTGACCCTCAGCGCAGCAGCTGCATGACTGGTTTTCAGTATGTTTTTCTTCCATATTTATTCTCCTATTCCTCTATGTGCTCTATTGCGCAGTTTATAATCATATTAACATGGTCGTCGGCAAGGGAGTAAATCATATTTTTGCCGTCGCGCCGATATTTAATAAGATGATTTTGTTTAAGTATTCTGAGCTGGTGCGATATAGCCGTCTGATTCATTCCCAGCAGGGCGGCAATATCGCTGACGCACAGCTCCTTTTCGGAAAGAGCAACGAGTATTCTTACTCGGGTAGAATCCGAAAAAAGCTTGAACAGATCTGCCACGTCGTACAGCAGTTCTTCCTCCTGCATAAATGCACATCCTTTCATATGAATATTCGTTCATATGATGATTATATGCTACTTTTTATAGATTGTCAACTGTTTATTCAAATCAATGGTGGCAAGAATAATATTTTTTGTTTCAACTTCTCTGTCCTTAAGCATTTTCAGCAGTTCTTTTTCGCTGACATGGGCGTATTTTAAATCTTCTTTCATTATTACTCCGTCAATAATAACATTTATATAGAGCCCTTCGCGCATCGGCGAAAAGTTAAAATCCTTAGGATTAAGGGGGCGTTTGCCTGGAACAGGCTGAAAACTTATATTTCCCGTGGTTTCAAGAATAGCATAATCAATATCTGCAAGATTGAAATAACCGGCTATTCTTGCCTGGGCAAGCAGGTCGTTGACATCCATTCTTGCTTTTGTAAGACTTTTTCTGTCAATCTCGCCCCTATTTATCAAAACCGTAGGAGTACCGCTCAAAATACGCCTTGCCTTAATGCTTTTTCTGGATATTACGGAAATCAGAAACGCCGTAACGCCGTAAACGACCATTGCGGTTATAGGCTTCACCCAGCCGTTTTCAAGATTTGTTGACATTTCGGCGGCTATTGAACCGATAGTTATTCCCACAACGTAATCAAAAAAGCTCATTTCGCTTATCTGGCGCACGCCAACGAGTTTTGCCAAAAGGAAAAGCACCGCCAAAGAGCAGACGGACGACGCCAAAACGCTAAGAATTTCCATATATATACCTCCAGATTTTTATTTTTTTACAGAATTAGTATTTGTGTTGACAAAATGAGATATTCGCTTATAATGGAATAGACAAAAAAATAAATTTTCGGGGCAGGGTGAAATTCCCTACCGGCAGTTAAAGTCTGCGAGCCTTATTGGTTGAGCCTGTGAAACTCAGGCACCGACGGTTAAAGTCCGGATGAGAGAAAATGTTATTGTCAGGCATTTTATGCCCCGGACTATCTATGTCCGGGGCTTCTCTTTTGCCCAAAAAGGAGAAAAAACCATGAAAAAAATCAACGTAAGAAAACTCACAGGCATTGCAATGCTCAGCGCGGTGGCGTTTGCGCTCCAGTTTTTGGAATTTCCGATTCCGATAATTCCGTCTTTCATCAAGCTGGACTTTTCCGATCTTCCCGAACTTATCGGCGCTTTCGCCTACGGTCCTGCGGCGGGCGTGATAATCGCTCTTATTAAAAATCTGCTGCATATGACACAGTCGTCCAGTATGTATATCGGCGAACTTTCAAACTTTCTTATGGGCGCCGTTCTTTCACTGACGGCAGGTCTTATCTACAAGCACAAAAAGACGAAAAAAGGCGCCCTCATTGCTTCTCTTGCGGCTTCGCTTCTTATGGGTATCGCCAGCGTTCCCATTAACTACTTTATCGTTTATCCGCTTTATTACAACGTTCTGGGACTGCCGGAACAGGCGGTGCTGGATATGTACAAAGCGCTTCTGCCCTCAACAAAATCCATCTTTCAGGCGCTGCTTATCTTCAACCTTCCGTTTACCGTGTGCAAAGGACTTATCTGCTCCGTTTTCAGCGGAATAATCTACAAACCGCTGTCTCCGCTGCTCCACGGAAAAAACAACTGACGGCCAAAGGCGAATTTATTTGACATCCGGTATTAACCTATATATAATAGGTTAAATGAAAAGGATGTGAAAATATGAAACTTTCTTTAATCGTGCCCTGCTTTAACGAAGAGGATAATATTTTTCCCTTCGCAAAAGCTGTTGAAGACGTTTTCAGCGGCGCGGAAATGCACGACTACGAAATCGTTTTCGTAAACGACGGAAGCAAGGACAAAACGCTCAAAAACCTTAAAGAGCTACACGACAGAAGAGAACAGAACATTAAAATTGTAAGTTTTTCCCGCAATTTCGGCAAGGAATCGGCTATTTATGCCGGTCTCCAGAACTGCAGAGGCGAATATATAAGCATCATTGACGCTGACCTACAGCAGGACCCCGCAATTGTTTTGCAGATGACTAAGATACTTGATGAGGAAACGGACGTTGACTGTGTTTGCGCTTACCAGGAAAAGCGCCACGAAAGCAAACTGATGTCCTCGGTAAAATCAGCATTTTACAAGCTGGCAACAAATATGTCTGAAGTTGATTTTGTTGACGGCGCGTCTGATTTCAGAACTTTCAGAAACACCATAAAAGACGCTCTGCTCAATATGCCTGAATACTTCAGATTTAGCAAAGGTCTTTTCAGCTGGGTAGGATTTAACACAAAATATATTCCCTATGAAGCGAAAGAGCGAGCCAACGGCACAACAAAATGGGGCTTTAAAAAACTGCTCAATTACGGCTGGAACGGCATTATCGCTTTTTCCACAGCTCCCCTTAAATTCGCAACAATTCTCGGCCTTCTTTCAACTGCGTTTTCAGTTGTTTACTTCATCGTTACGCTTATCCGCAAACTGGTAAGCGATATCGGTTTTGACGGCTTTACCCAGATAGTTATACTTATTGCGTTTTTCGGAGGCGTTCAGCTGTTTACCCTGGGAATTATCGGCGAATATCTTGCCAAGAATTATATTGAAACAAAGCGCAGACCGATATATATCGCCAAAGAAATCATAGATTATACCGGCGTTCCGGACGATCTGCTTAAATAATTTTTGTTTTACGCTTATATTTTTTGCATTACAGCGCAATTTATAAATGGTTTGACTTGATATTTAAGCCGCTTTGTAGTATACTGTTTGTCGGGTAATCGGCAAACGATTACAAAAATCTTAGAAATAGGAGATATAAAATTATGCCACTTGTTACAACAACCGAAATGTTCAAAAAGGCATACGAAGGCGGTTACGCCATCGGCGCTTTCAACGTAAACAATATGGAGATTGTACAGGGTATCACCCGCGCTGCCAAGAAGCTCAACGCACCTGTTATCCTTCAGTGCTCAGCCGGCGCGCGCAAATATGCCTCTCACGATTATCTCGTTGCTATGGTTAAGGCCGCTGCTGAAGAAACAGGTCTTCCCATCGCTCTTCACCTGGACCACGGCCCTGATTTTGAGACCTGCAAGAGCTGCATCGACGGCGGTTTCACATCAGTTATGATCGACGGCTCAAGCAAGCCTTACGAAGAAAACATCAAACTTACAAAGGAAGTTGTTGACTACGCTCACGCTCACGGCGTTGTAGTAGAAGGCGAACTCGGCACTCTCGCCGGCGTTGAAGACGACGTTCAGGTTGACGCTGAAAACGCTTCTTACACAAGACCTGAAGAAGTTGTTGACTTCGTTACACGCACAGGCGTTGACTCTCTTGCAATCGCTATCGGAACAAGCCACGGCGCTTACAAGTTTAAGCCCGGTCAGAAGCCCCAGCTTCGCTTTGACATTCTTGAAGAAGTCGGCAAGCAGCTTCCCGGTTTCCCTATCGTTCTTCACGGTGCTTCTTCCGTTAACCAGGAGCACATCAAGATGATCAACCAGTACGGCGGCCAGATGCCCGACGCTATCGGTATCCCCGAGGATATGCTCCGCAAGGCTGCTTCTATGGCTGTCTGCAAGATCAACGTTGACTCCGATATCCGTATCGCAATGACTGCTGCTATCCGCAAGCACTTTGCTGAGGAGCCCACTCACTTTGATCCCCGTCAGTATCTGACACCTGCCCGCGACCTTATCGAAGAGGTTGTAGCTCACAAGATCGAAGTTGTTTTCGGTTCAAACGGAAAAGCGTAAGATTAAATAAAAAAACAAACCTGACCTGTTTTTTCGGGTCAGGTTATTTTTTTGAAAAAATTTTTTAAAATGGAAAAAGCATTTCTGATTAGCAAAAATTCATCATTTTAATCGCGGCTGAAAATCACAAAATAATATTGCAAAGAAATTTGCAAATTTTTTTACGGAGGACAAATGTGATGAAAAGAAAAACGGTTAATATGATGAAAGGTCTCGGCGTTGCCATGGCTGTGGGCAGCATGGTTGCCGGAACGGTTGCCACGATGAACTCAACCAGCACCCAGACCAAAAAAACAATCAAAAAAGCCGCAAACACCATTGCAAACGTTGTAGACAACGTATCTTCAATGATGTAACGGCAAAATCTGCAAAAAAGCAGAAAAAAAAGCAGAGCGTATAAAAGCGCTCTGCTCTTTACTTATTCGTCTATTTTTTTGACTTCCTGCCCCTGAATTGCTTCCAGATATTTCTTAAAATCAATTCCGAAAGCAACGCCGTCAACAAAAATATCCATCAGCGGCCGCAGGACAAAGCGCCTTTCGCTGTATCTCGGGTGAGGAACGGTGAGATTTTTTGTGTTTATCTCCAAATCCTGGGCAAAAATTATGTCTATATCAATAATTCTCGGTCCATCCTTGAATTTGCGCACTCTTCCGAAGCCTGCTTCAATGCCCATGCATACCCCCAGCATTTCCGACGGGGAAAATTTTGAGGACACAAGCAGACAGCAGTTATAAAAATTATCCTGCTCATCATAGCCTATGGGCTGAGTTTCGTAAATCGGAGAAGCGGAGACTACCTGAGTTTCAGGAACGAGAGCCAGCGCTTTTTTGCAGTTCTCGATATTTTCCTTTCGGTCTCCGATATTCGTTCCCACGCTTAAAACATAATACATAACGCTTATTTCCTGTCAACTGTGAGTTTGACGCCTACCCAGCCAAAATCGGCTTTTATCGGCGCCTGGGGCTTTTTAAGAATAATTTTTACCTTTTTTACCGCTTCGTATTTCTGAAGTATCGCGTCTGCCGTAACGCGGGCGGCTTTTTCGATAAGGTCGTATTTTTCTTCAGTAAATACGCGGCGCACCGTTTTTACGACTTTAGCATAGCTCACCGTGTCGTCAACGCAGTCGGTAACGCAGGGCTTGCTGAGGTCAAGATAAAGGTCAATATCAAAAACGAAATGCTGACCGTCACGCTTTTCCTCAGGGTTTACGCCGTGGTAAGCAAAGATATCCAGATCTCTTATAAGTATCTTATCCATTATTTATTCTCTATTACAACCGCTGTGCCTGTTGCAGAAACCATAATCATATTTCCCTGACCGAGAACTTCGTAGTCGATATCAACGCCTACTACTGCGTTTGCTCCCATCTGGGCGGCTCTGTTTTCCATTTCGGCAATAGCGCTGTTGCGTGCCTTAATAAGTTCTTCCTCGTAGCCTTCGCTTCTGCCGCCTACGATATTGCGGATTGAAGCGCCGAAATCTTTAATAAAGTTAATACCTGTAACTATCTCGCCTGTTACAATACCTTTGTAAGAAGTGATTACGCCGTTTTGAACTGTTGGTGTTGTTACACTGATCATAATTTAAATCCTTTCATTGCCAGGGCCATTGAAACACCCTGTTTTTCATTTTTTATATCATGGGCTCGGATAATATCCGCACCTCCCAAGACCGCCGCAGTGTCCGCCGCTATATTTCCGTAAATTCTCTCGGCGGGTATTTCCTGACCGCTGCCCGCTCCGATAACTCTCTTTCTGGAACAGCCCAGTAAAAGCGGATAACCGTCTTTTTTATATAATTTTACGTTTGCCAGAAGCTGCATATCCTGACTGTAATTTTTGCCGAAGCCTATCCCCATATCAAGGCAAACGGAATTTTCATCTACGCCGAGTTTGGCGCATTCCTCAACTGATTTTTCAAAAAATTCCTTAACTTCAGTCACTGAGCCGCTGCCTGAATGCATAATAATCCAGCCTGCACCCCATTTTTTGACTGTTTTCGCCATTTCGGGTGTTACGACGCCTGAAACATCGTTTATTATGCTCGCGCCCGCCTCAAGGGCTTTTTCGGCAACAGCAGGGTAATAAGTATCCACCGAAACGGGAAGAGATGATTTTTCGCAGATAAGGGGCAAAACGTCTTCCAGTCTTTCCCACTCCCTCTCAGCGGAAACGGGAACGTGGCCCGGACGGGTAGACTGGGCGCCGATATCAAGAATATCTGCTCCGTCCCTTTCAAGTTCAAGGGCGTGTTCAACGGCTTTTTCACTGCTGAACCATTTTCCGCCGTCTGAAAAAGAATCCGGAGTAACGTTTACTATACCCATCATCAATACTTTTTCGCCGTATTCGATATTATAATTTCTGCATTTCCAAACTGCCATATTATTTATCCAGCAGAGCCAGTACCTCGGCTCTGGAACGGGCGTCGGTCTTCATACAGCCTCTGAGAGCCGATGTCTGGGTAACCGAACCTGCCGCTTTTGCTCCTCTCATTGTCATGCACATATGCTCAGCTTCAATAATAACCGCAACGCCCTGGGGTTCAAGATTTTCATTGAGAAAATCTGCAATATCATGGGTCAGGCGTTCCTGAACCTGAGGTCTCTTTGCAAAATTGTCAACAATTCTCGCCAGTTTTGAAAGACCGATGATTTTATTGTCGTTCGGAATATAGGCTATGTGAGCCTTGCCCACAAAGGGCAGAAGATGGTGCTCGCAGACGGAAGAAAAAGGAATATCCCTTACGATTACCATTTCGTCGTTGCTTTTTTCGTCAAAAAACTTTAAATGCTGTTTCGGGTCTGCCGTAAGACCTGCGAAAATTTCCTCATACATATTTGCAACGCGTCTGGGAGTTTCAACAAGACCGCTTCTGTCAGGGTCTTCGCCCACCGCGATAAGAATTTCACGCACGGCTTTTTCTATCCGCTCTTTATCCATTTGTATCTCCTCTTTTGCTGTCCTGAATTTATTTTGCGTAATAGCTCTTTATGCTTGATCTCGACTGGGGGTCAAGCTCGCCGCCGTCAGACAGTGTTTCAACGTTATATGTGTTTACACCCGTTCTGCTGTCGGTAAGAACTGTAATATCGTCGTTTCTCTCTGAAAAATCCTTAACCGTCATATTTGATTTAGACAAAACAACAAATTCTTTAAATAGTTCGTCCTTCTTTGCGGCGTTGTCTGAATTTATAAGCTGGGTAAGACCGTTGAGCACAAGGTCGTTAGCCGTCTTACAGTCGTTTTTAACATTGACGTAATAGCGCAGAAGCGAAATAAACTTTTTGCCGTCAAGCGTCTGTTCTCCTGCGGAAAGTTTTACCGAATACGTATCCGCCGATTCGCTGTCCTTATATTTTATATCTTCGGCGAGAGGATAGTGGACAGTTCCCATCGCGTCATAAAAACTGATAAAATCTTTGACTTTCGTTATCATATAAAAATCAATATCCACCGACAAATCGCTTTCCAGCGCCTGAACAAGATTGTTTACGCCGCCGCCTTTATAAATTGAAGCAACGGTATTGCCGTCCAGCAGAGTTGAGGGCTGAAGGTTACATATTTTATATGAAATGCTGTCCATATCCGCCTGAAAAAGAGTAATCGTATAGACAGTCTCTTCATCCTCGCCGGTGGTCAGCAAAAGATAATTTGTTTTGCCGCCCACATCCGGCAGTTCAGCCTGACTGGACTCGGAAGAAACCAGAACGGTCTGGTCAGGGGCAAAGAACTTTTTTGCGCTGAAATCGCTTTTTGCGCCCGTAAAGATAACTACGATAATGGAGAGCAGAATTACACAGACAAGGGCAATAATCAATATGGTCTGCTCTTTGTCCGCTTTTGTGCCTGATTTTGAAAAATAAATGTCGCCGCGGTTCTTGAAAATCTTCATTTTGCTCTCCTTTCCGATATTCAAACTCATTATACATAATAATCGCGGCGTTTACAAGGGTATATTATGTAAATCATTATTTATTTATATATCTATAT
>URGA01000071.1 GCA_900547275.1 uncultured Oscillospiraceae bacterium | reverse complement strand
CGGAAACAAAGACAGTCCCCGTCCTCACGGGTGGGCCAGCCGGTATCGGTATTGGTCTTGCAACAGGTAAAGCAGTTGACGCCATTGCTCGTCAGCCCGAAGCAGCGGGAGATATTCGTACCGCTCTTATTCTTGGTTGTGCACTTGCTGAAGCAACCGCAGTTTACGGTCTTGTTATTGGTATTCTGATTATATTCATTATGAAATAATTAGGATGAATTCTTAAGATAAGACTCCCGAAAGGACGCAATACTATGCTTTCACTGGACTGGAACCTTCTCTGGACCGTAATAAATCTTGTTATATTCTACATACTTATGAAAAAGTTTGTCTGGAACAAGATTTTAGGCGCGATGGAGAAGCGCAAAGCGATGATTGACAAACAATTTAAAGATGCAGACGATGAGCGCCGCGCAGCCGGCGAACTCAAGGATCAGTATCAGGCAAAGCTTGCCGGTGCTGACGAAGAGAGCGCCCGCCTGATTGCAGACGCAAAACTTGCCGCAAAAGCAAAGGCGGACAAGATTGTGGACAACGCTCAGATGACATCAGACAAGTTAATTAGGGACGCCCGTGTTACTATTGAAAACGAGCGTCAGGATGCGTTGCGCTCAGTTAAGCACGATATTGCTTCTCTTGCATTGGATGCAGCTGCAAAGGTAGTTGCTAAAGAGGCTGAGACGATTGACAACAGCGCTATTTACGACCAGTTCCTCAACGAGGACGAAGACGGCAACGGTGGTGAAGAAAGATGACGTCAGCCATTCATAATTACGCCCAGGTTCTTCATATGCTTGCCGTTGACCGCAGCGATGTTGAAAACGCTTGTGATGTATTCGGCGAGAACGAAGTTCTGTTAAAGGCGCTGTCTGACCCACGCGTCCGCTTTTCTCAAAAGGAAAAGACGATAGATCGTATTTTCAGCGGACTTATGGCGTCATTCGTTAAAGTGCTTTGCAAAAACGGCCGAATATCCAATATTCACGAAATTTTTGACGAGTACCACCGCATCTGCGAAACCGTAGGCGGCACTTTGCTTGCAACGGTGTACTGCGTTGAAGAGCCGAATGAGGCACAGGTAAAGAAAATAAAAACATTTTTGCAGCGAAAATACAATGCTCCTGCAGTTAATCTTGAAATTATCCGTGACGAAAGTCTGCTTGGCGGTTTTGTCATCCAGTGCGGTGATATGAGAATTGACCGCTCACTTAAAGGCAGATTTAATCAATTACAGCAAAAAATCATAGGGGAAGTGAAGTAATGGCATCTATCAGTTCCGACCAGATAGTATCTATCCTGCGTGAAGAAATTACAAATTATGATTTCGGTAAAAACGACGAAGAAGTCGGCACAGTCGTATTTGTCGGCGACGGCATTGCAACGATTTACGGTATGAACCATGTTATGTACGGCGAAATTATTGTTTTCGATTCCGGTATTAAAGGCATGGTGCAGGATATTAAGAAAAACCAAATAGGATGTATCTTGTTCGGTGACGACAGTGAAATTCACGAAGGTTCCGTTGCTACAAGAACCCATAAAAAAGCAGGTGTGCCCGTAGGCGAGGAATTCATCGGGCGCATCGTTAACGCTCTCGGAGAACCTATTGACGGAAAAGGCCCGATAAAAGAGGCTGATTATCGCCCGGTTGAAGAGCCGGCTCCGTCTATCGTTGACCGCCAGAAGGTTGACACACCTATGGCAACAGGTATTTTGTCTATTGACGCAATGTTCCCGATAGGTAGAGGTCAGCGTGAACTTATTATCGGCGACCGTCAGACAGGTAAAACTTCTATTGCGATTGACACTATTCTTAACCAGAAAGGCAAGGATGTAATTTGTATTTACAACGCTATCGGCCAGAAAGCGTCAACCGTTGCCAAGCTGGTTCATACGCTTGATCTGCACGGCGCAATGGACTATACGATTATTGTTTGCTCCACAGCGTCAGACCCGGCGTCACTTCAATATATTTCTCCTTATTCCGCCACTGCGATGGCTGAATATTTCATGTATAAAGGCAAGGACTGCCTTATAGTATATGATGATCTGAGCAAGCACGCTGTTGCTTACCGTGCATTGTCTCTTCTGCTTGAAAGAAGCCCGGGCCGTGAGGCTTATCCCGGCGACGTATTCTATCTTCATTCACGTCTGCTGGAGCGCTCAAGCCGTCTGTCAGATGAGCTTGGCGGAGGCTCCCTTACCGCTTTGCCGATAATCGAGACCCAGGCGGGCGACCTTTCAGCATATATTCCCACAAACGTAATTTCCATCACTGACGGTCAGATCTTCCTTGAAAGCGACCTGTTCTTCAGCGGTATGCGCCCGGCTGTTAACGTCGGACTTTCCGTATCCCGTGTTGGCGGCGCCGCCCAGACCAAGGCTATGAAGAAGGCCGCAGGTTCACTGCGTATTGACCTTGCTCAGTACCGCGAGATGGAAGTATTTACCCAGTTCTCGTCAGATTTGGACGAGGAAACAAAAGTTAACCTGGCATACGGCAAGGGACTTATGGAGATGCTTAAACAGCCTCTGTGCAATCCGCTTTCAATGTCTGAAATGGTTGTATCCCTTGTGGCCGCCATCGGAAGAAAATTCCTTGATATTGACTCTAAGGAAGTTAAAAAATTCCAGACGGGTCTTTTGGAATTCTTCCATGCAAAGTATGCAGACGTGCTTGACGAAATAGAGAGCACAAAAGAACTTACTGACGAAGTTAAACAGAAGATTCTCGATATAACCGATGAATATAAGAAGGTAAATCATGGCTAATGCAAGAGAAATTCAGAGCCGAATGAAAAGCATTAAGGACACCATGAAAATCACGAACGCCATGTACATGATTTCGTCCTCAAAGCTTTCAAAGGCGAGAAACAGTCTCAAAAACACTGAGCCGTACTTTTACACAATGCAGGACGCTCTTGCAAAGATATTGCTTGAGTCTCCAACAGCAGGTAACCGCTTTTTTGATAAGCGCGAATACCTGCCGGAAGAGGAAAGAAAGCGCGGCTACATAGTAGTTACCGCTGATAAGGGTATGGCGGGCGCTTACAACCACAATGTTATAAAGATTGCCGAGCAGGAAAGCCTCACCAACCACAAGAACATGCTGTTCGTTGTAGGTCAGGTAGGACGTAAATACTTTGAGCATAAAAACATTCCGGTTGATATTGATTTTA
This sequence comes from uncultured Oscillospiraceae bacterium, assembly GCA_900547275.1. GTDB lineage: Bacteria > Bacillota > Clostridia > Oscillospirales > Acutalibacteraceae > CAG-217. Next base: position 7,402 of record URGA01000071.1, on the reverse strand, counting down.
AGTACACCGCTCAGAACCCGAATATGAACAGAGCGCGCTATATTTCCGATAAGATCATCGAGCTGTTTGTAAACAAAGAGCTTGACGAGGTATATATTATCTATACAAAAATGATCAACTCGCTTAACGTTCAGGCTGAGATACATCAGCTTCTCCCTTTGGGACGTGAGCGCATTTCGGTTAAGCGAGACAGAAAGTATTATGACCAGGTAGCGTTTCTGCCGTCGCCTGACGAGGTTTTTGAACATATTGTTCCAAACTATGTTGCAGGCTTTATTTACGGCGCGCTGGTTGAGTCTTACTGCTCTGAGCATAACGCCCGTATGACTGCTATGCAGACTGCAACAAACGCGGCTAAGGATATGCTCAGCGCGCTGGAGATTGATTATAACCATGCAAGGCAGGCTGCGATCACTCAGGAGATAACCGAGGTTATTGCAGGCTCCAAGGCGCAGAAGAAAAATTCCGACTAATACGGTTACAGGAGGTATTCCTATATGAATAAAGGTAAAATCATTCAGGTTATGGGACCTGTTGTAGACGTTGAATTTCCGGACGAACTGCCGAAAATCAAGGACGCTCTCCAGGTTGAGATGGACGGCAAGCGCCTTGTAATGGAGGTAAGCCAGCATATAGGCAACAACTGCGTTCGCTGCATTATGCTTGCCGCTTCCGAAGGTCTTTGCAAGGACATGGAAGTTGTTGCTACAGGCTCTTCTATTTCCGTGCCGGTAGGTAAAAAAACTCTGGGACGTCTTTTCAATGTTACAGGCGACACACTTGACGGTCTCGGAAATTTGGACGGCGAGACCCATTGGGGCATTCATCGCAGACCGCCCAGTTTTGAGGATCAGTCACCGAATATTGAAATTCTTGAAACAGGTATTAAGGTTATTGACCTGCTTACTCCGTACCAGAAGGGCGGAAAGATCGGTCTTTTCGGCGGTGCGGGCGTAGGTAAAACAGTTCTTATTCAGGAACTTATCACAAACGTTGCTACTCAGCACGGCGGATATTCAATTTTCACCGGCGTAGGTGAGCGTTCCCGTGAGGGTAATGACCTTTGGAATGAAATGAGAGAAAGCGGCGTTTTGAGCAAAACCGCGCTGGTGTTCGGCCAGATGAACGAACCGCCCGGAGCTCGTATGAGAGTTGCGGAAACAGGACTTACCATGGCTGAATATTTCCGTGACGTAGAGCATCAGGACGTACTGCTTTTCATAGATAATATTTTCCGTTTTGTACAGGCAGGTTCAGAGGTATCTTCACTGCTGGGCAGAATGCCGTCAGCAGTTGGTTACCAGCCAACCCTTGCTACAGACGTAGGTGAACTTCAGGAGCGTATCGCTTCCACAAAGGCAGGTTCAATTACTTCTGTTCAGGCAGTTTACGTGCCTGCGGACGACCTTACAGACCCAGCTCCTGCAACAACATTCGCTCATCTGGACGCAACAACGGTATTGTCCAGAAAGATCGTTGAGCAGGGTATTTATCCTGCTGTTGATCCGCTTGAATCAAACTCAAGAATTCTTGAGGCGGACGTAGTCGGCGAAGAGCATTATGAAGTTGCCCGCCGCGTACAGGAATATCTCCAGAAATACAAGGAACTTCAGGATATTATCGCTATCCTCGGTATGGAAGAATTGTCAGACGAAGATAAGATTACTGTTTACCGTGCCAGAAAGATACAGAAATTCCTGTCTCAGCCGTTCCACGTTGCAGAGCAGTTCTCCGGTATTCCCGGTGTATTTGTTCCGCTTAAAGAGTCAATCAGAGGCTTTAAAGCAATCGTTGACGGTGAGGTTGATGATGTTCCCGAAATGGCGTTCTTCAATGTTGGTACTATTGACGACGTTATGCACAACGCTGAAAAAATGGCGTAATTGACAGAAAGGGTGTTGGGTATGGATACCTTCAAACTGAAAATCGTGGCATCCAACCGTGTTTTCTATGACGGTCAGGCTCAGGCTCTCGTTATTCCCGGCCTTGACGGCGGCGAAATCGGTTTCCTTTCACGTCATGAAAACTGCGTTACTCCTGTTGAAGTAGGGGAAATGCGCATAAGAGACGCCGAAGGCGGAGTTATCCACGCTTTTGTGGGCAGTGGATTTCTTGAGTTTGTCAATAACGAGGCAACGCTTGTATGCGTGTCAGCCGAACTTCCTGACGAGATCGACGAACGCCGAGCACGCGAGGCTAAGGAACGCGCTGAAGAAGAACTGCGCCAGCAGAAAAGCGTTTACGAATATCATCATTCTCAGGCTAACCTTGCCAGAGCGATGGAACGTCTGAAAGTTAAAAAGCGTTATCATATTTAATTGCATAAATAAATTAAGCGCCTTAGTTCTTTTGAACTAAGGCGCTTCTTTTCGCTTTTATTCGATTTTGCTGATTTTCGGGTAGTAACGGAATTTTACTTTACCGATAATCTTGTCTTTCTTTACGTATTTGTTGTCCCAGAAGCGGGAATCAAGAGAATCGTTTCTGTTATCGCCCATAACGAAATAACTGTCTTCAGGTACTTCGTAGGGGCCGTAGTCACCGGTTGGCACGCAGTTTGTGACAAAACTGTCGTTAAGCTGAATTGTGTTGCCGTCGGTCTTTGTAACGTAAACGATGCCGTCAACAATCTGGACCGTTTCTCCAGGAAGTCCGATAACACGTTTCACAAAGTATTGGGATTCGTCGTCAGGATAATGGAAGATGATTATATCATATCTTTCCGGGTCGTTAAAAATGTACGACAATCTGCTGGCGATAATACGGTCGTTCTCCTGAATAGTATTGAGCATTGAGCCCGTGGGAACGATTGCGTTTGCGAAAACAAGTGTCTTCAAAATTATTGCGATAACAACGGCAATAACTATGGGAAGCATAAAATCGATTATGTCTTTTACGGGATTTTTCTGCTTTTCCTCTTCATCGCTCTTTTGCTTTTTGGTGCTTTTAGTTTTAACTTTTTTTGGCTTTTTCTGCTTCTTCGGCTTTTCTCTTCTGACTTGTTCGTCCGGATACTCCGGTTCAATAATATTATTGACCGGGTCTTCGGCAGTCAGCGTCAGCATATTCTCTTCTATCTGTTCAACGATTTTTGTCGGGCTCTTCTCCTCTTCGCCGTGGATAGAAGTGTTGAACATGATGTTGCCGCAGGCAAGGCAGGTCACCCAGTCGCCGTCTGTCCTCAGGGTGTCACTGCCGCATTTTGTGCATTTCATATGTTAGCTTCTTTCAGTTTTATTTTATGGAAGAAATAGTAGGATAGTAGCGGAACAGAACCTTGCCGATGATCTTGTCTTTTTTTACGTATTTGTTTTCCCAGTAGCGAGAATCTTCGCTGTTGTTGCGGTTGTCGCCCAGCATAAAATAACTGTCCTCAGGCACGACGTACGGCCCGAAGTTGCCCACGGGCACGCAGTTGGTAACAAAACTGTCGTCAAGCTGGATAGTAGTTCCGTCTGTCTTGGTAACATAAACAATACCGTTTACAATGTTTACCGTTTCGCCGGGCAGACCGATTACTCGCTTAACAAAATACTGGCTTTCATCATCGGGAAATTTGAAAATGATAATGTCGTAACGTTCCGGGTCATCGTTGAGATACGCAAGGCGGCTGGCTATAATTCTGTCGCCCTCCTGGATTGTGTTGAGCATTGAGCCTGTGGGAACTTTGGCGTTGGCTATAACGCAATTCTTGAGAAACAGCGCAATTGCCACTGCAAGAATAATAGGTATTACAAATTCAAGCACTTCACGGAAAAAGCTTTTCTTCTTTTTCTCCGTTATTTCGATTTCCGATTGCTCTTTTGTTGTTACGGTTGCTCTCATTTTATCATTTCTTCCTAAATCTTTTTCTTGATGAGAGGATTTCTTTGAGGGAAATTATCTCGTCGTAGGGGATCGCCTTGCTTACTACGGTGAATTCCGGAGCGTCAGAGGTGATCTCGGTGTTGATAATATTTTTCGCTCTTTCGTCAAATCCGGAGGCGTCAAGATAACTGTCGATATAAAGTTTGAGCATTCTGTTTTTGCTTCTTACAAGCGTTATCTTGTGAGTGTCTCCGTGAATTATGCTGGCGGATCGCAGGTGGCAGTTGCCGCACTTTATTCTTACAACACCTTTTTCTATGCTGATTTTGATGTCGTCGTTTTCGCAGATGTCAATATTCTCTTCGCCGTTGTAGCGGAAAGAAATTGTAAAATCTGTAACTTCCGGCATGCTGGATACTCGTGTATCTTTGTCGCCGAACTGGAAGATTTTAACCTCAAACGGAGCCAGAGAAAGGTTGATTTTGTCGCCGTATGAGAACAGGTCAAATGTTTCTGCTCCGGTGATGTTGTAAACATTGTAGCGCTTAACGGCGCGCATGTTTTCGGGGCATCCCATGAGTTTGTTCAGCGTTAGTGTAAGGGAAGTCTTCTCGTCAGTAGGATTTCGCAGTGCGATTATTCCTTCTCCGTCCTTTGTCCAGGCGGTGTAAGCGTAAATGTTGTTTTCGTCAGGCTTTCCGCCCAGGAACATTGCGTTTTTAAGAATATGGAAGTTTTCCTTCTGCCAGCGGAGAACACGGGCGAGAGTGCGCCACTTTGTTGTATTCATAAGGCTGTAGCTGAGATAAAGCTCATTGAAAGCCTGGCCGCGGCAGGCGTTGAAGAACAGAAATTTTTCGAATTCTTCGTCTGTGTAATCCAGTTTTGCGGAATTGCCGTAAATAGGCTCATGATTATAAATATTCTTGGTGGGGAACTGGAATGCACGGTTGCAGAGAAAATCGTAATATCTGCTGTCTCTGTAAGTCATTTCTGCGTCAAGCTGGGACTGGTTCTCAATATTGTCCGAAAAATCAATGTCAGATGAATTCTGAAGCCATACGCTGTTTACATACTGAAGCCACCAGGGTGAAGGATTGACATAGCTTGTCATGTTTATCCAAAGATCCTTGCCCATATTTTCACGGCAGGCTCTGAGATTTTTGAACAGTTCAATCCAACTTGTCCAAAGCTCAGTAATGTAGTACATTTCGTTTTCGCCGCCGGTGATGTGGTCGTGCTTGCTGTTTGTACATGGTTTGAGAGCAAAGCCGTCAAATTTCCAGTACGATATATCAAATTCTTTTGTCGTTTTAATAAGAAAATCCTGAACTTTTTTGATGTAAGTTTCAGAACCTATGCAGATATCGTCTGAATCAGCGTTATAAAATCCGTTGCCGGATTTTTCGATTTTCTTTGCAAATTTCGGCGTTGCGGCGTTGTATCCGCCTCTTGGACCAAGCCAGAGACCGAGATTAGAAGCGAGTTTTTTGCAGATCGATGTGGCGTCGTAAAGTTCGTTGGGGAACTTCTTGTTGAAGCTCCAAAATCCCGCCTTGTAGTTGTTCCAGCCGTCGTCAATGACATAAGCGTCAAGCGGCGGAACTCCGTGGGAAGAAAGTCCTTTTTCAATTTCAAAAAACGATTTTTCGATATTGTCTGCGTCAATGTTCAGCATATTGTCATACCAGCTGTTGTACTGAACTCTGAAATCGCTTTTTACGCTGATAAAATCAATATATTCAAAAAACGCGCTTTGAACGTCGCTCATGCTGTTGCTGGCGGCACCGCCCATAACAGTAACGGGGCAGGCGTAGCGGCCCTTAATTGCTTTTCCCAGATAATATTTGACCTGGCCTACACCGTAAAGAATACGGTTGTCTGTTGCGGGAAATTCACAGCCGAAAAACAAACTGTCAATGTAAAACGGCTGACCCAGGCAGGCGTAGCATCCCTTAATCTGCATATCTTCCATATCCGGTACTGAGAAATGCGTCTGTGAATTGATTATTCCAACGTGTTCAAGCAGAACGTAATCGATAATTTTATCGCCTGTCTGCATAAAACTAATTTGCTTTTTCAGTGTATTACCGTCTGCGCCGACCCAGTAAGTCATTGTTACGGTTACTCCCTCAAATTCCTCAAAAGTGAAAGAGAGTTTGCCGTCCCGCTCGTTTGAGTCGGTAACTTTCAAACCTTTTGATGAAAATTCGGTGCCGTCTGTAAAACGGAATGTAAACTCGGTGCTGTTGCCGTCGGGCACAAGGTCCATTTCGGACATTGTGTTGCGAATTCTGGAAGCATAGAGGTAACCCTCGTTAACTTTGAATTCGCGGCGCAGTCTGTTGCTTTCAAGTCTGAACATAAATCTTACTCCTAAAAAGTATATGTTGACGCCGGGCGATTTGCCGCGGATTATGCGTCTATTTCTTCAAGCGCTTTTGCAAGCTGGTCCGGACAGGACGTGCCCTTTCCGTTGCAGTTAATTCCTTTAAGTTTTTCTATAACGTCTTCTTTTTTCATTCCTTCAACAAGCGCTCCGATACCTTTGAGGTTGCCGTTACAGCCGCCGGTGAATTTTACGTTTCTGATGCATCCGTTTTCGTCAACGTCAAAGTCGATTTTGCGGGAACAGGTTCCGAATGTTTTATATGTGTAAGTCATTTTAACAATCCCCCTATATATGATAAATCAAAATATATTATACATATTATTGCACATTTTTGCAACAATTTGTACATTACATTTATGGCCAAAATGTAAAGTATTTTTGACCTTGAAAACAAGGCGTATCATTACTGTAAAAAGTTTTGTCATAATAGACAAAAAGCTATTTATAAGTTTGTGAATATTGTTGGCTTGAATAATAATTTTTGCTGTGATAATATTTTATTTGTTGTAAAAGAATTTCAGAAATAAACTGAAAAATATACCAATATTTATACTTTTAAGAGAGGTAATTACGATGGAAAAACTCAAGGTTGGAATTATCGGTGCCGGCCGTATCGGTCAGGTTCACGCAAAGTCCATAACCTACCACATTCCCCAGGCGGAAATTGTGGCAATCAGCGACATTTATTTTGAAGGCGCAAAGAAAGTTGCGGCTGAACTCGGTATTCCGAATTGCTATGAAGACTACCATCAAATACTTAATAATCCGGAGATCAAAGCGGTACTTATCTGTTCCTCAACAGATACTCACGCAGACATTGCAATTGAGGCTGCAAAAGCCGGCAAACATATTTTCTGTGAGAAGCCCGTTGACCTTACAGTTGACAAGATTAAGGCTGTTATCGCCGCAGTAAAAGAAGCTGGTGTTAAGCTCCAGATCGGCTTTAACCGCCGCTATGACCATAACTTTGCCGCAATCAAGTCTATGGTAAATGACGGCAAGATCGGCGACCTCCAGATAATCAAGATCACTTCCCGTGACCCTGAACCTCCGTCACCTGCTTATGTTAAAGTATCAGGCGGTATCTTCCTTGATATGACTGTTCATGATTTTGACATGGCGCGCTTTATCGGCGGCGAGGTTGAAGAAGTTTATGTAAACGCGGCTGTTCTTGTTGACCCTGAAATCGGCAAGGCAGGCGAC
>URGA01000070.1 GCA_900547275.1 uncultured Oscillospiraceae bacterium | reverse complement strand
GGAACTGCCTCAATCAGCGCTGTTTCTTTAAATATTATAAGAAATACCGTATCGCCTATCAATACCGCTCCCACAAGGCAGGTAATCACCATAAAAAACGTTTCACGCTTAGCGCAAAGCAGGAAAAACAGGAACACGGTTATCCCCGTTACTGCGGAAAAAGTCAGCGAACCGGCGCAGTGAAGAAACCACTGAAGCCGTTTTGTATAATCAAAATCACAGCATAGAGTAAGCAGCATTCCCACCCCTGAAGCCGCCATAAGCCAGTGATAAAATTTATAGTCGGTATATTTTCTGTAAGCCGTATGTATAAGCATATAAAGCAGGACATATGTAAGAACTCCCCAGACTGCAAAAAGCACAGGATGACGAAGCCCCATCTTAGACAACGCACCGGAATTAACGGTAACATCGCCGAAACTCATATACCATATCGTGTATGCCGAAACAGCGGCGGAACACACGGATAAAATAACATTTCTCATATTTTCACCGAAAAAAATTATACCATATTTTATTGACATTTTAAATCCTCTGTGGTATTATGTCAATGCTGTTTCAGACAGTACGCGGTTTTTTGCCGCCTCGAAATACTGTTTCGAGTAAACAAGTTATATATGCGGATGTGGCGGAATTGGCAGACGCGCTAGATTCAGGTTCTAGTGAATGCAAGTTCATGTGGGTTCAAGTCCCGTCATCCGCACCAGCAGTCCGAACGCTTATTGCGTTCGGACTGTTTTTTATTTCACACTTAATAAACACAATACCTTTTTATTACACTATAGCTTATATTTGTCATTAATAATATGACACTCTAAACATTTTATTGACAAAGAACTAACATTTCAATTATACTATTAACGTTGCGTTTTTCAACAAAAATGCGACTTTGTCGATTAAAATTCGATTATACAGGGGGATATAAATTTGAACTGGCAGGAGATATATGAATCAAAACTGACCACCGTTTCCGAAGCGGTAAAACTTATCAACGACGGCGATAAAATCGTTACGGGCTTTGCCTGCGGCGAGCCGTTTGGAATTGAGGAAGAACTCATAAAGAATTATGAGGATTTTCACAATATTGAGATAATATCCATGCTGACATTAGGCGATTCGCCATGGGTGAGACCTGAGATGAAAGGTCATTTTAACCTCAACTGCCTTTTCGCTTCTTCAAGCAACCGCAAGGCTATCTCAACGGGTCAGTGCGATTTCACCACTTCTCACTTTTATGAGATACCGGATCTTCTGGCAAATTACATATGCCCCGATGTTGCTATAGTTATGGTTTCGCCTCCTGACGAGCACGGCTATGTTTCATTCGGAACAACTGTTGACTACACAAAGGAAGTCTGCTCTGTTGTAAAGACTGTAATTGCCCAGGTAAATCCTCAGATGCCGCGTACATTCGGCAACAGCTTCCGCCACGTTCGTGAGTTTGACGCTTTTGTTGAAATAGACGCTCCTCTTCCCGAGGTAAAGTCAATTCCGATAACGGACACAGAACGCCAAATCGGAATTAACTGCGCTCAGCTTATTAACGACGGCGACTGCCTCCAGCTCGGTATCGGAGGAATTCCAAACGCAATCTGTGAACAGCTTTGGGATAAAAAGGATCTCGGAATTCACAGCGAGCTTGTAGGCGACGGCGTTGTTGACCTGCTTGAAGCGGGAATAATCAACAACAGCAAAAAGAACCTGCACCGCGGAAGAATGGTAATCGGCGCAGCATTCGGTTCAAAAAAGCTCAACAATTATATCAACAACAACCCGTCTGTTGAGATGCACCCGATAGACTATGTTAATAATCCATCCATTATTGCAAAGAACGACAATGTGGTTTCTATTAACTCTTGCCTTCAGGTTGACCTTTTGGGCCAGGTAGTTTCAGATACTGTCGGTCTCAACCAGTTCAGCGCAGTTGGCGGTCAGGTAGACTTCGTAAGAGGCGCTACCATGAGCAAAGGCGGCCGTTCAATTATCGCCATGCCTTCAACAGCAAAACAGGGACTTGTTTCCAGAATTGTTCCCCTTATTACGGAAGGAAGCGCTATTACAACCCCGAGAAACGACGTTAACTACGTTGTAACTGAATACGGCATCGCTCAGCTTAAAGGAAAAACTCTTAAAGAAAGAGCAAAAGCGCTTATCAAAATTTCTCACCCGAGATTCAGACCTCATCTTTGTCTCGAATACAAAAAGCGCTTCGGCGAAGAGCCGTTCCCCAAGGGAGAAGTCGTTGACGAATTTAAAGATTACATAAAAGATGAAGTTAGTAAAATAAAAGAATCATTTTAAAATCAACTAATCGACATAATATAGCATATTGATTATTTAGCCACGATATGTTATAATTATGTCTATCAAATTAAAGGAGATAAATATGGCCTTAACTAAAGAAGTACATTTTGGCATTGCCAGAAAAATTGTTTCTAACATGACAAGTGAAAGCTGGGAGACAATCCCTCACGCTACACTTACTTATGAAGCAGACGTTACTGATCTTCTCAAAGAAGTCAAGAAGCTTAACGAAGACAACACGGACCCCGCAAAAAAAGTTACTCTTAACACAGTAATGCTGAAAATAATCTGCGAGGGACTGAAAGCCGCACCGACTATGAACACCCACATTGAGTTCAACAGAAAACTCGTTCGCGGCTGTCTCAAGTATTATGATCATATTGACATTTCAATGCCGCTGCTCCTGCCCTCAGGAGAAATGATGACAGTTAACATGCACGACATGGGCAACAAGTCACTTTCTCAGATGACAGATGCTATTAACGATACAATACGCAGAGCCAAGAATTCAGACATGAATGAAGTTATGTTTGAAGTATCCCTTGACAACACTCTCCAGGGCCTTAAAAAGGGAAAAGTACTTCAGGCAATCCGCCGCCTTTACGGTTCCAAAACAGGAAAGCACAAGGTAAAGACGCTCACAGGCAAAGCTAAAAAGGACTACTACTCTATCCCAGCCACAGAACGCCTTACAAAGCATGACATTGAGCAGGGAACAACAACTATTTCAAACCTCGGCTCAATTTACCGTGAACACAAAGGCGCCTGCGCACTTCTTGAGATCATTCCGCCCCAGACTACGGCATTTGCAATTGACTCAATCCAGAAGCGCCCCACCGTTATTACAAACAGCGAAGGCAAGGACGAGATTGCAATCCGCATGATTTTACCCATCACCATTGCAATCGATCACAGAGCGCTTGACTACGGCGACGTTGTTCCGTTTATGAGAAAACTCGACGAGATTTTTGCTGACGTAACAATTATTGACGACTGGAAATAAACAAAACCAAAGGCATCCGACAACCGGATGCCTTTTTTATTAAATATAGAAGCCCCGGTAATTAAATATCGGGGCTTTAAAACTGATTTAACTTTTGGTGATGCTTACGTTTGCTGTATAAGTGCCGTAGATCCAAACACCGTCAACACCGGAAACTACAACTGTTAATTTATACTGATGGTTTCCGGTTTGAACCGTAGAGCCTTTTTTAGTGGTTAAATCGCAGGAAACAATAACATTCTTTGACTTAACGCTGTCTATAGCCTTTTCAGGACCGATAACGGTAACACTGTCCGCGTTCAGGCTTACTACTTTCGCCGTATAGCCGTCGGGTACATTATTCAGCTTAACTCCTGACGCCGTAATATCCACGTCCTTGCTCGTATAGTCTGAGGGAACAGTAACCGTTACAGTAACCTTATCTGTATCGTCAAGCACCGTGATGCCATCCAGCTGGCCTGTATCAAAGGTAAACTTATTCTCCCCTACCCTGAGACTTGACATTTTTATCTCGCCGAGTTCAGCTGCCTTTATTCCTGCCGCTTCCATCACTCCGGCTTTAATTGATTTTACGCTGTAATCAATTGAAAGTTTGCTGAGGTCAACGGAAGTGGGCGCATCTGTTATCGTAACATTAGGCGTGAGCTGCTCAACTTTTAATACCGGAATGGTAAGTGTTATCTTTTCTGAACCGTATTTGAGGCTGATATAGTCAACGCTGTTACCGTAAACGTCAACCGCTTTGGGCTCAATATTGATTGTAGCTGTTTCTTTCAACTTATTTTTAATAGCCACATCTGCTGTAACTTTGCTTACGCGTGAAACATAAGTCTGGGGACCGCTAACGATAACACTGCTTTCGTTAAGAAGGTTTTCTCCGCCGACATAGCCGTCTGCGATATAGTCATTAGTGCTGTAGTTGAGCTGGATCTCCATCTCTTCCTCTTCAGGAACATCAAAATAAGCAGTATAAACAGAAGGATAATAACTCTCTACACTGAAATCTGCGTTTTCTCCGGCGGAAACACTAATCGGTACTTCATGGGTTCCAACCGTTGTTACAATGTTCGTCTGAAGCTGAACATTAAGATCTTCGGAAGATATATCCTTTGCAATATACTTTTTAGCCTTTACGGTAACGTCCACATTAAATGATTCGTCGCCGTAGCATTTGATGCCCAGTTCCTCAGTTACAGAGCCTGAAAAATCCACAGTTACCGGAACGGAAATCGTTTTTGTAGTCTCCGGCGAAAGATTCATTGAGGTAGCAATCCAAATACAGATTGCGCAGATGACTGAAATGATAATAAGATATTTGTCATTATAAATAAGTTTTCTCATTGAAAACTTTGATTTCTCGTTTTTAGGTTTACTCATTTTTTCATCCTCCTTACAAGTCTTGAAATTATCTTGTCATCAGAGGACGAACCGCTGGGTATAAACTCTGTCATCAGAATATCGCGCAAATCGCCGTCGGACACATCGTGGTTTAAAACGCCGCCGGACGCTACGGATATTGAGCCTGTTTCTTCGCTGACGATAACAACTATGGCGTCAGACTGCTCGGTAACACCGATACCTGCTCTGTGGCGGGTACCGAGAGCAGAAGAAACGCTCTTCTTGGTCAGCGGTAAAATACAGCCGGCCGCAAAAACTTTTCCGTTTCTTATAACCAGTGCACCGTCGTGAAGCGGAGATTTAGGGAAGAAAATATTTTCTATAAGCTGTCGTGAAGCTTTTGCGTTAAGTTCTGTTCCGCTGGCAATTATATCTCCCAAAAGTGTTTCGTTCTCAAAAACGATAAGAGCGCCTATCTTCTGGTCGCTCATATCTGAGCATGCTTTACAGGTCGCCTCAACACATTCTGTTATCTCTGCTACATCAATTGCAACGCCGGGGTGAATTAATGTTTTAATACTCTTTCCCGTTGCGCCTTTACCCACCTGCTCAAGAATATTTCGCAGTTCCGGGCTGAAAAGAATAACAACAATAACGAGAATATTGGAGAAAATACTTTTAAAGATAAAACTGGAGGCCTCCATGTTAAGAAGATTTACAACACCGTAAATCAAAAGGAGAAGAACAATACCTTTAATAAGCTGCATCGCCCTTGTTTCGCGGATAATTCTGATACAGCCGTATATAATTATTGCCACCATAATAATATCAAGCGCGTCGCTGATACTGAAGGTGGAAAACACACTGATTATTTTATTAAAAAAGTCACCAATTGTGCTTAACATCCTTACACATCCCAATACTAAATCATTCTTATTTATTGTAACATATTCTTTTTGTCAAATAAAGCACTTATCACATGTTTTTAACAGAATTCAAGAAATATTCACAATCATGAAACGTTGTAAATGCACAGGGACTTACTCTGACGCTACCTCTGTTTGAAGTTTTGAAACTATTGTGCGCAAGGGGTGCGCAGTGCAAGCCCGCTCTTACGGCAATCTGCCTTTCTGCAAGACGAGAAGCCGCCTCCTCCGAATGGTAATCTCCCACATTAAATGAAAGCACAGGCGCTTTTATCTGTTCAAAAGGCGCATAAAGTGATATGCCTTCTGTTTTCTCAAGTTCTTTATACATGAACTCAATAAGCCGCATTTCATGATGAAAAATTGTATCAATGCCTTTCCTGTTAATAAAATCAACTCCGGCTCCTATTGATATTATGCCCGGATTATTAAGAGTGCCTGCCTCCAATCTGTCCGGCAAATCATCCGGCTGGCGCCAGTCGGCAGAATTGCTTCCCGTTCCCCCGCAAGTTAGCGGAGCCGGCAAAATAGAATCTGACAATGCAAGAAATCCGCTTCCCATAATTCCGTATAAGCCCTTATGACCGGGAGCGCATAACACGCTGATGCCGCAATCTTTCATATCTATGGGCAAAACGCCTGCGCTCTGGGCGGCGTCTACGATATAATACCAGCCTTTTTGACGGCAGTAGTCGCCTATCGCTTTTATTGGAGTAACAACGCCGAAAACATTAGAAGCATGGAGCATAACTACCATTGAAGTATTGCTTTTTTCTTTTTCTTTGATATTATTAAGAAATTTCTCTGTATCAGAAGAATATTCTACAATATCAAAATCGGAAATGCCGTCTTCTCTTAAACAGCAGACCGTTCTCCAAACGGCGTTATGCTCAAGGGATGAGATGAGAATATGGCTTCCCTTTTTAGCCAATCCGCGCACAGCGGTATTGACTGCCGTTGTACAGTTATTTGTAAACGCGATATTTTGCTCACTGCAGTTAAACATTTCTGCAAGCTTAATCCTAACGTCAAAAATTTTCTCCGCCGCGTCAACCGATTGTCTGTATCCTCCTCTGCCGCTGTTAAAACTGTAACGCCTCAGCGCGTCGCTGACTGAGGCGTATACATTCTGCGGTTTCGGATAAGTTGTAGCGGCGCTGTCAAGATAAATCACACAGAATCGACCCCCGTGACCTTAATTGAGCTGTTTTTAAGAATAGTAAGCGCTTCTTCGCTTTCTGAATTTATTCTTAAGACATATCCGCATCCGTCGCTTTTGCTGGGGTGTTCCAGTTTTCTTATATTCACTTTGTAGCCGTGAGATTTAAGCACACGGGCACCTCTCTGGGCATTCGTTACCGAACCCACCTTAATATCTATCATAAATAAAAACCTCATTTCGCGTCATACATTATCATATGCCGAAATGAGGTTTTCGTTTAATTTGTATTAAATTGCAGATTATTATTTTTTGAGCTTTCTAGCGGCTTTTCTGCGCTCAAGGTCAGCCTGTTCCTCAGCGCGTCTCTTTTCGATCTCAGCTGCTTTTATGCGGTCTTCTTCTTCAGCTCTTTCCTTGGCTTCGTCATAGAGAGCGAAAATCTCGTCAAGATGCTTATAGTTTTCTTCCTGAACGAGCATCTTGCTGGCGTCGATATAAGGCTTAGCTGAACGGTTGAAGTGCGCGAATTCATCCATAAGGCTCTTTGAAGCGGCGCGAACTTTTTTACGCTCTTTTGTAAGCTCTTTGATTTTAGCTGTGTAATCGCGAACTTTTTCGCTGTCTTTTTCCTTACTGGCAATATCCTTTTCCTTGTACATTTCCATGATAGTTTCATTGAGCTCGTCTTCGCGGTCAAACAGAGCTGTAACGTCAGCCATTTCAGGCTCAACGAAAGGCTTGGCAGTACCGTAATATTTGTTAAATGACTTTTTGGCAGAAATCTTTTTCTTTGCGATCTCTATGTCAAACTTACGGATGCTCTTTTCCTCTTCAGTTCTGCAGGGCATCTTCTTTGCTCTCTTGAGTTCTTCACGGATTTGTTCCATGGAATCGTTTTTAATACCCTCAAGGCCTTTTTCATAAACGGCAGAATATGCCTGAACCTGATATTTATAAAACGGTGTGTTAAACTTATCAAGCTCCTGGCAGACAAACTTGGAAATCTGGATATCTTCGTTATATTCAAGAGCCGCCACATATTCTTTCTTAGCTGCCTTGCGCTCTTCCTTGTCCTTTATGGATTTATACATATCCTTTGAGACTTCTTTAGGAGTAGCAACCGCCATTTTTCTTGCATTATTAACAAGGTCAATAGCTTCAACGATCTGGTGGTCGTCCAGAGCATTGTTACCATAGTCCTCAAACATTGCTCTTACCTGAAGAACACGGATAACAGACTTCTGTTTTCTTTCATTGAAGTCATACCAGAAGTAAGGAACAACATTCATAAATGCACCGATAGCAGATACAATTATAAGAACGTGAAGAAGATGTGAAAGAATTGACGGGTCATACAAAGCACTGTAAGAGTTTATCGGCTGGCCCGCTGCTGCCTGCTCTGCAAGAATAGTTCCAACGGTCTTTCCGTCACCCAGCATTCTGCTAAGAATTGTCGGGTCTGAAGTAACGGCTTTTGCATTTTCAAGAGTTATTCCGCCGCGTTCATAAATGAACGGAAGCACGCCGCTGGTGAAAAGCGTAATAAGATTGCCTATTGTTGTTACCGCAGCAAACATACCGTCGATTCTCTCGCCTGTTCTGTACTGCTGATAGTCTCTGATATCAGCCTGGATAGACGGGTTGAGAATATGCATGAACGAGCCCATAAACGCGTTCATGTAAAGACAGCCCAGAATAAGCCAGATTGAATCAATAAACGGATACATCAACAAAATAAATATAATGTTGAAAATATTAGTTACAACGAGAACGCTCTTTTTACCCCACTTACGGATACAAAACGGAGCAAGAATCATGCCCCAAAGAGAAGCGTTGCCGTATACTGTTTGGATTATGCCGAACTCAACGCCGGAACATTTACCGCCATAGTTGTACAGCCAGTAAAGAATATTGCTGTATGCGCTTTCAAGGAAGCCTATCCATGTTGCCATTGAAATGATCCAGAAATATTTATTCTTTGCAACGGCTTTGAGAGCGTCAATAAATTTGATCTGAATAACATGGGTTCTCGCCTGAACAATCTTCTCTGAAGTATTATTATAAACAACAATACAAAGAAGGATACCCACTACAGCGATTATGGGGTAAAGGAGTTTATAAACTCGGATATCTGTTGCATTTGTGTGGAAAATCTGGCCAGCAATAATTGGAGTAACCAAATTAACCAGAGTTGGTGCAAACGAGTAAACAACTGATTTTACTGAAGCAACATCCGCTCTTTCCTGAGAGTTAGGTGAAAGAACGTGAATAAGGTTTTCATAAGCGTCATAGAAAAACCAGTAGAAGAAATCCAGCAGGAAATTAAATATCAAAATTAACGCGCATTTTGCAACGTAATCTGACGATTTACCTGTTGTAAGGAATTCGCCTGTACCGAAAACAACTGAAAATATATCATACGGGAACCAGACCATCAATACGCTTATTATCGCAGTAGGAATAGCCATTCGAACTATGTACGGTCTGTATTTACCGCCTTTATTTCTCGTATTATCTATTATATTGGCTCTGATACCGGTCAGAGGAATATTAGCTAAAGTAGCAATAACGTAGAGAATATAAATATCCGTTGCATCAATACCGAGCGTGCTTGATACCAACGTGTTTGAAGTTGTAATAACACATGCTGTGCCTAAAGTTACAATAAAATATGCGCCTATACCGCCGCCTGCATACGCGGCGATCTCTTTAAACGTCATATAGCGGCCCTTAGGCGGGTCATTCCAGTAATACCTCAAATTGCTTATAAGGGTCGAAACTTTCTGTTTCAGCCCTGTTGTTTCTGCCATTAGATCTCCCCCTATAAAAATTTACTAAAATAGTATAACAGAATGACTTAGCAATTACAACGTACAAAACATAGAAAAAATTTCTAAAAAATGTACAAAATGACGAAGATAAGTTAATTGTAAACTATGTTCACTCTCTTGTTCTTAAAATAAGAAAGGCGCCTTTTTAGGCGCCTTCAAACAATATTAAATTTAATTACATAGATATTTCTTTCGTCTCTCCGTCATAAAGTTGTGCGGTAATGACATCTGACTTTATTTCAAAAGACTGACTTGTACGCAGTACCGAATATTTATTTTCTTTCATATCAACAGTAGCGGGTTCGGACTGGTCTGAATAGGTAAAACCTTTCTGTACGCCTGTTGAAATAATCTCCTTGTCGGTCATTGCGAAACCTGTAAGACCGTTGCCGTCATTCATTGCGCACTCAGCCGCAATATCAAAATTATACCAAGTATCGCCTAACTTGCATCGGCTGAAAAACCACGGAGTTCCTGCCGCGTCCTTTCCTACCATATGGCTGGCTTCTACTCCGCCCTGTAAAAGCAGATACTCAAACATACCGCTTATAGCGGCGCTCATTCCCTTTCCGGTTGTAATTGCAGAATACGTGTCAGTCACATTGCTGTCATAAGCAACATTTGTTGCGACATAATGGTAAACGTTAACGACGAACTCGTTTGATGAAACACTGCCGTAACCGCACTGCTCCATAATTTCCTGAACTTTATTTGAAAAAGCGCTCACAAGCTCAGCGTGCTTGTCCTTATCGTTCTTATAAGTTATCGTTACCGAATTGCCGCCGGAAGCTGTATCTATCGAATCCACAAGGGAGATAAGCGGAAAACTTGTATAAAGCAGGATTGTAACTTCATCGCTGATTTGACTGCTGTATGAAACGCTGTCATCACCGTTGACGATTGCCTGAGCCGCGTTTTCATATGCCGTCTTTGCGCCTTCGCTTACGTCGGAATAATGGCTGTCCCAAGTAAATTTAAGAGAAAAATCGGCATTTTCGCTTTTCGCTTCTTTATCTGCGGAACAGGCTGAAAACATAACCACAGCCGTAACAACCGAAA
>URGA01000069.1 GCA_900547275.1 uncultured Oscillospiraceae bacterium | reverse complement strand
CGATCATCTTGCCCCCGCCCCCTGCAGCTGCTCCCGCTCCTGCAGCTTCTGCTGAAGTTACAGGTTCTGTAACAATCGATTCTCCGATGCCCGGTACAATTCTTGATATCAAAGTATCTGAGGGTGCGGCAGTAAAAGCCGGCGACGTTCTTTTCATCCTTGAAGCAATGAAGATGGAAAATGAAATTGTTGCTCCTCAGGACGGTACAGTTTCTTCAATCAACGTTAATAAGGGCGACAGCGTTGAAGCAGGTCAGACCCTTGGCTCAATGAACTGATAAGAGGTAAAGCGATATGGCAAAAATCGGTATTACTGAAACCGTACTTCGTGACGCTCATCAGTCTTTGATTGCGACACGTATGCGTACGGATGAATTCGAGGGCATCCTCGAAAAAATGGATAAAATTGGTTTTCACTCACTCGAATGCTGGGGCGGCGCTACTTTCGACAGCTGTCTCCGCTTCCTTGATGAAGACCCGTGGGACCGTCTGCGTCTTATCCGCAAGAAGTGCCCCAATACTAAACTTCAGATGTTGTTCAGAGGTCAGAACATGCTTGGCTACCGTCATTACTCTGATGAAGTAGTTGACTATTTCGTTAAGAAGAGTATTGATAATGGTATCGATATCATGCGTATTTTTGACGCTCTTAACGACGTTCGTAACCTGCAGACTGCTATTAACGCCGCTAAAAAATACGGTGGTCACGTTCAGGCAGCTATTTCTTACACAACAGGACCTGTATTTGATATTGGGTATTACTGCCATTATGCAAAACAGCTTGAGGATGCCGGTGCTGATTCTATCTGCATCAAAGATATGGCCGGTCTTCTGACCCCTTACGGCACTTACGACCTTGTAAAGGCTCTTAAGGAAACAGTTAATATTCCGATCCAGCTTCATTCTCACTATACGTCAGGTCTTGCTTCAATGGTTCACCTTAAAGGTATTGAAGCAGGTGTTGACGTTATTGATACTGCTATGAGCCCGCTTGCTATGGGTACTTCTCACCCTGCAACCGAGTCTATGGTTGCCGCTCTTAAGGACACTCCTTATGATACAGGACTTGATCTTAAAGCACTTACCGAGATTCGTGATTTCTTTGTACCGCTTCGTGCTAAGTATATTGAATCAGGACTTCTCGACCAGAAAATGCTCGGCGTAGACGCAAATACTCTTCTTTATCAGGTACCCGGCGGCATGCTTTCTAACCTTGTAAGCCAGCTTAAGCAGGCAGGCAAGGAAGATAAGCTTGACGAAGTACTAGCAGAAGTTCCGCGCGTTCGTAAGGACAGCGGTTATCCTCCGCTTGTAACTCCTACTTCTCAGATCGTTGGTACTCAGTCAGTATTCAACGTAATCATGGGCGAAAGATATAAGATGGTTACTAAGGAATTTAAAGACCTTGTTGCAGGTAAGTACGGTAAAACACCCTGCGATATTGACCCTGAATTCCAGAAGAAGATTGTCGGCGACGAGGAAGTTATTACTTGCCGTCCTGCTGATCTTATCAATGATAAGATTGAAGACTTCAAAAAAGAGATCAGCGAATTCTACGAGCAGGAAGAAGACGTGCTTTCTTACGCTCAGTTCGGTCAGGTTGCCGTTAAATTCTTTGAGAAGAGACGCGACAAGAAATACGGTCTCGACGGCAAACACGACGATATCGAAAATAAAATTCACGCAGTTTAATATTAATTCGGGGCAGTTTTTACCGACTGCTCCGAATTTTTGCGCCTTTTACTGACCGTTTTCCTTCTGTTTTGACTATTTTATAAAAAATAACATTTTCCTTAACAGATTGTGGTTGACGTTCACTAATTTGGGTGCTATAATCTAGTGGTAAAAAAATTAATGTCGGAGGGGACAAAATGAACGTATTGATTTTTGGTGGTACCGGTCTTCTTGGTTCCGCCGCAGCAAAGATTTTCATTGACAGAGGTCACAAAGTTAAGACTATTGCGCTTCCGCCGCTTCCGGAAGGTGCTCCTATTCCTGAGGAAATGGAAATTGAGTTCGGCAACTTCCT
This sequence comes from uncultured Oscillospiraceae bacterium, assembly GCA_900547275.1. Classification (GTDB taxonomy): domain Bacteria; phylum Bacillota; class Clostridia; order Oscillospirales; family Acutalibacteraceae; genus CAG-217. The sequence continues at coordinate 8,731 of URGA01000069.1, read as the reverse complement.
TGAACTTACCGATGAAGAACTTGAAAAAGCAATGACAGGCATGGACGCTTTTGTTTATGCGGCTGGTGTTGATGAGCGTGTTGAATTCCCGGCTCCTGTTTACGAAGCTTACAAGAAGTACAACATTGACCCCGTTGACCGTTGCCTTGCAATGGCTAAGAAATGCGGCGTTAAGCGTTGCGTAGTTCTCGGTTCTTATTTTGCTTGGCTGGCTAAGGCTAAGCCCGAAATGCAGCTTTGCGAGAAACATCCTTATATCCGTTCTCGTGTTGATCAGGAAAAGGTTTGCGAAAAATATGCTGATGAAAATATGGGCGTAGGCGTTCTTGAACTGCCTTACATCTTTGGTACACAGCCCGGCCGTCGTCCTGTATGGGTTATTCTTATTGAGCAGCTTCAGAGATTTGAGAAGATGCCTTTCACAATGTATCCCGCAGGCGGTACTGCTATGCTTACAGTTCGCCAGGTTGGTGAAGCTATTGTCGGCGCTGCTGAGCAGGTTAAGGGATTCAGAGCATACGGCATTTCTTGCTACAACATGCACTGGAGAGAGTTCCTTAAGATCGTTTACCGCGCAATGGATAATATTCCTGACCGTAAGATCGTTGACTGCCCCAAGGTATTCTTCCAGATGTTCGGTCACGTTATGAGAAAAGATTATGCTAAGCGCAACGTAGATTCAGGTATCGATCCCGTTGGTCTTGCTGATATTATGGGTATGGACCTCTTCATTCCTACTGATGATACAAAAGAACTCGGATGTACTCCTGATGATATCGAAGCTGCTATCTTTGATTCAATTGCACTTTCAAAAGCCGCTTTTGAAGGTAAAGCAAAGCTTCTTGAAATGAAGGGCGAGTAATCTTTTACATATTTTGATTTAGCAAAAATCGTTAATTTTATGGCACAGTCATAATGACTGTGCCATTATTTTTTTGCCGATTTTAACGAATGTTTTGTAATATACAATTTGTTGTTGGCAAATTTTAGCCCGTGTGATTATGAATTGTGTTGTGTGAAGTTGGGATGAAAAATAGCTTAAAATCGGGCAAAATTAGACATATTGGATAAAACATATAAACAAATTGTAATATTTTTGTTGACATTGTACATGTGTTATGGTATTATTTAGTCAATCTCAGATTTGTTTTAGTTGCTTTGCAAATCTGGGATATAGTTTTTACAGAGAGAGGGATTCAATGAGAAAAAAGTTTAAAGGAACTGTCAGCGTATTTCTTGCTGTTTTGATGCTGCTTTCAATGCTACCGATGACTGCTTGGGCAGATACGGCAAATGATTACAGCATTAGAATTGTTAATACGGATGACGCTAATACCGACGTTTCTTCCGATACAGGCGCGGTTATCAATGTTAAGGAGAATGACCGTGTCCAGTTAAAGGCAGTACTTGCAAACGGTGAAGAAATTCCGGAAGGTTATCAGGTTTCCTGGTATTCTCCCACACCTTACCTTGCAAGCGTTGATGAGAACGGTCTTGTAACAGGAAGAGATAGTTCAAAGGGTGCTATTTTCCGTGTTTGGGTTGACACAAATATCGCTTCAATTTGGCTTATCGGTCCGTCACTTGCGGATTCGATTTACAGCGGGTTTGACGGTATGAACCTTGACGCAATGGACGGAGAAGGCATTGTTGAAACATTCAAAACAGTTGCAACGCCAATTCTCGGCGAAACAATTGTAAACAGCCTTTCCGAGTCTTTGTTGAATACTCTTTCAACAATCAACGTTGAAATCAAAGCAACTCTCAAGGACGCAGACGGAAATGAAGTTTCTTCTAATTCTACTCATGTTAATGTACTTAAATCAACAGAGTGGTATGCAGACTTTATTCCAAACGGAACAACTATTACTAATAAGGAAAGCCTTCCCACTACAGTTGAGGTTGGCTATAAAATGAAAGCTGAAGGAATTACAACTCCTCTTCGCCTTGAAATGGGCGTTAAATGGGAAGTATCAAGCTTCCCCAGCGGAGTAGCAACTGTTGACGAAGACGGAAACGTTGAGTTCCTTAAAGCAGGTAAAGTAAAGCTTACTGCTTCACCAAGCACTGAAAGCCTTTACAATAAGATTACAAAGATGTTTGAGTTTGCAAAAAATGCAGGCAAACTCATTAACGGTGAACTTATCGCCGATATCCTTGTTGACGGATTTGGCCTTAAACTTAACAAGGACATAGTAGCAGGCATTCTTAATTCATTTGGCAATCTCGGAGAACTGGGAACAAATGAAAACGCAGAAGCTTTCAAAAAGGTTGTTGCTCAGATCAGCGACTGGGTTCTGAGCTTCAGTGTTAATGATTCAATAACCATTACTGTTGTTGACCAGCTCGATATTACATCATTCGATATTATGGGTGATGTTAATAACCTTAGCACATGGGGCGGAACAAGACAGATGACTGTTACAAACGTTCAGCCTGAAGGCGCTGTTATCAATGACATTGAATGGAAGTCACTTAATACAGACGTTGTTACTGTCGACAACGACGGTGTTCTTACAATTCGTGACGGTAAGGGCAGTTTTGCCTGGGACAAGGCAGGATTTGAACTTACTGCAACGATTGACGGTATAACTAAGAGTGTCAACGGTACTGTTATGGGAGGAAATATCTCCAATCCCACAGACCTTGAATTCAGCGGTCCTACCGAATTAACGAAGGGTGACGCCGCCCAGTACGAGTATACGGTATATCCGTCAACACTTACAGACTCCGGTCTTATCCATTGGAACAACGTTCAGTTTGGTCTTATGGTAGACGGTCAGGTTCTTTACGGAAATTCCGTAACAGACGGTATTCTTAGCATCGATGATTATAAGACAGGTAAGATTACAGCTGTAGGCGGCGGCGAAACTACTCTTTACTGCCGCACCGAGACCTCAAGAAGCAGTCTTTACAGCGGCGAGGGCGCAGGCACTCAGATTGTTAAAGAAATCAAGGTAAATGTTACTGAGCCTGTTGAAGGCGTTACAATTACACAGGGCGATAAGATTACTGTTGAATCAAGCGGTCTTACTCCTCTTGGCGCAAAGACTCAGCTTGAAGCTACTGTAAACAACCCCGGCGCTACAAATAAAAATATCATTTGGTCAACTAGCGATAAGTCAAAAATGACAGTTGATTCAAACGGTGTTGTTACTTGTAAATCACTTAGTTATCCTACGACAGCAGTTATTACAGCAAAGTCAGAGGACGGCGGATATACAGCTTCCTGTAAGGTAACTTTTGTAAAACATAAAGTAACAGGCGTTACTGTTGACAGTACAGACGTATCTATCTATGAAGGCGCAGAAAAGACAATTTCAGCAGTTATTGAACCTTCAGACGCTACTGTTAAAGATGTTACATGGACTTCTTCAGATGAGTCAGTAATTACTGTAGATAACGGCGTAATTAAAGCTGTCGGCATTGGCGACGCATTCGTTACAGTAAAGACTGAGGATGGTGATTTTACAGCTATCTGCAACGTTAAAGTCAGAGCAGACAAGTCAGCACTTGCATCTCTTATTGACAAAATCAACGGCGAAAATCTTGCTGAAGCTGATTTTGGCGCAGATGTTTGGCAGGCTTTGACAGAGGCACTTGAAAACGCAAATGCTGTAAATGATAACGAGCTTGCTCCTCAGGCAGCTGTTGACGAAGCTGTTATCGCTCTTGAAAGCGCATACAATGCTCTTGGTATTGACCAGAAGATCACAAGCGTTACAATAGTTTCTGACGGTGCTTCAAGAGAAGGCGACGCTCTTTACGTTAAAATTCCGTGGTATGCTCTTTATAAAGGCAAGAGCGTTGACCTTGGCATTGAGGTAAACGAAGGCGTTAATATTAAGAACATAACTTGGTCATATGCCGACGATTCTCCTAAAGCTGCTCTTAATGCAAACGGAGATAAGGCAACTGTTTCATCAACATCAATCGTTTCCGCTTCAACATGGATTACGGTTACTGTTGAAGATTCTTACGGAAATACTGCTTCTGATACGGTGAAAGTAAGTTTCATCAAATACGACTGGCAGAAATAATTCCGTAAAAAATAACTAAAGCAACAAAATAACCTCCCGTTCGGAAATCCGTTCGGGAGGTTTCGTTTTGCTATTTTGTATAGAACAGTGACGATGTCTGCGATTTGCTGTATCGGAAAACACTCATTTCAATACCGAGTGCAAGATAAATGCAAAGGGATGATGAACCGCCTGCTGAAAATAGGGGAAGGGTAATTCCGATACACGGCAAAAGACTGAGTTCCATGCCTATGTTTATAAACATCTGGGCAAAGAGCATTACTGAAATTCCGGTACACATTAGATAGCCGGTGTTGTCTCTTGCCTTAAGTCCGGTCTGACCTACTCGCAAAATAAGAATGGTAAGAATAAGTATGACTGCAAGCGCTCCAATGTAGCCGAATTCCTCGCCGGCTACGGATAGAATCATGTCGTTTTCGTTGGCCGGTACGGCGCCGCTTTGGGTCATATCTCCGTTAAGAAATCCTTGACCGAGCAGTCCGCCGTTGCCCATTGCTATCTTACCGTTAGTCTGCTGAAACATTGTGTCCTGATATTGTTCGGGATAAAACAGAGCAATAATTCTTTCTCTCTGCAAACCGTTAATTATATTTGCTTTCCATGCAGCAATAAAACCGACAATCATTGCGCATATTCCTGCAATGAAGTAGCCGATATTTACTTTGGCAAAGAAGAGCATACCGATAAACATGATAAGGAAAATCAAAGCAGATCCTGCGTCACCGGTAATCAGAACCAGCGCAAACGGTATCATTCCGTGAATAACAAGGGGAATGATTGTGCGGATTTTGTTGATCTTGCTCTTTACCATGTCAAGGTGGTATGAAAATGAAATTACAAAGCCTACTTTCAGCAGCTCAGATGGCTGAAACGTAAAGGAACCGATACGAAGCCAGCTTCGTGCGTCCTGACGAGCTTCCGGCGCAACACCGAAGAAAAAGGTAAATATCATCAGACCAACGCAGCCGGCGGCAATCAGCGGCCATAGCTTTGAAATAGCTTCATAGTTAACGTTTGACAATACGAGACAAATTAACAGGCCCAGAGCGACTGACATAAACATTGTTTTTACTTCGCCGGAAATAACCTGTCCCTCTTTTAGAGACGAATAAGTGGCGCTGAAAACAAGAAGAAGTCCGTAAATAGAACCTGCAATGGCAGTCAGCAGTGTAACGTAGTCAAGACCTGAAAAGTATTCAGACAGCGGTGTTCTCTTTTTGCTGCCGTCCATTATCCGCCTCCTTTCTGAGTCTTTATTTGTTATTATATTATGATTTAGGAAAGAATTCAAGTAAACTGGCCAATTATTACTTGGAATATTTCGTAATCTGTGATATATTATTACTAACGAAAAAAAGTGAGGTAATTTTTATGTTAAGTGATATTGAGATTGCCCAGCAGGCCAACATGAAAAAAATAAGTGAAGTGGCTGCAGATATCGGTATCGAGGAGGATGAACTTGAGCCGTACGGTCACTATAAAGCGAAGCTTTCCGACAAATTGCTGAAGAGAATCAGTTCGAGCAGCGACGGTAAGCTTATTTTGGTTACGGCGGTTAACCCCACCCCTGCAGGCGAGGGTAAGACTACCGTTTCAATCGGTTTGGGTCAGTCAATGGCAAAAATCGGCAAAAAAGCCATTATTGCATTGCGTGAACCATCTCTCGGACCGGTGTTCGGAATTAAAGGCGGTGCCGCCGGCGGCGGATACAGCCAGGTTGTTCCTATGGAAGATATTAATCTTCACTTTACAGGAGATATGCACGCTATAACAAGCGCTAATAACCTTATGTGCGCGTTGCTGGATAATCATATTCAGCAGGGGAATGTCCTCAATATTGACCCAAGACGCGTTCTTGTTAAGCGTTGCCTTGATATGAACGACAGAGCCCTGAGAAATATCGTTTGCTCCCTTGGCGGTAAATTAAACGGTGTGCCCCGCGAGGATCACTTCTGCATTACAGTTGCCAGCGAAGTTATGGCAATTCTCTGCCTTGCTGAAGACGTGTTTGATCTTAAGAAGAGACTGGGCAATATTCTCGTTGCATATACGTATGACGGCCAGCCTGTATACGCTAAGGATATTAAAGCAAACAGAGCAATGACAGTTTTGCTTAAGGATGCTATAAAGCCAAACCTTGTTCAGACCCTTGAGAATACGCCTGCAATTATGCACGGCGGACCTTTCGCTAATATTGCACACGGATGTAACTCTGTCCGCGCAACAAAAACTGCGCTGAAACTTGCTGACTATACAATTACGGAAGCGGGCTTCGGCTCAGACCTCGGCGCTGAAAAATTCCTTGATATTAAGTGCCGTTTCGCAGGCTTGAAACCGAATTGTATTGTTCTTGTTTCGACAGTTCGTTCAATGAAATATAACGGCGGCGTTCCAAAAACAGAACTTGCCAAGGAAAATATGGAGGCTCTTGAAAAAGGTTCTGTTAACCTAGGAGCTCATATTGAAAACCTCCAGAAATTCGGAGTTCCGGTAGTTGTGGCTATTAACCATTTCTATGCGGATACTGACAGGGAAATCGAGTTCGTAGAAAAGTTCTGCCGTGAAAAGGGCGCTGACTTTGCAGTAACAAAGTGCTTTGCAGAGGGCGGAAACGGCGGCGTTGAGCTTGCTAATAAAGTTGTTGAAGCCTGCGAAAATGAAAGTAATTTCCATCCGCTTTACGATATTGACGCTCCTGTATATGAAAAGATAGAGACGATTGCCAAGGAAATATACGGCGCAGACGGCGTTGATTATACAAAGCAGGCTCGCCAGGCAATTGACGGCTTTATCGCTCTTGGTGCCGATAAAATGCCTGTTTGTATGGCTAAAACTCAGTACAGCCTTTCTGACGATCCCACAAAGCTCGGAAGACCGAAAAATTTCAGAATTACTGTAAGCAGTGCCAGCCTTTCAAATGGTGCAGGCTTCCTCGTTTGCCAGACCGGTTCAATTATGACAATGCCCGGCCTTTCAAAAGAACCTGCCGCTAACAGAATTGACATTGATGAAAACGGAAACACGGTAGGTTTGTTCTGATGAAAGTTTTTCATTCTGAAAGTTATGACCAAACTCTGCAAATTGCAGAAGATTTTGCCAAAACGCTGAAAAAAGGCGCTGTAATCGCTTATATAGGCGGACTTGGCATGGGAAAGACTGCCTTTACCTGCGGCATTGCAAAAGGCCTTGGGATTGATTGTGACGTAACGTCGCCGACCTTTGCAATCTGCAATACCTATATCGGCGAAAACGCTGTTCTCCACCATTTTGATATGTATCGCGTGGACAGTTGGGATGATCTCTATTCAACCGGTTTCTTTGACTATTTGGATACAGATGCATATATTGCAGTTGAATGGAGCGAAAACGTTTACGGAGCACTGCCGGACGATGCTGAAATAGTCGAAATAATTAAAACCGGTGATAATTCCCGAGATATTAAAATTTACAAAAAACAGGAGGTTGAGCAATGATTTTATCTGTTGATTCTTCCTCGGTTACAGCCGCCGCGGCTTTATGCGACGATGATTGTAACATCATAAACAGTGAGTTCTCCCATTCGGGGTTAACCCACAGCGAAACGCTTTTGCCCATGATAAAGAGAGTTATGGGCGTTCGAGGCTTTGACGAATTGTCTGCTGTTGCGGTAACAGTGGGTCCCGGATCATTTACCGGCGTCAGAATTGGCGTGGCCACCGTTAAAGGGCTTGCATTTGCTTCTGACATTCCTTGTGTCCCTGTTTCATCCCTTGAGGCTGTTGCGTATAATTTTATTGAAGAAAACGCCGTTGTGTGCGTTGTAATGGACGCAAGGAGACAGCAGTATTATAACGCACTGTTTGAAATAAAGGACGGCAAAGTTATAAGACTTACTCCTGACAGAGCTCTCGGCCACGACGAACTTGTTATTGAACTTGAAAAATTCGATAACGTTATTGCCGCAGGCGACGGAGCAAAACTGCTTCAGGAAAGATGGGGTAAGTGCATTTTGTGCTCTGAGGACAAGCAGTATGTGACCGGCCGAGGAGTAGCGCTTGCCGCAAAAGATAACGAAAAAATTTCAGCCGCTTCGCTGATGCCTGTTTATCTCAGGCTTAGTCAGGCAGAGCGGGAACTTAAGTTGAAAAGGAGATAAATTATGAAAATTGCAATGGGCTGTGATCATGCCGGATTTCCGCTTAAAAAGGAACTCAAAGAACACCTTGAGAGCCAGGGCTACGAAATCGTAGATGTCGGCTGTTATTCGGAGGATCGTTTTGACTATGCCGTAAGCGCAAAAGCCGCCTGTGAAAAGGTTGTCAGCGGCGAATGCGACAAGGCCATTCTTTGCTGTGGAACAGGTATCGGTATCTCCATGGCGGCAAATAAAGTTAAAGGTATAAGAGCAGCTTGCTGTTCTGATTATTTCAGCGCTAAGTATACACGCGCTCACAACGATGCAAATGTTCTTTGCATGGGTGCTAGAGTAGTCGGCGCAGGCCTTGCTATCGAACTTGCCGATGTATTCCTTAAAACAGAGTTTGAGGGCGGCCGCCACCAGATAAGAATTGACCAGATAACCGCAATTGAAAACGGCGAGGATTTTAAGGAAGTTACTTATTAATAATTTCTATGAATAAGAAAAAGCAGAGGTTTTGTGAACAAGACCGTGAAAAACGGACAATAGAAAAAAAGCACCTCCTATGGTAGAA
>URGA01000068.1 GCA_900547275.1 uncultured Oscillospiraceae bacterium | reverse complement strand
AACCTGAGCTAGGACGGAAACGGGGCGGGAGCCGACAGTCGCTGTAAGCACCGACTTTTCATCTTCACGGCAAACAAATGTCATATCAACGGGGACAAGGGGCTTTTCTTTATCATAAAGGTGTGAAAGTGTTTTCAAAGCCCCTGCCGCAGCTTTAACATCGTCCTTGCGGCGCACACCGAACATAGGCGCTCCTGTTTTTTCGGTAAAATATCCGTCGGTAAATCCGCTTCTGGAAAACACCCTTTGAAGCATACTTCTGGTTTCATCGTCTAAACTTAAATCTACCGCTTTTTTTACTGCGGTAACAGCCGCCGCCACATATTCAGGGCGTTTCATCCTCCCCTCAATCTTAAGCGACAAAACGCCGATATCTCCAATCTCTTTCAGATGGTCAATAAGACTTAAATCTTTCAGGCTCAAATCACAGCTTTTGCTGTTGTCAGCAGAAAAAGGAAGGCGGCACGGCTGGGCACAAAGTCCCCTGTTTCCGCTTCTGCCCCCGATAGCGGACGACAGATAGCACTGGCCGCTGACGCACATACAAAGCGCTCCGTGGACAAACATTTCAAGCTCCATATCGGTCTGGGCTCTTACCTGCATTATCTCCTCTGCCGTCATCTCACGGGGAACAACAGCGCGGCAAAAGCCCGCTCTTTCCAGAGCCTTAAAACCTGACGGCGACAGCACAGAGCACTGGGTTGAAGCGTGGAGGTGGGCGTTCGGAAACGCTTTATGAATTGCAAAAGCCAAACCCATGTCTTGAATAATAAAACCGTCAACGCCGCTTTTCAGCGCTTTTTCAGCCTGGGAGAGCGCAAGGGAAAATTCCCCGTCGCCCACAAGAGTATTAAGGGTCAAGTAAACCTTGACCCCACGCTGACGGCAGTAAAGCGCCGCTTCATTCAGTTGAAAATCGTCAAAATTGCCGGCATTGCGCCTTGCGTTAAGGGTCTGCCCTCCAAGGTAGACCGCGTTAGCGCCGCAGCGAACACCGGCAACAAGAGACTCCATGCTTCCCGCAGGAGCCAAAATTTCAAATTTCATAGAGACTTATTTCCCCGCAATTTTTTCACGCAGAGCGCTGATTTCCCTGTTGAGGCGCTCAATCTCTCTTCTGGCCACGTCCACTTCCATACGGGCGCGGGCGCTGTCCTCAAGATAATCCTTGATCTGGGCGCGCAGATTATCCGCAGACGCGGTGGATTTTTTGGCGGAATCGGAGCGATCCAGCGCAACAAGAACTGCCGCCTGCGTAGTGGACAAACTGGGGTTCTCATTTATGATGCTTTTCATCTCTTTATTGATTTCCTCAGCCAGTTCTTCAACATAGCCGGGGTCGTCATCGGTAATAACGGTATAACTTGAACCGCATATCTTAAGATGAACTTTATTTTTATCCATATCCAACACCTTCGACAGATTTTTCTTTTTTTAGTATACCAATTTAAATATGGCTTGTCAATTAAAATCCGTTATGATATATTGTGAACAAAAGGAGGATTTATATGTCTGTTTACACCGAAAAAAACCTTTTTGTTCTGGAAACGAAAAACACCCATTACGTTATGGCTGTTAACCGTGAAGGACATCTGCGCCATCTCCACTGGGGCGGAAAATGCAAAGTTAAAGATTATTTTTGCTCGGAGACTGAAGAAAGGAATTCAAATCACTCAGGAGCGGATTTTGCGAAATATGAATACATGACATACGGAGGCGTCGTTTATCGTCCCAGCGCGTTTGCCGCTGCTTTTTCGGACGGATGCCGCCAGGCTGAACTTCAGTATTCAGATTTCAGCGTTTTCGACGAAGAAAACGGCTCCCGCCTTGAGATAACGCTCAAAGACGAAGAATACTCGCTTGAGGCAACACTTGTTTACCGTATTACAGACCGCAGTGATATTATTGAAAGATCTGTTCGCATTGCCAACAATTCTGACAAAGATATTACTCTTAACAAAATATCATCGGGCGAATTCAATTTTCCATCGCTAAAGCCGTATATTTCAACCAACGCCAACGGCGCCTGGGCAAGCGAATTCCGCCTTACAAAAACACCTGTTGAGAGCGGAGTGCTTACATACGAAAGCAGAAAAGGCAACACCGGCCACGGAAACTGCCCTTATTTTATTCTTTCGCAGAACGCCGATGAAAGCCACGGAGGCGTTTACTTCGGCGCACTTGCATGGAGCGGAAATTTCAGAATTGAAATTTCAAGAGATTTTGCCGGAGTTACGCGTGCAGTTGCCGGTATCAGCGACATGGACTTTTCATACACTTTGAAAAGCGGCGAAACATTCACAACGCCCTCTGTATTTTGCGGCTATACACAGGGATTTGCCGAAATGAGCAACCAGATGAACAGATACGCTGTTGATAACATACTGCCCAAAGAATTTGCCAAAGAGCCGCTTCCCGTTCTTTACAACAGCTGGGAAGCAACCGGCTTTGACGTAAACTGCAAAGACCAGCTTGAACTTGCGAAGATTGCCGCTGACATAGGCTGCGAGCTGTTCGTTATGGACGACGGCTGGTTCGGACAGCGAAACGACGACCACGCCGGACTTGGCGACTGGTTCGTTAACAAAGAAAAATTCCCAGACGGGCTCAAGCCCCTCATTGACGGTGTAAAGGCGCTGGGAATGAAATTCGGTCTTTGGTTTGAGCCTGAAATGGTAAACCCCGACTCAGACTTATTCAGGGAACACCCCGACTGGGCTTACCATTACCCCACAAGAAAAGCCCAGCTTATGAGAAACCAGCTTGTGCTGAACATGACCCGCTCTGACGTTCAGGAATATATATTCAACCGTCTTGACGCAATGCTCAATGAATACGACATCAGTTATATCAAGTGGGATATGAACAGACCGTTTTCAGAAACGGGAGCGGAAAATCTTCAAAACCCACAGGAACTCTGGTACCGCCACGTTACCGCCGTTTACGACATAGTTGACAGGCTTAAAGCGGCACACCCGGGACTTCAGATTGAAAGCTGCGCCTCAGGCGGCGGAAGAGCAGAGCTGGGCGCGCTGAGCCACTACGACATGGTATGGACCTCAGACAACACGGACCCGGTTGACCGCCTTTATATTCAGGAGGGCTACTCAATGCTCTACCCGATAAAATGTATGCGCGCCTGGGTTACTGACACAAACCGCAGGGAACGTTCAAACGATCTTGACTTCCGCTTTATCGTTTCAATGCAGGGCTCACTGTCGCTGGGCGGCAATCTCCACGAATACACGAAAGAAGAGATTGAAAAATCAAAGAAATATGTTGCCCTTTATAAGGAGATCAGAAACACCGTTCAGTTCGGCGATTTTTACCGCCTGGCAACGTATGAAAACAACGGATTTTACGCCACTCAGTATAACAGCGACAGCCAAAGCGTTGTTTTTGTCTGCTCGCCCGCAACTTCGTTTTTCAACGACCGTCTGCGCACTGTACTTTTCAAGGGTCTTGACGCCGACGCCGATTACTGCGTATCTTTTGACGACTGTCAGTTTACAAAAAGCGGCAGTTATCTTATGAACGTGGGCATAAGTCTTGATTTGACAAGACCGTTCACAGGCAAGATTATCCGACTGAAACGGATGTAATATTACAATACTCGTGTCAAATATATTCGGGGGAATTGATTTAGTAATAAAAAGTTAATATTTTCTGAATGCTTTATTCAAAATTCAATGGTATTATAAGCTCAGAAACGGAAAAACATTTGACTTTTTTCTTTCTTTTCATATATCCTCTATACGAAAAGCTCCGCAGTGCTACGCTGCGGAGCTTTTCGTTTTATCTTTATATACAATAAAGACCCGGCTTGCTGTTACAAGTCAGGTCTTTTAATTATTCAGATATTAAAAGTCATAAGCGTCTGGATAAATCTTGTATCCATAAAATTGCGCTGATAGCCGGTTTCAAATCCAAGCTTTTCCATATCAGGAATAAGTCGGCGGGAAAACGTTTCATATACCAAAACAAAATTTTCTTCCTTTGCCTGCTGCGCCGCCTGTTTTACAAGCGCCATAATGTCGTCCTTATCCTTTAATGTGTCGCCGAAAATAGTTAGCACTTTTACAGGCATTCCCGAGGGAACAAGCACTCCCACAATATTTTTGGTAACCTTGCGGTGAAGACGTTCGCGGGTTCCGCTGGCGATAAGCAACAGCGGAAGCGACCTTGCCCCGATAAAGAAAAACTCAAAATCTTCCTTTGCTATAAGAGCGGCCGCAGAGCGCTTATTCGGTCCGATAATAACACTGCCCGTCTTTGCCCATTTCGGCAGATGATAACCGAGAAAAGCGTCAATATACTTTGAGCGCTTTGACTTATCAAGACAATAATACATAAAAAGAGGATGGGAAATAAGCGCCGTATCAAGATATTCCTGAAGCGCTTTTGCATCACGTTTTCTCAGTTTTGAATTATACATGATTTTTCCATCCTTTTTTCATATTGTAAATACTTGCTGATTTATTCCGCTTTTTCAAGCTTTAAGTGTTTCTCCTTTTCGTTAAGACCTTTCATAACAAAAATGAACATGATAACGCTCATTATTACGCAGGCAAAGTCTGCCGCCGCCTGAGCCCAAATAATGCCCTCAAGACCCACAAATTTATTCATTATTATAAGAAGCGGGAAATAGATAACACCCTGTCGTCCTAAAGAAAGTATCATGCTCTGAACGCCCTTGCCCATTCCCTGGAAAGAGAAGTTGAGCACGAACATACAGCCGATAACAGGACCGGAAGCCATAAGAGCGCGAAGCATAAGCACGCCGTAATGAACAACGTTTTCGTTGTCTATAAACAGCTCCACTACCTGGCGGGTAAATATGAAATAAATTATCGTTACTACTGTACCCAAAATAATGTTGCAGACGCAGGAAAAGCCCATACTCTTTTTCATTCGCTTATAGTTGCCCGCACCGTAGCAGTAGCCGATAAGCGGCTGAATACCCTGGGCAAGGCCAAGCTGCAGCATCGTTACAAGCATATTTGCTTTCATGGCAACGCCCATAGCCGCCACCGCGTCGTCGCCGTAAGCCTGAAGAAATACATTGATAAGAATATTTGAAAAACTCATCAGCAGGTTGTTTATCGTAGCAGGCATTCCTACGGTTATAACGCCCTTTGCAATACCGTTCTTTGCGCTGTAACGCTTCGGTGTAATTGAAAGTATTGATTTTCCGCGCAGGAAATAGATAAGGAAATAAACTACCGTAACAACGTTGCCGATAACGGTTGCGATTGCGGCGCCTGCAACGCCCTGGCCGAGACCAAAGGGCATTTTAAAGCCGAAAAGATTGTCGCCTGCATTTAAAATAAATATCGGGTCAAGCACGATATTGACAAGCTGACCGATAACGCTTCCGAACATTGACTCCTTTGCGGCACCCTCGCCTCTTACCAGGTTGCCCACCATAACGGCGGTTACAATAAACGGAGAGCCGATAGCCACATATTTAAGATAATCGGAAGCGTAGCCCACAGTAATATCAGAAGCGCCTACCGCATAAAGAATCGGCTCTTTAAACACAAGGAATACAACTGTCATAACAATGCCCAGCGCAATTGCACTGTAAATACAAAAAGCGCTGATTGTCTTTACCTTGTCTCTGTTGCCTTCGCCCAGTGAACGACTTACGAAAGCGCATCCGCCTACGCCGAAAAGGTTACCGCAGGCAATAAAAAGCAAAAACAGCGGCATCGTTACGGAAACGGCCGCTACCTGATTTGCGTCGCCTGTCTGGCCTACAAAGAAAGTATCAGCCAGATTATAAACAATATTGATTAGCATTCCCAGCATACTGGGAACAGCAAGGGTACGCACCGCCGCGGGCACGCTGTACTCTTCAAATACTTTTGTATTATCTTTCATTTATTCGCCTGATTTCATCTCAAAAATTATGTCAGACAACAGAGCCAACTGCTCCATTGTCAGTTTTTCCATTCGGATATTTTCCGGAAGCTGAGCTTCTTTCATTGCTTCGGAAACGATTTGTTTCTTTATCCCCATTGTATTTGCAAGGCTGTTGAGAAGAGTTTTTCTTCTCTGGGCAAAGCCGCATTTTACAACGGAAAAGAAAGTTTTTTCATCTTTAAGAGGCACCGCAGGCTCTTTTCTCAAACTGAGTTTTATTACAGCCGAATCAACATTCGGACTGGGGTAAAAACTGCTTCTGTCAACCGAAAAAAGCACCTCAGGCTCAGCGTAATACCTTACCGCAACCGTTACTGCGCCGGAATCTCTCGTGCCCACCTCTGCGCACAGACGCTGGGCAGCCTCTTTCTGAACCATAACAACGATTTCGTCAATATTAAGCTTGCTTTCAAGCAGGGTCATGATAACCGGGGAGGTTATATAGTAAGGGAGATTTGCGCATACTTTAACGGAAGTCATGTCGCTGAAATACTCGTTTATCAGCTTATCCAGATCCAATTTCATAACGTCGCCCTCAACGATATTTACATTGGGGCAATCCTTAAGCGTTTCGGCAAGCACCGCAGGCAGACGCTTGTCCAGCTCAATGCTGACAACACGTCCGCAGACCTTTGAAAGTTCCTTTGTAAGCACACCGATACCGGGTCCTACCTCGATAACGCCAGTCTTTTCATCCGCGCCGAGGCTTTCAGCCATTCTGGGGCAAACACTGCTGTCAATAAGAAAATTCTGACCCAGCGCTTTTGAAAACGTAAAACCATGACTGCTTAATATTTTGTTTATTGTATTATAATCATATAAATTCATGGCGCTCCCTCAATTCAAGTGGTTATTCTATCACAAAGCTTTTTTTATATCAACACCGTGTATAAAAAAACCGCAAAACCACCAAAAACAAGAAGAATTACAATACTTTTTTTCACGCAAATGACCGAAATCGCTATTAAGTATTGACTTATAAATTTCAGATGATATAATACGTCTTGTTACGGATTGTTAGCCGACTAACTTTATTTAGGAAAAGAAGATAAAAATGAAAGAATGCAACAAATTTCCAACTGAATTCGCTCATTTGCCGATGGATACGGAGAAACTGCCCAGAGACAAGTACGCTCCGCTTATAATTGAACTTGCGAGGCTTTTTAAGCGCGATTTTCACAATTCATTTGCTGACAGCGGTCTTTTCCCCGGTCAGGAGCATATGATAATTACAATCGAGCGTCAGGAAGGCATAACAGCTTCGGCGCTGGCAGAATTTTTCCGCCTTTCTCTGGCTACGGTATCAGTATCTGTAAAGCGAATGGAAAAGGCCGGATTTATCAAAAGAGTTCCGGACGAAAAAGACGCCAGAATCGCCCACCTATACCTTACAGACAAGGCAAAGGCCTGCACAAGCAAACTCAAACAGAGATGCGACCGACAGGAAGAGACGATAACTGCCGGAATGAGCGATGAAGAAAGAAAGCAATTCTATGCACTGCTTCAAAGAGCAGTGGAAAACATGAAAAAGGAGGTCGTTGCGTACGATGAAAAGTAAACTGAGAACATACATGAACGGCTACTGGCACATGGTAATCATCGGCATTATCGGAATGTGCTGCGAGGTATTCTGCGAACTCCGTCTTCCGGATATTGCGGGAAACATTTACGATATCGGCGTAAACGGAGACGGCGGCAAGGAATACGTTATAAAATGGGGTCTGCTGATGCTCCTAACAGCGTTTATCGGAATGTGCGGCGGTCTTGTCTGCATGAAAACTTCCGCAATCGCTTCACAGGGCTTCGCATATAAACTGCGCAGCGCTCTGTTTGACAAAGTAAGCACATTCAGCTTTAAAAACATTGACACTTTCTCAACAGCTTCGCTGACAACGCGCCTTACAAACGACGTAACTATGCTGCAAAACATAATTATGATGTCACTTCGCATGCTTGTGCGCGCTCCCGCGCTTATAATCATTTCGGCGTTTTATATCCTTACGATTAACCCGCAAATGAGCCTTATCGTTGTTGCAATCCTGCCGATAATCGTTGTGGCTGTCCTTATAATTCTGAAATTCGGTTTCCCGATGTTCCAGAAAATGCAGAAGAGGATAGACAACGTAAACCGCGTTGTTCAGGAAAACCTTATCGGCATCCGAGTAGTAAAAGCATACGTTCGACAGGACCACGAAAAAGAGAAGTTCAAGGACGCCAGCGACGCGCTTGCACGCCAGGGCGCAAAGGCCGCAGGACTTATCGTTACGGCAATGCCGCTTATGATGCTTATTTTTAACGCCGCAATCGTTTTCGTTTACTGGAAAGGCGGCAACAACATCAACGACGGCACAATGACTGTCGGCGAACTTACTAAATTCTCCAACTACCTGATGCAGATACTCATGAGCCTTGTTATGGTTTCAATGATACTGATAATGGTAGGCAGAGCTAAGGCCTGCTCAGACCGTGTAAAAGAAGTTCTTGATACGGACATTGACGTTAAGGAAAAAGAAAAGACCCTTGAAGGCGACGGCAAAGGCAAAGTTGAATTCCGCAACGTATCTTTCCGCTATTCAACTGAAACCAGCGGCGACAATATTCTTGAAAATATAAGCTTTACGGCCAATCCGGGCGAAATAATAGGAATAGTCGGCGGTACAGGATGCGGCAAATCCAGCATGGTAAATCTTATCCCCAGACTTTACGACGTAACGTCCGGTCAGGTGCTTATTGACGGCGTTGACGTCAGGGACTACGACATAAAAAAGCTGCGCGACATGATAGGCGTAGTGCTCCAGAAAAACGTATTGTTCAGCGGAACGATAAGAGACAATATCCGCTGGGGTAAAGAGGGCGCCACCGACGAAGAAATCGTAGCGGCGTGCAAATCATCCCAGGCGGACGACTTTATCCGCAGACAGCCTGACGGATATGACACAAATCTTGCCCAGGGCGGTCTTAACCTTTCCGGCGGTCAGAAGCAGAGGCTCTGTATAGCGAGAGCTATAATAAAACAGCCGAAAATCCTTATTCTCGACGACTCAACCTCGGCTGTTGACTCTGCAACAGAAGCAAAGATCCGCGAAAGTTTCTACAACGAACTGAAAGACACAACCGTATTTATCATTGCCCAGCGCGTTTCCTCTGTTCAGAACGCAGACCGTATCCTTGTTATGGACGACGGCGAGATTAAAGGCTCAGGAACGCATGATGAACTGCTTAAGAGCAACGAAATTTATCAGGAAATTTACAAAACTCAGCAGAAAGGGGTGAGCGAATAATGCCGGGACCTATGAGAGGCGGGCATGGCGAACATGCCTTTGCAAAACCTAAGAACACCAAAGCTACTTTTGGCCGTATAATGAAATACATGGGCAGCAACAAACTGCTATTGTTTTTCGTTTTTCTGATGCTGATTTTATCAACAGCCTGCTCGATTTTAGCGTCTTACCAGCTGCGCCCCATCATCGACGACTATATCTACCCCGTCTTTGACAGAAGCGGACTTATAAAACAGCTTGCTTTACTTTCAGCGCTTTATTTCGGCGCCGCTCTCTTTAACTTTTTGCAAAGCAGAATTATGGTAAGCGTAGCTTATAAAACGACTAATAAAATAAGAAAAGAATTATTTAATCACCTTCAGGGTCTGCCTCTGCGCTACTTTGACAGCAAGACCCACGGCGAAATCATGAGCCGCTTTACAAACGATATCGACAACGTTCAGAACATGCTGGAACAGTCAATAGTACAGCTGCTTTCATCCTGTTTTACGTTTATCGGACTTATAGCGGCAATGCTGGTACTTTCTCCCCAGCTTTTCCTCGTTTCTCTTGTATTTCTCGCAATTATCGTCTTGGCTTCGCTTTTCCTTAGCAAGAAGACACGCAAGCACTTCCGTGCCCAGCAGGCAAGACTTGGCGAAATGAACGGAACTATCGAGGAGTCAATCGAAGGAATGAAAGTCGTAAAGGCTTTCAACCACGAAAAGCAGGTTATCGCCCAGTTTGAGGAAAACAATTCAAAATTCCGCAAATCTGCAACAAACGCCAACTTTTACGCAGGCGCTATCGGCCCCACAATGAACGGGCTCAACAATGTCTGCTACGGCGCTATCGCTGTAATCGGCGGACTTCTGGCAATCTCAGGCCACATAACTCCAGGTACGCTGTTTACTTTTCTTTCTTACTCAAAGCAGTTCAGCCAGCCTATCAACCAGATAACAAACCAGATGAACAACATTTTCTCCGCTCTTGCAGGCGCAGAACGTGTTTTTGAAATCATGGATATGGACTACGAGGTTGACGAAGGCACTGTAACTCTGGAAGAAACAGTAGAAAACGGCAAGAAAACATGGAACTGGATTGACGGAGACAAGCGAATTCCTGTAAAGGGCGCAGTTGTATTTACCGACGTAACATTTTCATATGTTCCGGAAAAAGTCGTGCTGAAAAATATCAGCCTTTACGCCAAAGAAGGCCAGAAAATAGCCTTTGTAGGCTCAACGGGCGCTGGTAAAACAACAATCACAAACCTTATTAACCGCTTTTACGATATTCAGGAAGGCACGATAACATACGACGGAATAGACATTAAGCGAATCAAAAAAGACGATCTGCGCCGAAGCATGGCGCTTGTGCTTCAAGATACCCACCTGTTTACAGGAACCATAGAGGACAACATCCGCTACGGCCGACTGAACGCCACCGATGAGGAATGCATCGAGGCCGCGCGACTGGTGAACGCGGACGGCTTCATCCGCATGCTGCCCAACGGCTACCAGACCGTGCTCGAAGGCGACGGCTCCGGTCTGTCCCAAGGCCAGCGCCAGCTGATCTCCATCGCACGCGCCGCAGTGGCAGACCCGCCGGCCATGATCCTTGATGAGGCCACCTCATCCATCGACACCCGCACCGAGGAAGTGGTGCAGGCCGGCATGGACAACCTCATGAAGGGTCGTACCGTGTTCGTGATCGCCCACCGCCTCTCCACAGTCAAGAACAGTGACTGCATTATCGTATTAGAGCAGGGACGCGTCATCGAACGCGGCAACCATGACAAACTCATGGAAGAAAAAGGAAAATATTATCAGCTTTACACAGGAAATCTTGCGGAGGGCTAACATTTTGCATGAAAAACGGGCATATATAAAGCGAAAACTTTATATATGCCCGTTTTAGTCTCCATTTTTGGTCAAACTCACAAACATTCTATAATTCTGAACGAATCTGTTTCCTCCACGGCAGAACGATATGCT
>URGA01000067.1 GCA_900547275.1 uncultured Oscillospiraceae bacterium | reverse complement strand
TAAGAAGCGGCGGCAACACAAAAGTTGCCGCCGAACAAGTCAGTCGCACATAAATAACGCGCAGTCAAGAGGCTTAACAGTGAGCACGCCATCCCGGCAAACGCTGTCAAAAAACGGATAACCGTTGTTCCAAACGCTGTCAACATTTACTTTTTTCTCCGCTCCTGCGCGGTTAACGCAAACCAGCATACGCCCTTTTTCACTTCTGCGTTCAAAGCAGACAGTATCATAATCAGCATAAAGCGGAATAAATTCACCGTCAGCAAGCATTTTACAGCCTTTGCGAATTTCACCCAGACGGCGATACCATTTAAGCAGTTCTTTATTCTCGCTTCCCCAGGGCATACAGCCGCGGTTAAAGGGGTCTTTCATTCCCTGCATTCCCGCTTCGTCGCCGTAATAAAGGGACGGAACCCCGGGAAGCATATACTGGATCAAAGAAGCCAGTTTAAGCAGGGATACACCTCTCTCATAAGCGTCTTTTGGCATAATATTATGATCGTGCTGCCAGCGCCTTCCTCTGCCGCTGCAGTCCTCCCCCGCCAGCGCGGTAATTGCGCGCATTGTATCGTGGGTTCCTATATGGTTCATAAGTATATTCAAAACCTGCGGAGGATAGTTCTCCACTATTGACATTACGGACCGGATAAACGCGTTGCCGTCTCCGTAACGCACAAAGCGAAGGATTGCCGACGCGAAAGGATAGTTCATAACGCTGTCCAACTGGTCGCCGAGAAGATAACGCCTGCGCTGACCGTAGGCAAACTTATTTGTTGCGTCCTCCCAAACCTCTCCGATAATAACAGCTTCTGGATTTTCGTCCTTAACAGTTCTTCTGAGATCGTCAAGAAAAATATCCGGAAGTTCGTCTGCAACATCAAGGCGCCAGCCGCTTATTCCGCACCTCATCCATCGGCGCAGAATTCCGTTTTCACCGCAAATATACCTGCGGTATGAAGGGTCCTCTTCCCTGACTTCGGGAAGCAGTTTTATTCCCCACCAAGCTCTGTAATCGTCGCGGTCAGCGCCGAATTTATACCAGCTATAGTAGGGACTTTCGGTGCTGTTATAAGCGCCGGGATTAGGATAATGACCATACAGGTTAAAATACTTAGAGTCACAGCCCGTATGGCTGAAAACGCCGTCAAGGATAATTCCTATTCCGAGTTTTTTAGCCTGGGCACAAAGACTTTTAAGGTCGTCTTCCGTACCTAAAAGGCAGTCTATTTTCTCATAATCTCCCGTATCGTAGCGATGGTTTGTATGGGCTTCGAAAATCGGATTGAGATAAATAGCAGTAACGCCGAGAGACGCTATATAAGGCAGTTTTTCTTCTATACCTTTAAGGTCGCCGCCGAAATAATCGTTGTTCCAGACGCCGTTCATCTGCTGTTCGTCCCAGTAAGGCTCTTCGCCCCACTTTCTCATTACACGCTCATGGGGCACGTTCTTTTTTTCTTCCCCACTGTTATAAAATCTATCGGGGAATATCTGGTAAATCAGGCCGCCTTTAAGGAAATCGGGAACATGAAAATTCTTGTCATATACAGTTTGCTGGAAATCAGGGCCGTCGGGCAAAAACTCGCCTGAGCCGTTGCCTGCATTTCTAATAAAATGAACGCCCCATGGGGTATCAAGTTCAAAATGATAGAAATACAGTCCTGGAGTCGTTGCATAAAAATGCAGTTCCCAGTATTCGTCATAGTCGCCGCACATTCCGGCCCAAAACATTCCGTAATATACAGGGGTTTCCCCTTCTTTTGTGACAACAAGCCGAGAGCCGCTGCACCTGATGTCTCTGGCAACGATAATACGAAACTTAACCTTTTCATCAGTGGCAATGGCGCTTATTTTTGATTTATACTCCTTGTCTCTGGCGTTAAAAATCCGCATTCCTACTCCCCTGTTTTACAGCACATTTCCCCCTCTGAAACGAGGGGGAAAGTGATTAGTGATTATTTCTTTTTGCTTGTTTTGGCAGTATTTTTAGCTGAGGAAGATTTTGCTTCAGGCTTCTTTGAACTGCTTTTAACAGTCTCTGCCTTTGCAGTCTTTACTTCCTTTTTATCTTCAGCCTTAGCGGCAGTTTTTACTGTTTCGGCTTTTTCGCTTGTTTTCTTAGCAGTTTTTGCCGTCTCAGTCTTTTTCTCCGCTTTCTTTTCAGATTTTGCAGTTTCTGACTTTTTCTCTGCTTTCTTGGCAGGTTTTGCTTCCTGAACCTTTTCAGCTGTTTTCTTTGAAGATTTTTTTGCAGTCTTTGGTTCTTCTGCCTTATTTGCCGCTTTCTTTTCCGCAGGCTTTTCAATCTTTACGGGCTGAGTATGCCAAATACGCTCAGCATAATCCATAACGGAACGGTCTGCGCTGAATACACCTGCACCGCTGATATTCATAAGGCTCATGCGGGCAAATCTCTCTTTATCAAGATATGCCTTCGCTGTCTCTTCCTGAACTTTCTGGTAATCAGCAAAGTCAGCCAGCGCCATATACGGGTCAACATTTACAAGAGAAGAAGTAATCTCGTTGAACTGCTTGCCGTTGATGCCGTACTGAATCATATCGATAGCGCCTTTAAGCACCTCGTTGTTATTTACATAATTCATCGGATGATAACCGTTGCGTTTAAGGGCTTCAACTTCAGGTGTTTTCATGCCGAAGATGAATATATTGTCCTCGCCGACAGCGTCGTAAATCTCAACATTTGCGCCGTCCATAGTACCGAGAGTTACAGCACCGTTGAGCATAAGTTTCATGTTGCCCGTTCCGGAAGCCTCCGTGCCGGCAAGTGAGATCTGTTCGCTGATATCCGCGGCAGGCATAAGGAGTTCTGCAAGAGATACAGAATAGTTCTCCATGAAAACGACTTTCATCTTGTCGTTAACGTCAGGGTCGTTGTTGATAACTTTTGCAAGCGCGTCGATAAGTTCAATTATCTTCTTTGCCATGAAGTAGCCGGGAGCCGCTTTTGAAGCAAAAATATATGTTCTCGGAACGAAATCCATATCTTTATTTGCTTTCAATGCACGGTACTGAGCGATAATATTCAGAACATTAAGCTGCTGGCGCTTATATTCATGAAGTCTCTTGACCTGAACGTCAAAAATTGAATTGGGATCAATGTCAATACCGTTCTGCTTTTTAACCACCTGGGCAAAGCGCTCTTTGTTGGCTTTCTTAATATCAGCAAGTCGGCTGAGTACCTGCTTATCGTCTGAAAAATCACGAAGACGAATAAGTTCATCGCTCTTGGTAATAAATCCGTCGCCGATCAGCTCAGTGATAAAGTCGGTCAAAAGCGGGTTCGCTTGGCAGAGCCAGCGGCGGAACGCAATACCGTTTGTAACGTTTGTAAATTTAGCAGGTGTTACAGTGTAGAAATCGTTAAATACAGTATCTTTAAGGATTTCGCTGTGAAGAGCGGAAACGCCGTTTACGCTGTGAGAACCTGCAACGCAGAGGTTGGCCATGCGAACAACGCCGCAGGAAATAACGGCCATTCTTTCAACCTTTTCCGCGTCATGGGTTGCGCCCCAGACGTAAGCTCTGAAGCGGTTGTCTATTTCTTTTGTGATCTCGTAAATTCTTGGAAGCAGACGCTTATAGAGTTCCTCGCTCCAGCATTCCAGCGCTTCTTTCATTACCGTATGGTTTGTATAAGCGACAGTTCCTGTAACAAGGTTCCAAGCCGTATCCCAGTCATATCCGCACTCATCCAGCATAATGCGCATGAGTTCGGGTATTGCCATTGTGGGATGTGTATCGTTAATATGAATAGCCACTTTTTCCGGCAGATTATCAAGAGTGCCGTACTTTGACAGGTGGCGGTGAATTATATCCTGAACGGAAGCGGATACAAGGAAGTACTGCTGTCTTAAACGCAGAGATTTACCCTCAGGAGTATTATCCGCAGGATACAGCACCTTGCTTATGGTCTCAGCCATTGCCGACTGCTCCATAGCCTTAATATACTCACCCTGATTAAACAGGCTCATATCAAGCTCCGGCTTTCTGGCGGCCCACAAACGAAGTCTTGCAACACCGTCGCCTTTACCGCTTACATACATATCGTAAGGAATTGCCGTAACTGTATTGCAGTCAATCATTTTTACAGTGTGATACGGACCGTCCCAGCTTTCCTCAACGCGGCCTTCAAACTGAACCTGCTGAGCTCTCTCCTCACGGGGAACAAGCCATACTTCACCGCCGGGAAGCCAGAAATCGGGCAGTTCGGTCTGCCAGCCGTCAATAAGTTTCTGCTTAAAGATGCCGGCTTCATATCTGATTGAATATCCCATTGACTGGAAGCCGTTTGTTGCAAGTCCGTCAAGATAGCAGGCTGCAAGACGGCCGAGACCGCCGTTGCCAAGGCCTGCGTCAGGCTCTTCGTCATAAAGTTTGTCAAGTTTTACGTCAAAGCTGTCCAGAGCTTTTTCAAAAACTTCGGTAAGTCCGAGATTGTAAAGATTATTTTTAAGAGAACGACCCATAAGAAATTCCATGCAGAGATAGTAGATCTGCTTTGAATTCTGCTTGTCGGCCGCCTGGCGGAAATCACTGTTCTTCTCACTAAGGATTTCACGCAATATCATGGCCACAGCTTTATAGTATTGCTCGTTTGTGGCCTCCTTCGGAGTAACACCGAAAAAGTGACTGAGTTTGTCGTTAATTAAACGCTTTGCTTGAGCCACAGAAATTGTTGATTTCATACAAATCCTCCAAAAAGAATTAAAATATCGATGAAATAATCGACTTCATTTGTTGATTATATACTAAAATCGCTTATAAATCAATACCCACATACATCATACGGCAAATGACAGCCGTCTATACTAAGATTTTTTAAATCTTCCAAGGAATTTTGTTGTAACAAGTTTCCAAAGTTCGCTTATCTGGCTGCGGTTCATCAACAGCATAACAACGAAAAGAACGGCTTCTGCAACATAGAACCATACGCCTTTGAAAACAAGCGCCGCCACAGACTGACAGATCAGCACAATTGTCTGGCAGGCAAGAATGACCGGCTGGTAATTGATTTTGATATAACGCCTTGTGTTAAGACTGCGGGTCGCAAATACAACAAGAAACGCAATAGCGGTAGCCACTGCCGCTCCGTTTGCGCCGTATTTCGGAATTAAAACATAGTTCAGCACAACGTTTGTAACGGCGCCGGAGGAAGCGGTAAGCATTGCCATTGTTGATTTCTTTTCCGCCATATAAACGGAAGCAAGGAAATTTACAAGGCAGGAGAAAGTTGTGGCAATTATAAGAATAGGAACATATCGCCAAGATTCGTAGTAAGAATCTGCCACAAGAATAGTTGTAATAATTTTACACAGAAGTATCAGCGCTGATGCAACAGCGA
The DNA here is from genome assembly GCA_900547275.1 of uncultured Oscillospiraceae bacterium. GTDB lineage: Bacteria > Bacillota > Clostridia > Oscillospirales > Acutalibacteraceae > CAG-217. The sequence goes on along the minus strand of URGA01000067.1, from coordinate 5,882 downwards.
ATGTTCCGCCGCAGTAAACGCGGAAAATCTTGGAGAAAAATCTCGCCGTATCCTTATTGTTGTACTCGTCAACGGCAGAAAGCTGCCACGCATCAGTAAATATAGACGCACACATAATAACAAGGTTCGGTATTTTAGACGCCGCGGAATAAAGTCCGTTTGCAGACGAACCTATAAAATAAGTTATCATATATCTGTCTGATACATTGATTATCCACCAAAGAATAATGGTCGGTATAAGAGGAATACAATAGCGAAGCATACCGTGGGAAGTCAGTCTGCTTACTCCTCTTAGTTTAACGTATTTATAAAGCTTGGCTGTAACAAAGAAGAAGACAACCGAGCAGAAATCCGAAGCAACGATTGCGAGAACATAACCGTTTACGCCCCATTTAAACACGCCCAGGAAGAGCATTGTAAATACAAGATACGTAACCGTTGCAAGTATTCCGTCAACGGCGAAAAGTTTTACATGGCCGCTTCCTCTTACGAACTGCTGGCAAAGCTGGCGCATTCCTGAGGTAAGAACAAAGACGTAAATCAGTTCTATATATGAGCCGAGTGAAAAGTCGTTGATCTTAATAAGACTTATCGGGTATGCAAAAAGCAGAAAAACGATAAACCCGCCTAAGGTTGTCCTTACACCAACTGTAAAAACGTCCGCCTTGTCCGCCGCCTTGTCCATGGAAAAGCGCAGAGCAGCCGAGTTAACCGCCAGAAAGACGATGGGAATTATAACGTTGCCCGTTTGCTGAATAAGATCAGCGGCGCCGTAATCCCCGGTCTCCATCATTCTGGTTACAAAAGGCATCAGCAGGAAAGACAAAATCTTTGAAGAGAATGTGCCTATTGCAAAAATTATTGTATTGGAAGCCAGTTTTTTATACTTATCCAAAATAAAATGTTCCTTTACACGAGTATTAACGGCAGATCAGCAATCAGAATTTCCACTTGCCGTTTTTGAAATCCATCATATTATCGGCGGATGCAGAAGTATAGATACAGGAGGAGCGATAAACTTTTTCTCCCGAATCAGTCTTGGTGCCGATCAAGAATATGTACTGATAACCGCATCCCACTGCCAGAGTGCCGCTTTTATCGGCGTCTGAAACAGAGAGCATTTTTTTCTTTTTGTCCGAGTTCATGTTAAGCTCCATTGCATAGCAAGAACCCTTGTCAAAATCAGTGTAATAAAGTCTGTTTGCATAAATTACCGGGTAGTCGGTATTGCTTACATCCTTAAGAAGAGTAACCTCTTTTTCACTTCCGAATTTCTTGCGAACAAGGTTGTAAGAGCCTTCTTCGGTCATTTCATAATAATAGAAAAAACCGTTTTCCAGCTGCATAGACGTGATTTCGCCTTTTTTAGTAGGTTCTCTGAAATACTGACGGTCGGAGCCTGTTTTATCAACAGTAACGTAAAGCACTTCGTTTTCATACTGGTCATAAATCGTAAAGTATGCCCTATTGAGCGAAATGCCTACAAAACTAAGTTCCTTGTCCGCACCGGCGGAATAAAGCGTCGTTTGAGCAGAGCCGTCTGCACTGACAAGCACAAGAGCGTTTGCCGTAGTTATGCAGAAAAGTTCCCCGTTGTAACCATATGCCTGCTTTATATCTTTGGCAATGGTTTTTGCGTCTCCCCCGGAAACAGAAACTTTTTTAAGGGTATGATTTGAATCATCAACATAATAAAGGAAATCTTCCATTATATTAAGCGACGACGAATTATCAGCAGAACCTTTGAGTTTAGACGTTGTCTCCTCCGAAGGAGTAAAGCGATAAATTCCGCTTCCTTTAACTGAGAAATAGATATAAGAAGCATTAAAAGTTACTGCTCCGTTTGTTTTATTTAGAATATTGCCGACCTGACTGCCCTGTTTTGACGTGTCAAACTCAAACTCAGAAAACGGCAGATAATCAGCGTAATCAACTGTTGTCTCTTTTTTTGTTTGTGAAACAGTCTGTGCCTCCGTTTGAGGCTCCGTCTGTTTCAAGACATCTTCTTTTATAAACGATACAGCCGACTGAGGAATAAGAACGGTAAAGTCAAAATCCGGTTTGCATAATTTAACGGTTATCACAAACGCCGCGAGAGCAACAATAATCACTCCCACCGTCATAAGAATGCCTTTTAAAACTTTTCGTCTTTTCCTTTTTCCTCTTTGCTGTATTTTTTCTTCTTCCAAAGTTGAATTCATTTTACCTAACCTGCCCAGTTCCGAAAATCAAATATTTTACCGTCGTAAGTTCACGAAGGCCCATAGGACCTCTTGCATGGAGTTTCTGGGTTGAAATTCCGATTTCTGCTCCCAGTCCGAATTCGCCGCCGTCGGTAAAACGCGTTGAAGCGTTTACATAAACAGCCGCCGAATCAACTCGCGACATAAATATACGGGCGTTCTCCTCATTTTCCGTAATAATCGCTTCGCTGTGGCCTGTTGAACAATTGTTTATATGCTCAATCGCCTCATCAAGACTTTTTACGGTTTTAACACTGATAATATAATCCAGATATTCTGTATAAAAATCCTCTTCGGTTGCCTCAATTATTCCGTCGCAAGCCTGCATCGCTCTGGCGTCACCTCTTATCTCAACGCCCTTTTCGTCCAGCAAAACTTTAATTGCCGGCAAAGCGGCGTCAATTATATCCTCGTGAATAACAAGGCTTTCGCAGGCGTTGCAAACGCCGATTCGCTGAGTTTTTGCGTTAAAAATAATATCAGAAGCCATATCTATATCGGCGTATTTATCAACATAAATATGGCAGTTGCCGCTGCCCGTCTCAATAACAGGAACTGTTGCAGAACTGCAAACCGCCTGAATAAGACCTTTTCCGCCTCTCGGAATAAGGCAGTCGATATAGCCTTTCATGTGCATCATCTCATCAGCAGAACTGCGTGAAGTGTCCTGAACAAGAGCCACCGCGTCCCTTGGAATGCCCACTGAGAACAAAGCGTCTCTCATAATTTCGGCAAGCTTCATATTTGAATTTATAGCTTCCTTGCCGCCTCTGAGGATAACGGCGTTGCCGCTTTTAAGGCAAAGAGCCGCGGCGTCCACTGTAACGTTTGGACGAGCTTCAAAAATAATACCGATAACGCCCATGGGAACAGAAACTTTCTGAATGTGCAGACCGTTTGGCCTTGTAAAATCTTCAAGCACTCTGCCGCAGGGATCTTCTAAAGCAACAACGTCGAGACAGCCCTGAGCCATCCCGTCTATTCTCTGGTCGTTAAGTGCTAGACGATCAAGCAATGCGGCGCTCATTCCCGCTTTTCTTCCGTTTTCAAGGTCGATTTCATTTGCTTTTATTATTTCTTCACGGTTTTCTTTCAGCGCAGAAGCAATCTGTTCCAGCGCCCTGTTTTTCTGTTCTGTTGTCACCGTGCCCAAAACGCCCGCTGCGTGTTTGGCGCGGATTCCCATTTCTTTCATCACCTGTGTCATTTCATCACCTGCTGTTAGCTTCAAAGTAAGTGCCTATTTGTTCTCCCGCCATCGCTTTATATATAGAAGTAGGTTTTTTACCATTCATAATAATAACCGGTATTCCTGCTCCCGTTGCGATTGACGCCGCTTTTATTTTTGTAGCAAAGCCGCCGGTGCCCTTTGAACCTGCACCGCCTGCGATAGAATATATATCTTCGTTTATTTCAACAACACGGTCAATAAGACGCGCGTTCTCATCTTCCGCCGGGTTTGAAGTAAACAGCCCGTCCGTATCAGTCAGCATAATAAGCAGGTCTGCCCCGATAAGTTTTGCAACTCTGGCTGAAAGGCAGTCATTATCACCGTTGAGCAATTCGTCAACAGATACCGAGTCGTTCTCATTTACAATAGGAAGAGAACCGTACTCAAGAAGCTGATTAAACGTATCTGTAAGATGTACTTTTTCAGTTTCGTGCTCCAGCGTGTCCGCTGTAAACAACAGCTGGCTGACAACAACTCCATACTCGGAAAACAATTTGTCATATAAAAACATAAGTTCGCACTGTCCTACGGCGGCGCAGGCCTGAAGTCCGTTTGTTGAACTCGGTTTGCCCGCCATTCCCAGTTTGCCGGCGCCGATACCTACAGCGCCGCTGGAAACCAGCACTACCTCATGGCCTTCATTTTTCAAATCAGACAAAACAGAAACAAGCTTTGCCATTCTGGCAATATTAGTTTTGCCCGTTGCATGTGTTAAAGTTGACGTTCCGACTTTAACAACAATGCGTTTTTTCTCCAGTTCTTCCATTACATAATACCCCATGTTATATAATTATTTATAGTATAGCATAATTTTACGTCATAGTTAAACAGTTTTTTGAATGTTTTTCAATTTTCTGCTAAAAATACTAAAAGAAAAAATTAAAAGCGAGAAAGGAAAACACTGTTTTTATTTTTTCGCACAAGCGAGGTATCATTCTATGATAAAAAGAAATACGGTGCGGATATTCTCTTTTGCGCTGACTATCCTTGTTGTTCTGGGAGCTTTCGGCATAAGCAGCGCCATGGCTGCTCAGTCTTACAGGGCGCAGCTTGAGAGCAATTACCGCCAAAGTCTGTCGGAACTGTCTGAGTGTCTCAGCGGCATTGAAACAGACCTGACAAAAAGCATTTACGCAAACTCTGCCACAACCCTAACAGACGTCAGCCGCAATCTCTATACCGAAACTAATCAGGCGAAAGACGCCCTTTCAAGACTGCCTGTAAACCAGATGAATCTTGACGGAACATACAAGTTTCTCAGCCAGGCAGGCGATTACTCTTCTTACCTTTCATCAAAGCTTTACGCAGGTCAGACGATAAGCGACGATGAGCACCAAAATCTTCGCACTCTCTTGACCTATGCCACTAAGTACAGAGAAAGCATAGACTCTCTTCTTACCGTCTGCAACAACGGCGGAGAAATTACCGAAAGAAACGTGCGCGCTGAGGACAACACTTCAATGCCGGCGCTCAGCACAGATTTCACAACAGCTGAAGAAGCCTTTGAGGATTACCCCACGCTGTTATATGACGGACCTTTCGCCGACGCGGTGCTCAACAAGCAGTCAAAAATGATTAAAGGCGCGAAAAAAATAAGCAAAAACGACGCCAAAGAAATTGCCGCAAAAGCGCTTTCATGCAATGTAAGCGAGTTAAGCCAGGAAAGCGATGAAGAAGGCCGTCTGCCGGCATATATCTTCACCCGCTCACAGCAGACAGTGGCTGTAACGAAAAACGGCGGTTACGTCTCTTATATCCTATTCGGCGGTAAAATAAGCACTTCAACAATAGACGAAAAAAATGCAGTCAATCTTGCAAAAGCTTATCTTGACAAAATCGGATATACAGATATGGAAAGCAGTTATTACGCAGTTTCAGGCAACGTCTGCACAATAAACTTTGCCTACTCAAAAGACGGCGTTACCTGCTATTCAGACTTAATCAAAGTCGGCGTTTCCATGAGCGACGGAACGATAGTTTCTCTGGAAGCAAAGGGTTTTCTTACAAACCATGAAGACAGAGATATTCCGGATTTTAAAGTAAGCGAAAAGGAAGCTGAAAAGGCTGTAAGCCAGTATCTGACAATCAAAAATACCAAGAAGTGCACTATTCCCAAGGATAACGGCAAAGAAGTCGCCTGCTGGGAAATCACTGTTCAGTCGTCGGAAACAGGCGAGGACGCTTTAATTTACGTCAACGCCGCCACGGGAGTTGAAGAAGATATTATGCTCCTGCTCTACTCTGACAACGGAACACTCACAAAATAATCAGTCAAACCATGAATATTAAGCAATCTTAGTGTTCATCCTATTAAAAAGAAAGGAAGTATTGAAAATGAAAAATAAAATTCTCATCATCGCAATGGCTGTTGCAGTAATGGCTAAAAAAAACAATTGGTTTTATTTGCT